>JBBPYR010000211.1:0-53908 GCA_038199755.1 Ktedonobacterales bacterium | reverse complement strand
GGTGGCAAAGATCGCGGGCATCATGGCCGCCAAGCAGACACCGCAGCTCATCCCGCTGTGTCATCAACTACCAATGACGCATATCGACCTGCACTTCACGCTTGATAGTGAGGCAGGCCTGATCTACATTGAGGGACGCACACGTACGACCTACAAAACGGGCGTCGATGTCGAGGCTCTCACAGCTGTGACGGTTGCGGCCCTCACCATGTATGACATGTGTAAAGGCGTCGATACCACCATTACGATTGAGCAGGCTTATGTCGCACAGAAGAGCGGCGGCAAAAGCGGAACCGTAGATTTTGCACCGCACTCATAGTTTTCCCACGTACCTATTATGTATACAATCCTATGCAATTGCACGCACTTCCAACAGCAGGAACATGGCCTCAAGCAGGTGATACTCTTCATGAATGGTCAGGTTGAGCGTTGTCTCGCCTAACGGCATCACAATCGCGCCAGAGGCATCCACTGGCGTGGTACTGCGCAGATGGCGTGGGTCGCCACCAAGCCAACGCACAGGCTCCAACAATGACCCTAGCGGCACCGCTACTTCAATCAGTTTTCCGCGCAGGGTCTCGTGCAAGCCATGCAGATGCAATTCAAGCATCTGTCCATTCTGCGTAATATGCCCTTCCAGCGCGTGCGACTGGAGTTGGATAATCGGGTGCTCTTGCGGTGCCGAACGCGCAGTTTCAGCACGTCGCACCGTCTTTTTACCGCGTGTACCGCCCACGCCACTGAACGTGGGAGTATACATGTGTACATTAGGATCATTGAAGGTAGGACTGGGAGCACCATCGGCAAGGCTCGCCACGCGCACCAGATTATGCAGAGCCTGATGGCGTACGGCGCTTTGGGCGATGAATGCACTCACACGCAAAGCAAGTTGCAGCAATGAACGAGCCGCCTCTTCTGTATTGCTATGCTCATGACGCTCTTGATAGAGGAGGGCCTCCGCCTGATTGATCAGAACTTCACAAAGATGGCTCAACATGCGCGGCGGCATAGCATTTAAGGTGCGTGTTCCCTGCCCCAGCATTGGGCGTGGTTCGCGCGGCTGAATCGCCTCACGCATGGCTGTATAGAGTTCAATGTAACTTGTGTGGCAGTCCTGGCAGCCTGCGAGATGAAAAAGCAATGGTGCATAGTGGATAGTGGCCTGGGCATCATTGGAGAGGAGGGCCATGATAAAGTCCGGCAACTGCTGTTGAAAGGCTGGGTGATAGCCATTTCCCACTGTTAGCTCTGATGCCACCTTCTGTTCTTTTTGTGGATCATCCATTTCACTGGCAGGTATTTGCAACACCTGCTGTAGCCACAGTGCTAATGCCCTCTCGCTTGTGGGGGAATTGGGCATTCCCTCAAATTTCTCCTGTTCGCTCATGCGTTTCTCCTGAAAAACTGGCTAACCAGTATATGCATACTATCCCTATCCATACGCTCCATACTTTATTGCCCCACGGTATCTTAGAACTCAACAGTAAATGCATGCCTACACCCTTGGATGAATATTCACGAAAGGCATCCCCACTGCGAGTGTTGTCATTCATCGCGATAATAACGGGTCAGATGCTTCATCTGCACAGACGTAAAACGCACGCTCGGCTCTCCCTGCCAGTTCAGGAGGTGCTCAGCCACCAATGCATGCAAGCCCTCTTTTACGGCATCTTCGGTAAGGTCATTCTGTGCCAGCGTTTGTATCTCTACAATATAGTCATTGTGTCCATCCGTGTCAGATGAACGTGTTCCATATTCTGTTAAACGCAAGGCAATGATAACAATCAAATTCGTGCTTTGCTGTTGCAAACAATGGCGCAGCTTTTTGTGTGCATGATCTTTATGTTGGCTGATATGGGGGGTAGGTGAAGAGGGCAGAGGGGTTGGAGGAGAAGCAGTTGAGAAATAAGCTAGGAGTTCTTCTTGAAGAGTGTGTAAGAGGTCAATCGCCCCGATCTCTTGCAACTCCTGAATGACCGCCTGTAACTGCCGAGGTGCCGCGCCTAGCTTCATAATGCAGTGTTTCAGCATACTACGCATTTCGCGCTTTGCGGCAAGGTGTAGCGCAATCTCTTCAGGGTTGGCAAACGGAATCGTTCCCCAGATGGACTCCACGGCATCATTCATGGGATTATCTTCGCCTTCTACGCTGCCCGGAGCCTCTAATTCAGTGGCATTGCTGACGAGTAAACGGCGTTTACGGAGACGATCAATCGCTTTGTGTTTCACACTGGTATTAAGAAAGGAGTAGAACTGGGCGTCACTTAAATGATCTAATGCGTTTTTAGGTGTGGTATCACCAGCACCCAAAATACCCAGTTTGACCAGTTGTTCCACCACATGACTGACCACTGTGTCTACCTCAACGGCATCATACATTAACGACCCAAGATGGCGTTGCGCATGACGCTGTAGATAGGCATACAGTGCAGGATAACTCTGTTCGGGTTTATACCGAAGGTCACTGGCCGAAAAGGGCATGTTGTCAACTCTCCGCTACCTATTTTCCTCACATTTTACAAGAAATACGAGCAGGGTGCAACCGTCTAGACAAGAAACATGCGGCAATTTCATGCAATGCATGAATTGCCGCATGGTTGTCTCGGTCTTCGTCACGCCTCTTCGTTATTCGAGGTCGCCACGTTTCCCTTGCATTTGATGCCCGTACGCTTGCTTGATAGCGGTCAAGCTACGTTGCACATCACCACGCTCCTCCAAAAGGTTAGCATAGCGGAAGTACGCACTCGCCGCTACCTCGTGGGAATTTGATTTATTCAGCAACTCCAGAGCCTCGCCAAAGAGTTGGTCAGCCTCGTGATAATTGCCTTGTTGATGACGAATCTGTGCCAGCGCGATCAGTGACTGGCCCTGTGTTTGCGTATCGCCACCAGCCTGGGCATACGCGAGTGCTTCTTTCGCTGCACGTTCTGCTTCCTCTGGCCGCTTCCCCCTCAGCAAGAGTTCTGCCAGGGAGGTGAGACACTGTGAAGCCGCGACTTCATCATTTAAGGAACGTTCAATCTCAATCGCCCAACGGTACTCAGCCTCGGCAGTTTCCAGCTCGCCTTGCTTTTCTAACGTCTTGCCCAATTGTTGATGCGTCAATCCGACAAGGCGTTGTTCTTGCCGCATCTCATACACGGCCAGACTTTGCATAGCATAATCGCGGGCAAGGGTAAACTTGCCAACTGATTTATACTGCTGACTTACATCCATATATTTTTTTGCAAAGCTCTTGCTATCTTGGCCCATGCCATTGAGCAGGTCCAGAGCGCGATGGTAATAGCTAATGGCTTTTTCAAGATCGCCTAGGCGAAAGTAATCATTGGCGAGATTGTTGAAAACATTGAGGGAAAAGAAGGGATCGTTAATTTGTCCATTCTCAATAGCCAGATTACATTTATAATGGTTTTCCATGGCCAATGTATAATTGTACAAGGAGAAGTAGGCTTTCCCCAGCAAATTTCTGGCACGCTCAATATATTCCGCGTCATTCAGGCCCTCGCCTTGCGAGACAGCAGACCGCAGGTCAACCACTGCTTCCTGATACTCACCTTCCGCCAAGTGGACGGCACCACGCAGGTAGTAAAGTCTATAGGCCTGATCAGTGGTGATGCGCTCAGCTTGAATGGGCAATAACAACTGCGCGGCATCGCTATAGGAACCTTGCTGCACAAAGACACTCGCCTGGAGCAAATCCACATCTATTTTTTGATCGGGGCCTGCATCAGCGGGAGAATAACCGACGGCTCGCGCCTCTGCTGCACCAGCAGGCGAACCTTCAAGGAGAAATGTGAGAGGAACATCTAAGCGGCGGGCAAGAATCGATAACGCCTTCAAAGAAGGGCGTATTTTTCCGCGTTCGATCGCTGAAATGTAGGATATTGAGAATTCGGGGGCGGCAAGTTGAGCCTGCGTCATGCCGAGTTTTGTACGAACTTCGCGAATATTCGTACCAACCCGTGCGGCGACAGCCTTACCGACGTTGGCAGTCTCTAGGGATGGCATGGAATTAATTTCCTTTCAACACATTTTACCGATTATAATTCTATAATCGGTCGCTTAGTCTATTAATTGTATGCTCTTCAGAGCTTATCATTCATTCCTCCCTTGCTTTCATAAAAGTGAGGTACTTATGAAACACAGAGAAGTAGCTTTCGAGTAGTTGAGGACGCATAACTAGTTTCAAAGGTACCTAAAGAAACAAAGAGCGACCTTAATATAATAACACAATAGTAGCATATCTACAAGAAAATAGCAACTATTTCTCTTTGCAATCTAAAAATTTTACAATTCTCTATAACATTTCACATAGTGCTTCTGTGAGAGAACTAATGCAACTCTGTAACCCATTGCTTATCGAATAAACGTTTTATTTTACATTATTATATAATTGTTAATCATGTAATGAGCGATTTACACTTAAATGTCAGAAAATGTAGTTGACATGTGTATCACACCGTATAACACGAATAAGTATAGCAATATTTTCTATCTGAGTATAACAATATTTTCGCCCCTCATTTGTTAATATGCGTTTTTCTAGTACTATATACCCTCTGCTTGGTTATGATTTTTAACATACTAGTAAAAGACTTCTATTTGCTTTATACTATGAGGGCTACGAACTCATTTTCCGCTTAGTGAGTGAATCTATTTTCACAACCGTTTTGTTGTCTCATATCACTTAAATATGCTTTCCATTATTAATGCAAAAAAGGAGAAGATTTTTGTGAATACCATTGTAGAGGTGTTTGCTCACAGTATCGAGCATTTTGCAGATCGCCCTGCACTTCTGCAACCAACTGAAGAAAATGGCTTTACTATCATTACCTATCAGTCCTTTCAAGAAAAAGCGCAACAATTCGCGGGATACTTACAGCAGCAAAAATATAAGAAAGGTGATCGTATACTCATTTGGGGTGCGAGTCGTATCGAGTGGATGATCGCCTATATCGGTGCATTACTGGTTGGTGTGACCGTCGTTCCCCTCGATGTTTCCAGTAAGCAGAATTTCTTAGACCGTGTGGCAGCCGCGACAAACGCGCATACGCTCATCACCACGCAAAAGCAGTATGCAACCCTCACAGATACACAGCTGTCCCTGCTGGATATCGATGCGTTACCAACCTCTAGCTTTGATGCGGCGGCACTGCCAGAAATACACGGAGACGACCTCGCACAAATTGTTTTTACTTCTGGCACCACGGGCATGCCAAAGGGGGTCATGCTCACACACAACAACATTGTCAGCAATGTTATTGCAGCAGCTGCCGTCGTTCCCATTCGTCCAACCGATAGAGCGCTTTCGGTGCTGCCCCTCTCGCACATGTTCGAACTCACTATAGAAGTCGCACTTCTGTATTGTGGTTCAAGCATTCTTTACGCCAGAACACTGGCACCCGATGTATTGCTCAAACTACTTTCCACACAGAATGTCACGTGTATCGCTCTGGTTCCACAAGCACTGCAACTTTTCATGAGCAATATTGAACGCCAAGTACGCATCCAAAAGCGCGAACGGCAATGGGAGCAGTTGCATCGTAGCGCACGCTATATCCCCTTTGGCCTGCGTGCGCTACCTTTTCGAGCAGTGCATCAACGCTTCGGCAAGAAATTTCGCTTCTTCTTCGCTGGCGGAGCGTATCTTCCGCCCACACTAGCGCAGAAGTGGTTGAACATGGGATTCACGATCATTCAGGGCTATGGGGCAACGGAGTGCAGTCCTATCCTCACTGCGACACCACCACATTCTCATAACTTGGCTTCAATCGGCAAGGCCTTGCCGGGCGTCTCGTTGCGTCTCGCCGCCGATAAAGAGATTCTCGCCCACGGCCCCAACATTTCCCCCGGCTACCTCGATAACCCAGAGGCAACCGCCGCCGCCTTCGAGGATGGGTGGTATCATACGGGAGACCTCGGCGAAATCGACGCACAGGGTTATGTCTATTTACGAGGACGCAAGAAAAATATCATCGTGCTCCCCAATGGCTTGAATGTATACCCAGAAGACATCGAAAATGTCCTGAACACCTTGCCGGGTGTCAAAGATGCGGTTGTCGTTGGTCTGGAAAAGGCAGATCAAGGACCCGAAGTCCACGCCATTCTCCTGATGGAAGAGCCCGAGAAGGCAAAAGCCGTGGTGCAAACAGCAAACAAACAGCTTGCCTCTCACCAGCAAATTCGCAGCAGCACCATCTGGCCTAACACGGACTTCCCGCGTACCCATACGCTCAAAGTCAAGCGACAAGATGTCATGGCAATGCTGCCAACGCTACAAAAGAAATAACAAAGAAACAACAATGTATAGCGAGAAAGAATAGCATGCTCTATCTGGTTGCAACACCCATTGGCAATCTACAAGATATCACCTTGCGAGCACTAGAAATATTGCGCTCGGTCGATTATATTGCGAGTGAGGATACACGGCGCACTGGTCTCTTACTCAACCATTTTGATATTCACAAGCCACAGATATCCTTTCACGAACATAACGAGCAACGGGCAGGAAATCGCTTAGAAGCATTGCTGCTCCAGGGACACAATATCGCCGTCGTGACCGATGCCGGAACGCCGGGCATCTCCGATCCCGGCTTTTCAATCGTGCGTCGTGCGCTAGATGCTGAGATTGAGGTGACGATGATTCCCGGCCCCACGGCCTTTGTGATGGCCCTTGTGCTCTCAGGTTTGCCGCTGCATAGCTTCACCTTTCGCGGCTTTCCGCCACGCAAGACCGTGGGTCGTCGTAAATTTTTTGCCATCGACCAATCCTCGCCCCATACGCTTATCTACTATGAAAGCCCCTACCGCTTAGTCGATTTTCTAGAGGATGCCCTAGCGGTCTTCGGTGATCGTCCCGCCGCCATTGCCAACGATCTCACAAAAATGTTTGAAAAAGTTGAACGTGGCACCCTTTCCGTGTTATTGTCGTCAGCGCAACAGGCGAAACTCAAGGGTGAATATATCGTAGTGATTGCAGGACTTCCCGAGTAAAGAAGGTGGCAAGTATGAGCTTGAACGCATTCAAGCTCATACTTGCCACCTTCTTTATATACCCATCACCTGAATGAGTTCTTTCACCGCATTGGCCGATTTTTGCAAGGCAGCCTGCTCCGACTCACTAAGCTCCACCTGGACCACCTTCTCCAAGCCCTTCGCGCCAAGTTGCGCGGGCACGCCGACGAACAAGCCCTTGATACCATATTCCCCTTGCAGGTAGATGGCACATGGCACAATCATCTTCTTATCCAGCAGAATGGAGTCAACCATTTGTAGGACAGCGGCAGACGGTGCGAAATAGGCACTACCAGTACCGAGCAACTTCACAATCTCGGCCCCGCCATCACGGGTGCGCGCCACGATCTGCTCAATGCGCTCTTCAGAGATCAACTTTGAGATCGGCACACCCGCTACAGTACACATGCGTGAAAGCGGGACCATCGTGTCGCCGTGGCCACCTAAAACGTACGCTTGCACGTCACGGACAGAGGCACCCACTTCCTGCGCGATGAAGGTACGGAAACGGGCCGTATCGAGGACGCCAGCCATGCCCAGCACACGCTCACGCGGGAAGCCGCTGATGTGCAGTGCTAATTGCGCCATCGCATCCAGGGGATTGGTGACCATCACCATAATGCAGTTAGGTGAAAACTTCACCACCTGCTCAGTCACCTGTGTAATTACCTCTTGATTCTTCTTGACCAGATCATCCCTAGTCATGCCCGGTTTGCGTGGAAAGCCGGACGTGACAACCACGATATCCGAGTTCGCGGTATCTGCGTAGTCGTTCGTACCTGTAATCAGCGAATCGTAACCCAGCACAGGACCTGCCTGAAGCATATCCAGAGCCTTACCCTGCGGCATATTTGGCACAATATCAAACATCACAATATCGGCATAATCGCGCTCGGCGAGCCGTTGTACCAGCGTACTACCTACAAAGCCCGCCCCCACCACCGTAATCTTACTTCGCATACCCATATCCTTTCACCATCCAGTAGGGAATGTCCCTTGTGGGTATCCAGTAGGGGCGGGGGCGGGGAAAGAGGGTGGCGGGGACCCTTGGGTCGCCCATACCAGCCAGGACAACGCTATCCCCGGCGCGGGCGACCCAAGGGTCCCTTCCCCGCCACGTCCGCCTCCCCCGCCCCTACTGGATGCCCACACGGGACATCCCCTACTATGTCTACATTGAAATAGCCCTTAGAAGGGCAACTATCATTATTGTATGTCTTGCCAGCATATCTTGGCAACATAGCATGGCATTGCAGGTATTGGCACATTGCTGGAGTATCACCAGTATTGCCCATCCATTGCTCATTCGTGACTTCTATGGTAGACTTATTACATGTAGAGCACATCCACCGCGATTTTCGGATGCTTCACAGTGTGTTCATACGAATGCCTTGGCCTTATCGCTTTTTCCATGCGAATATCGCACCACCATGTGCTGTTACACCTCATCCTTTTCGTACTCGTCTTCTCGCTTACTATCCTCGAAGACGAGGCTGATTACAAGTACGTTTCTACTCGTTGGTCAACAGGCACCACAAGGAGGCGTCAAACACTATGGCACAGAGCAACCTTTCACAGGATGAACAGGACAGAGCGTTATTGCAAAAGCTTGGGTATCGACAGGAGCTACAGCGCACGCTCGGCTTCCTCTCGAACTTCGCGGTGGCCTTCTCCTACATCTCAGTCTCCACCGGCACATTTTCGCTCTTCTATCTAGGTTTGTCCGCAGGCGGTCCAGCTTTTTTCTGGACATGGCCCATCGTCGCCATCGGCCAATTCATTGTCGCGCTCAACTTTGCCGAACTCTCGTCTCACTTCCCCATCGCGGGTTCCATCTATCAATGGAGTAAACGCCTCTCCAGTCCCACGCTGGGCTGGTTTACGGGCTGGGTCTACTTCTTCGCGGGCATCCTGACCGTGACAGCCGTAGCCTACACTATACCCATTCCTTTGCTTGCAATCTTCCCCGGCATTCCCGCAACGCTGCTCGGCATGCCTAGTTCCGTTTTCCTCGCCCTCATCGCGATGATTGTCTGCACATTAATCAATATTGCAGGTGTGCGGCTCGTATCGGTGATCAATAATATCGGTGTAGTCGCCGAAATCGTCGGCATGATCGGCTTCGCCCTGATCCTGCTACTCTTCAACAACCACCAGTCGCTCGGCTTTTTGTTTACCGGGCCACATAACGACCTGCAAGCGGCAGTTCCCGCGACTGGAACCACGGCAGTGGCTCCCGGAACACCGTGGACACCCGGCTTTGGCGGCAGCTACTTTGGCGCATTCGCCGCGGCACTGTTCATGTCCCTCTTTGTCATCTATGGCTTCGACACCGCTGGTACACTTGGCGAAGAGACCAAGGACCCGCAACGCAACGCCCCGCGTGGTGTGCTCTGGTCCATCGGTCTCTCCTTTATCGCCGGTCTGCTCTTCCTCGGTGGCACCTTGCTCTCGATCAAAGACTACAACAAGATTGAAGGCATCGCCCAGGGTCCCAACTACCTACAGGCATTGCCAACCATCATCCAAGATGCCCTCGGCTCCTTCTGGGGCAATGTCTATCTCTTCATCGTGCTCATCGCAGTTTTCGTCTGCACACTGGCGATTCAATCCGCCACCATTCGCCTGATGTTCTCCATGGGGCGCGATGGTCGCCTACCATTTGGTCGCGTGTGGGGCACCGTCAATCGTAACCTGCAAACGCCCATCTGGGCCGGTATTGCCGTCGGCGTACTGGCCGCGTTGCCTTTCCTGGTGAGCCAAGCCATCGGCGTGTTGGTGACAGGTGCGACGGGCCTCATCTATCTGGCCTACTTCATGAACAACATTGCCTCGCTCAATGCCCGCCTCAAGGGTTGGCCGCATATACCGGCTCCCTTCAGCCTGGGACGCTGGGGAACCCTCATCAACATCGTTGCCCTGGTCTATGGGGGATTGATGCTTATCAACTTCCTCTGGTTTGGTGGCTTACGCAATACTTACACCAATCCGCTTATGAGTGCTGCTTTTCCATCCTGGTCTGCGATCCCCATCCTGGGCAGTATCCCGATCTTCGAGTTCTCGCTACTCGTCCTCTTCATCGTCGGAGCCGTCTACTGGTTTGGCTTCAAGCGTCGCCAAGTGCTCTCCACTACTGAATCTGAGGCGACCGCCCTCGCGGATTTATCCGATTAACTAGCGTTTCGGGTAACGACGAGGAATAGAGCATCATGTTGGGGTGTTGTCACAAAGAGGCCTATAACTTTTTTATGACAACACCCCAACATGATGCTATAATGGATACACTATGATCGAGACAACTTCTACCCACAATACTATCAAGAAAACAGATATTCTTGCCTTTACCTTGCCACAGTTGCAACAATGGTTAGTTGAGCATGGCGAGGCGGCTTTTCGTGCCAAACAAATCTATCATTGGCTCTATCAACAATTCGTGAACGACTTTTCGGCCATGACGAATTTGCCACAGTCGTTACGTCAAAAGCTGGCAGACGAGGCCAGCATCGGCCCAATGCTGGTGCGGAGTGAAGCGCACTCAAAGGATGATCGCACCCGCAAGCTACTGCTGGAACTGCCTGATGGCAAGTTGATTGAGTCAGTTTTGATGCTCTATCCCCCACTCGGTGAAAGCAGTGCGCGTGCGACCGTGTGCGTTTCGTCACAGGCTGGGTGTGCCTTTGGCTGCACCTTTTGCGCCACCGGACAAATGGGCTTTGATCGCCATTTGAGCGCGGGCGAGATCGTCGCGCAGGTGCTCTACTTTGCCCGCGAACTGCGTGCCAAATCCTGGGTCGCGACGGGTCTCCCTGGCAGCAAGCCCATCGACCACATCACCAACATCGTGCTCATGGGCATGGGCGAACCCTTGCATAACTATAACAACGTCCTGCAAGCCCTGCGTATCTTAAATAGCCCTGATGGCTTCAATCTGGGGGCGCGTCACATGACCGTCTCCACCGTGGGGCTCGTTCCCGCCATTCGCAAGCTCAGTCAGGAGCCGCTGCAGGTCAATCTGGCAATCTCGCTACATGCCCCCACTGATGAACTACGCGGGCAAACCATGCCCATCAATCGCAAATATCCACTACAAGAGTTGCTAGCGGCATGTAAAGACTATATTAGCGAGACGGGTCGCCAGGTAACGTTTGAGTACGTCTTGATAGCGGGAGTGAACGACACGTCCACGCACGCCCATCAACTCGGCTCACTACTCGCACCCCTCAAACAATTTGCCCACGTCAACTGCATTCCCGTCAATGCTACAGCTGCCAGCTATCGCCCATCAGGGCCAGATGCCATTCGCAACTTTCGCGCCATCCTGCGCGAAAGTTGCGTCAGCAACAGCGTGCGTGCCGAGCGCGGAGACGACATCGCCGCGGCCTGCGGCCAACTGCGTACCCGTTTCGAGAAAAGACTTCAACAAAACTAAACAGCACAAAAAAATCTGCTGCTAGCAGATTTTTTTGTGCTGTTTAGCTGTGCCAAAACTTCTAGCGTTCTTTAGGCACTTTGTTCATCGTGCGTAAGCAGCGGGTGCAGATGTTAACATTCTTCGTCACGCCGTTAATCTCGATACGACGACGATGTACATTCAACACGAAACGGCGGCGCGTCCGATGCTGTGAGTGCGGCACGTTATTGCCGTACATCGGTTTGCGCTCGCAGATATCACAACGACCAGCAGCCATATCAATATACTCCCTCTCAAAAAGTGACCTGATCTATTACTTTCTTTACTTGATTATCCTTGAGTCCTTTGGTATACTGCATCAGGAACAAGCACCCTCTATAGAGAACATATGTCGTATGTTTTCATGTGTTATAGAGCAGGACACAAGCAAGCGAAGAGGCAATTTTCCTCTTCGTCAAATCTGTCTGTGCGAGTATACCCGATATCACCATATTTGGCAAGAGTGGAGAGAAGACATACCTATGCCAAAAGCTACTATTCAGCCTCAAAACGGCTCGCGCCCATTAGGCAAAATCGAAGTTTTACCGAACGCTATTCATACCATTGCGGTACAAGCGATATACGAATGCTACGGAGTGGTCGGGATTGCGTCACCGCGCCTAGTAAATGGAGAAGCCATTTTGCTGACGCAGGAACGTAGCAATCAGGGTGTGCAGGTGCGCGTTGTCAACGATCAACTGTTCATTGAGGTATACGTCGCCCTTGAATATGGCTTGCGGATATCTGAAATCGCACACAATGTTATGAGTATGGTAAAATTCTCAACCGAGAAATTGCTGGGTATCCCTGTGGCGCAAGTCAACGTCAACGTACAGGGACTCATTCACAGTCCGACAAACACTCTCGCCGAACAAGCAAAAGACAAGAGGTAGCAAAGACGCCATGCAGGAACAATCAGCGCGTGCAGTACGCCATCGCCCTCGACGCATCAGTATATTTGATGGTCAGGACCTGAAAAAAGCTATGCTGGCAGGTGCAGCCTGGCTTGAAGAGCATCGTGAGGCCATTAACGCGCTCAATGTTTTTCCCGTACCCGATGGTGACACCGGTTCGAATATGTCAGCGACGATGCAAGCGGCCATCCGCGACATCGCGACCAGTGCCGAGACATCGGCGGGCGTCATTGCCGCCAAAATTGCGCATGGTGCCCTACTGGGTGCGCGTGGCAACTCTGGCGTGATCTTATCGCAAACGCTGCGCGGTCTGGCGCAAGGACTCGACAAGAAGGCGTCGTTTACCGCCGTTGATCTCGCGCAGGCGTTCCAAGATGCCTCGCGCCTCGCCTATCGAGCCGTCATCAAACCAGTTGAAGGCACTATTTTAACCGTCGTACGCGAGACAGCTGATGCAGCCACCGCCAGTGCCGAGCGTGGAGAGGACCTTGTAGGCCTCATGCAAGATGTCGTGATGGCGGCACGCCAGGCCGTGGCCCGCACGCCCGATCTTTTGCCAATCCTCAAACAAGCAGGCGTGGTTGACTCCGGTGGGCAAGGCTTCTGCACCATCCTCGAAGGCATCTGGCGTTACATTCGCGGCGAAGCTGCCATGGACACCCTCACCCTACCCCAGGCACCATCATCTCCCGCCACTACGAGCGTCAGCAAGGAGCAACACGTCAAAAAGGGACGTGTGACGGTTGAAGAAGAATTTGGCTACGAGGTCGTCTTCCTCCTACGTGGAAAGCAGTTGGATGTAGAGAGCATTCGTCAAGCGATCATAGACATGGGTGGTGTCTCCACCGTTGTCGCAGGCGACGAAAAGTTGCTCAAGGTTCACACCCATACGCCCACCCCTGGCAAAATTCTTGATTATGGCGTAAGCCTGGGCAGTCTCTTGGATATTAACATTGAAAACCTGCAAGAGCAAAGCCTAACCTACGTCGCGGAAAGCGAGGCTGAGCACGCCGCCGAGGATGCACAACCACCACAGCAGTTAGACATAGCCACAGTGGCCGTCGTCTTCGGGTCAGGCTTTGAGCAGGTCTTTACAGGTCTGGGTGTCAACTCACTGGTATCGGGTGGCCAAACCATGAATCCCAGCATTGAAGAACTCTTGGCCGCGGTTGAGGCTGTCCCATCTCAGCAAGTCATCATTCTGCCGAACAATGGCAATGTCATTCTCAGCGCACAACAAGCCGTAAGTTTATCCAAGAAAACCGTGTATGTCGTTCCTAGCGACACGCTCCCACAGGGCATCGCGGCGATGATTGCCTTTAACTTTGACACAGACTTCGCCAGCAATTGTGAGATGATGACGGAGGCCGCAAAAGCCATTCAAACCGCGGAGATCACCACTGCCGTGCGAACTGTGCAAATTGGGAGTGTACGCGTGCGTGAGGGCGATTACATTGGACTGATTAATGGCAACCTGACCATTGCCGGACCAAATAAAGAACAGGTTATCCAAGATACCCTACAACGCATGAACATTGACCGCTACGAAATCGTGACCCTCTATTATGGAGAAGATGTCAACGAGGACGAGGCACAACAGACAGCGAAAATCATCAAAGGGCAACATTCACATCTTGAGATCGAAGTTATCAACGGCGGTCAACCCTATTATGCTTACATTATTTCCGCCGAATAAACCATAGAGATACGGTTGATGCGTATGGGCAGTGCCAACAGCTTTGCCTCTACGCACCAACCGTATGAAAGTAAGGAGCAAGCGATGGCAGTACGTATTGTCACCGACAGTACCGCTGATCTATCCCTGTCACAAGCGGAGAAGCTTGGCATCACGATTGTACCGCTCACCGTCTTCTTTGGCGAAGACGCCTATCTCGATGGCGTCGAGCTAGATAACGCCAGCTTTTATAAGAAATTGGCGACCAGCAAAGATCTGCCGCGTACCTCCCAACCCTCACCTGCGGCCTTTCAAGCAGCTTACACGCAACTGATTCAGGATGGAGCGGATGGCATTCTTTCCATTCACCTCTCTAGCAAACTCAGTGGCACCTATCAATCTGCCTGCACCGCGCGTGACAGCCTGACTGAAGACGAAAAAAAAGTGCCGCTTGAGATTATTGACACCTACAGCATTAGTGGGGGCATGTCGCATGCCATTATCGCAGCAGCAAAGGCCGCCCGCGATGGGGCTGACCTTGAGACACTCAAGGCACTCGTGCTTGATCTCTTAGCACGCACCCACCTGCTAGCCGCCATTGACACGCTGGACTTCCTGAAACGCGGCGGGCGTATAGGCGCGGCGGGTGCGCTTCTCGGCAATATGCTGAGCGTCAAGCCCATCATTTCGGTGCGTGACGGCGTGGTTGTGCCCGTAGAGCGGCCACGCACGCGCAGCAAGGCCTATGCACGCATCGCCCAACTCGTGGGCGAGATGGGGCCAATTGACTCAATCACCTTGATGGAGTCGAACGAAGAGGTAGGACAGCTTCTCACAGAAGCACTCCAGACCACCTACCACGGCAAAATGAATACCCAAAAATTCGGTGCTGTGCTAGGCGCACACGCCGGTCCTGGCATTGTAGGGGTCGCAGTTGTCACAGCAAAGTAATACAGGGAGATCATAGCATGCAACATTATGTCGTGCCTAGCATTTATCAAGACATTAGTAACCAATATCAAGGCTATTTTGCCTTCCGTTTCGCCTGTGAGCAATGTAGCTGGGCAGTCGATACACGCCCAGTTCGCTCCACCGTGAGCACTGTCTCGAATGTGATGGATCTGGGCGTAGGTATGCTCGGCGGCTTCCTCGGACGAGCCGCGGAAATGGGTGAGAAAATCTATGGCTCACAATGGCACACCGAGCAAGCGAATGCACTGCAAAAGTCGTGGGCAGAGATACAAGACCAATTTCATCTGTGCCCTAAGTGCCATCGCACCGTATGCCAACGCTGTTATAACCATCGTCTCAACCTCTGCACAAACTGCGCACCCGATCTGAAAGCCGATGGAGCTGGCTATCAGCACGAATTGAATATTGAGGCACAACGCCAGCAAATTCAGCAAGGGTATCAAACGCCACCATTCAATGTGAACGCGGTCCCCTCAGCGGCAACACCAGACATGCTCACGCCCGCCGCAACTCCGCACATGCCTTCGCCACTGCCACAAGCACCATCGCCAGCCGCGATTGCAGGCTTTAGCACACCGGGCTATCCAGACGCGGTCATGTGTCCCACTTGTCGCCGCATGGGACCACCGGGGAAATTCTGCCAGGACTGTGGTACAAAATTACCGCTACCTGACCTCTTTTGCCCCAGTTGTTCCGTCTCTGTTGAGGCAAGCGCACGCTTCTGCCCCGAATGCGGAACGCGTCTACACACAGCATAAGCAAGGAAAGAGTGCCCAAAATGGTATGAATGCGCGATGTATGCGCATTCATACCATTTTGGGCACTCTTTCCATTGACGAACAGCCAGCTATTACGTACAATAGTAATGATGGATTTACACTTCAGCGTGTATCTTTTTACATCTGGATATATCACCCATCAAAAACACGAAAGCTGGCACCTTGTACGTAACCCTCTAGCCTCATTGGGCGTGTTGTAAAGGGCGTAGCAAGGTCTTTGAGCAGATCTGCTTGAACCATGTAGTTCAGTTCGTTAATCACGCGTTGACACAAAAAGGAAGGCAGGAACTACTGTGGGAATGTTACGGATTATGTCAAGACGCGGCGACGATCGCGTATCCTGGGACGACCAAAAGGCGTTGGCAGGCGATCATGAAGCCATCGCCGCCATTCGTGAAGCTGAGCGGATTTTTTCTCAGGAACGCGCAAAGGGCGCCACCGCATTCCGCGTCGAGACCGGCAAACCGATTCAACGCTTGGAGCACTTCGACGCAACGGCTGAACAGATCGTTATGGTTCCGCGAGTTGTCGGCGGATGAGCCTGTTTCCTCAGGTGCTTACTGCCGTGGGCTGGCTGGTCATCGCCCTCGCGATCTCGCCTATGGTCTGGCTCATTTTCCAGCCATACCTCAAGGGTT
The DNA here is from genome assembly GCA_038199755.1 of Ktedonobacterales bacterium. Classification (GTDB taxonomy): domain Bacteria; phylum Chloroflexota; class Ktedonobacteria; order Ktedonobacterales; family Ktedonobacteraceae; genus JBBPYR01. The sequence goes on along the minus strand of JBBPYR010000211.1, from coordinate 37,466 downwards.
GGTCGCCAGCGGAGCGACGCGCCGCCGGGCTCTTACGCGATATACTGACTCCTGAACAGTTTCGCCAACTTATTTGGCGCGGGTATCTCGAAATACCCAGTCCCACCGTTCCGCAGCGAGTCTATCGTGTACCACGCGGCAGGGGCTATGTTCAAGTTATCGAGAACGGGCACGCCACAATGCGCTTATGTCTGCAACCAGTCGAGAATCTACCTGATGCCGATGTCGTTGTCCTTCATAAGCTCATGATCGAAGCAAACGAGGAAACCTATCTTCAAAAGGCCAATAAGTACTTGTGCCTTGAATAAAGTGGGTCACCGGTGAGAGCCGTGCCAAAATTTCTGGCACGGCTCTCACTGGTGACCCACTTTATTCCTCTTCATCTTCATCTGCAAGACCGCGTTGAATCTGCAAAATCTCACGGTGCCCATTTTGCTTCACACAGGCATGTGGCCCTCCTTCAAGGGGGGTGCGACACAGAGGGCACACAGGTCGCCCGCCCGATACAACAGAAGTGACCGTAATCGTCAAATTTTGGGCCTGGTGTTGCGTGAAACGAAATGCTACTGCGTCCTCTTCTCGCAGCAACAACTCTGGCTCCTGTCCCAACTCCAGGCGTACATCCATCGGCACCGCGCTTAACACAAATGTCTTGTTCGTCTCATCATAGCCCAGAATAAAACGTCCCACTTGCAATTCATGATCTGGCGCATTAGGGAAATCGGCAGGCAACGATGAAGACGAATGAAAGCCGCCCGCTTGCGCCTCTATCCGTAATACCTGCCCCTCTGTCAATTGCGCCAAGAAACGATCAATGGTGAGCGCGAGACTATTTAACTGCTCTTTTTCCATCCACATGACCGCTGAGCCCCGTGCATTGCGCACAAAGAGCCGAAAACGCCGTTGCCCCGGTTGGCCCACTGCCTCTGCCCCTAAGATACTTACTACTCCTAGATCTACACTCATATGCAGCACTTCCTTTTCGACTCCTGGCTCCTAAACGCGGGCATCAGCGGATACTCCCCCTCACACCAGCAAGCTGGCCACGATGGAAGCCGAATCAATGATTTCTTAGTAGCCTCTTTTGGAATCGTAGAGATTACGCAAGGGCTGACCAGCACGATAACGCCGTAGATTGTCAGCGAAGAGATCCGTCAAGCGTTTATCATAATGAATACTCACACCTGAAATATGTGGTGTAAGGATGACATTAGGCATGTCATACAAGGGACTATCAGGTGGCAGCGGTTCCTCTTCCGTTACATCAAGGCCCGCGCCCGCAATCCAACCTTCTCTCAAGGCCCGCAGCAATGCTTTTTCGTCAAGGACACGCCCCCGCGCAATATTGACGAGGTAGGCATTGGGACGCATGGCGCGCAACTCTGGCTCACCAATCAGTTTCTCCGTCTCCGCGGTAAGCGGTACCGCCAAGACAACATAATCGCTCTGCCGCAGCACCTCGTGCAGTTCAGAGACGGGATAGAGGGTATCTACATCTGGCTCGTACTCATGGCCGGAAAGCGAGCGTCGTGTCGCCAACACATGCATGTCAAAAGCCTTTGCCAGATGTGCGATGCGTTTACCAATACTACCCAGGCCGATAATTCCTATCGTTTGCTCGCCCAGTTCACGACCCCCTAACTTGTACCACCCTGCGCTACGCGGCCACACATGGCGATCCTGCAAGCGCACCATCTCCGGCCATGTACGATTAAACATCAGCATGCTACCAAAGACATATTCGCCAATTGTCGTACCATGTACCCCAACAGCGGTAGTTACCACTACTTCGCTTTGTTCCCCAAGAATACCTGTTGGAGCCAAACCATCCACACCGGCACCTGAATACTGAAGCCAGCGCAACCTCGGTGCCAGCGTCCGCCAGTTATCGGGTACCCAGTACGAACACAGCACATCCGCATCTTGCAAACTCGTCAGAAACTCGTCAGTGCTGCTTATGCACTGTATCTCTGCTTGAGCAGCTTCGCGTAGCCGCTCCTGTGATGCCGGGGAAAACTGAAAAGTACTTACCACGTTGAGACTATCAAGACTATCAGTCATACACAAAAATACTCCTTCAGCAGGGTAGTTAAAGCTACCATCGCTTTCTTTCTCCTACAGTCTATCCGAATCGTTTCACGGTGGCAATAGCTAAGCGCATGGATTGGCTACAATGTGGCGATAGCGGCACCGCCATCAGCACACCATCGACCCATCATACCCCCTGCTCACAGGCCCATCAGTACTATTTCACGACAATACCCTTGCGACGATACACGTTCGTAGCGTTTACTTTCATGGAGATAGTAGCAAATAAGAAAGTGCCAAACTTCATTGATCCCTGTCCATTCTTTGGACCTATGCGTACAGATGCAAGCAACCGATAATAACAAGAGACAACCAAATGTCCCAGTTCCGTTGTAGCAACAAGGGACTACACGTCTTGATACATAGGCATAGATTGTTTCTATGTCTATGTATCAAGCACAAACGTAGCAACGTACACCAGCGTTGGTGTGCGGTAGATAGTATGCTCAACAAAAACGAAACGAAACAAATAGAATCAGCATTTCCTAGATAGAGGAAGGTAGCATGGCTTTCAATAATTCAATGGGACCTAACGGCGCGAGAACTCCCACGACGCCATCACCGAATAGAGCAAACGCAGCACCGCAGCAGGGGTGGAAAGACCTTCTGCCTCAGCAACCGCGTGTTTCACCTGCACGTCGTCGCCAACGGCGCATCATCACGATCAGCATTATCGTCATGCTTTTTATCCTCATTTTTGCCGCACTACGATTTAGCATGGTTGGCACGTCAGATAATGATACGCTACAAATCCAAGTTGGCAATCAGCAAGCGGGCTTACTCGACCTTCGTGAGAGTTCCCCGAACAGTCCCTATCTCACAGGCCTTAATGTCTTTCCGTTGACTAATACGAAGTCAGCAGACGGAAAATTTTCCGGCTTTATGCATGACACCCAACTCATGAATAGCGACCTCCAAGATGCTCAGGTCAAGCTCTTGCGCTACCCAGGTGGTGAATGGGGCGAGCAACATATCCTTTCTTACGATCAGCTGAACGATTTTAGCAAGATGCTCAACCAGACGCATAGCGATGGCATGCTTCAGGTACATATCACCGGAGCGATCAACAGCGCGCCCCTGGGCTACACAGACTTGAACGCCAGGGCAAACCTCGCTGGTAACTGGGTTGATTATATGAACAACCCCAAAAGCACATTTCGTACAGGCGTACATGCAAAAGATGCATTTCATCCGATATTGCTGTGGACGATTGGCAATGAGCCAGATCAAAAAATGACCATCAATCCAGATACAGGCCTACGCTATACAGTGAAGGATTATGTGCAAACCTTTATCGCCTTCTCTACCATCATGCACCAGAACAATCCAACTATTAGGATCTTTGGCCCAGAAATTAGCCAGTTCTACGGTATCGGTGCTGGCCCCACTGATGTCAATGGTGCTCTCTGGATGGAGCAATTTCTGGAAGGTGTGGGCAATTATGAGAAGACGCATGCTCCCTATCTGGCAGCACATCACTATCACCTGCTTGACGGCGTCTCGTTCCACCGCTATCAGTTTCTTGACGCCAGCCAGTCACCGAACCTGCTTGCCAGCAGCAGTGATGAGTGGAATTATACTATTCCCCAACTGCGGCAAACGATCAAGCATTTCATAGGCCGTGACCTGCCGATTGCGATCACTGAAATCAACACGAACCCGAGTGCCGGTTCTGGCCTGGGTACTGCCAAAGACCCATCACGCGGACAGGCAGCTCTCTGGTGGGCGGACACACTTGGCACGTTGATGAATCAGCAAGTTGAGTATAATGCCTTCTTCTCAGCTAGCGATGTAAATAGCCCTTATCCACTCTTTGTAAACAATGGGCAGCAGGAAACACCGATGATGCGCGTGATGCAACTCTTCTCGCATCTGCAAGCAAATGTCGTCGCCTTACCCATTCAGCGTGAGCCGATCAGTGTCTACGCGACTGAGGATAATAGTCATCAGACAGTGAGCCTGATGTTTGTGAACAAATCAAACATTCCGCAGCTGGCGCAGATCACACCTGTCAATCAATTTCTGACGGTGAGTTCATGGCACAGCCAGAACATCAGTATTGCAGGTGATAGCATTGTGGTCGTGACGCTACACCGCGGGAGCGCACCCGCTACGGCATATAACTATGTTGTACCAGCACTTAACGATCCAACTGTCAAACCGCTCTCTTACACGCAATGCGGCAATGGAGACAAAAAAGACGTGCTTGCCAATTATATACCCTGCTAGTAGGGATGCCCCTTGTGGGCATCCAGCTCTAGAGGCATCCAATTCTTATAAACATACATTTCTTGTGGGCATCCGCTCCTTGCGAGCACTGCTACTTTCAGAGTTGCAAGGATGCCTACAAGAGGTATCTCTACCTTAGAGAGAGGGAAAAACAGTGTTTTTGACCGTTCTCGTTCAATTCTTTCAGCTCATCTATCTCTTGATTATTCTCGTGATGACCATACAGGCCATCTTTAATATTCGTTTGCGCCTTTTCATCTGGGAAAAACCAGAAAATGCATCCATGAATCATGCGCCAACGGTCTATCGTGATCCATGCCTTTCCTTCACGATCATGCTACCAGCACGCCATGAAGAGGATGTGTATCGCGAGACCATTCAAAAAGTGTATGATCTTAACTATCCAAAAGAATTAATGCAGATTATGGCCATTTGTAGTGATGATGATGAAGGTACTATTGCTGAGGCACAGGCTAAAATCGATGAATTAGGTGATGCCAATGTACAAATTCTCATCTATTCAAATAAGCCAACCAGCAAGCCGCGTGGCCTCAATCATGCACTCAAAGTATCGCGTGGCGACATCGTGACGATTTTCGATGCCGAAGACGAGCCACATCCTGATATCTTGAATATTATTAATACCACTATGCTCAATGAAGATGTGGATGTGGTCCAAAGTGGTGTTCAATTGATGAATCACAACACAAAATGGTTCTGTTTCATGAATGTGCTTGAATACTTCTTTTGGTTTAAATCATCGTTACACTTTTTTTCACGCGTTGGCATCACCCCTCTTGGCGGCAACACGGTGTTTGTCAGGCGTGCACTGATGGAGCAGCTCGGTGGTTGGGACGAAACATGTCTGACTGAAGATGCTGATCTTGGTATTCGCTTGAGCCTCTCCCACGCGCGTATTCGCATCATCTATGACGATGAGTTTGTGACACGCGAAGAGACGCCACACAGTATAGAACAATTTATTAAGCAGCGCACCCGCTGGAATCAGGGCTTCATCCAAATTCTCTTTCAATGGGAATGGCTCAAGCTGGAAAAGCTCTCACAGCGTTTGCTCGCCTTCTATGTCTTGATTTTGCCGGAGGTGCAAGCATTCTTTGCTCTGATGATACCTATTGCGATCATCATGTTCTTCTTTGTGAAGTTGCCGTTATGGCTGGCCATGGCTACCTTCCTACCGCTCTACTGCTTCGCCCTGGCTGTCTTCATTGACATAGCAGGCCTACATGAGTTCTTACGGGCTCATCACCGCAAGTGGAGTTGGCGTGAGGCTTTTGCCATGTTGATCTTTTTCTTCCCTTATCAAGCTCTCCTGGGGATAGGCGCGATGCGTGCCATGTTCCGCTATTTCCAGGGCACAACCAACTGGGAGAAAACTGCACATATTGGACAACATCGCGGCAAGGCTGCTGCATAAGGAATTGATAAAAGCATATGACATCTTCATATAAACAGACACCCAATCAAAACGAACAAGGTCAACTATCAGCGCAAGGGGGCAACCCAGGGCAACACTTTCCCGCGCCACCGCCTGGCACGCCTAGCACCCAACCAGTGCCAGGACAAATGACTCAGGGACGGGGCCAAAGGCTTGATCCTGGCTCCCAACTGCCCACGATGCCTTTGACGCCACCCCCACCATTTTCTGGCGGTAAGGTACAGCCATTTATGAATAATACTGGCTCAAATGGAGCACAGGGGCAGCCAGCACAATCAGAGCAACCCGTACTACCAGCACAGCCGGAGCGACCACCACAACCTGGACAGCCCCCTTTGCGTGGTACTGGTCAACTCAAAGGGGGATTGCATGACCAACAACGTCCTGCGCCTCCAAATACGCAGCCTGCTTCGCCTAAGCAAGCACCAGCAAACAGGATACCGAATACCCCCTTGCCCAATAGACCAAATGAGCAGGCGAACAGATTACGCATTCCCAGTCCACCCGCTGGTGGAAACTTGCAAGTGCGCCCGCAAGACGCCATGCCGCTGGTTAAACCCGCGCCTATGCCCGACCCTGATATGGAGCACATTGGAAATCAGCTTATCCTTTATCGTAATCCCAATTTCTTTGTGCGAACAGCGTATCGACCGCAACATGTGCGTAACCCATTAGCAACAGACCTCAGTACCACCATGGTACCAAAAGTCATGCCGCAGCAAGAGCAGCGTATCGCCTCCAGTGAAACGCGCTTTATGCCTATGATAGCGTCAATCGATCAAGAGAAAAAGAAGCGCTTTCCCCTTCCTTCTTGGTTGGAGGCGATTCTCGTAGTGCTTGGTCTCACGGCTTCGCTGGTTGCTCACTCATTGAACATGTTTAATTTTCCGCGCTATGAATTGGATGAAGGCACGTACATGTCCAGTGCCTGGGCCGTCATGAATGGCTTGATTACACCCTATGCCTATGGCTATGGTCATCCACCTGTAGGTTGGATACAGATCACCGCTTGGGTACAACTCCTGGGAGGCTTCTTTACCTTCGGCAACGCACTCAACACGGGGCGCGTAATCATGCTTTTCTATGCGCTCGGTTGCTCTCTGCTCGTCTACCTGATTGTGCGCCGCATGGCGTCAAGTCGTACAGCGGGCTTGCTGGCAATGATTGTTTTCTCACTGTCTCCGCTGAGCATTACCTACCAGCGGCAGACCTTACTCGATAATATCGCTACCTTCTGGCTCTTGCTTGCCCTGTACCTATTGGTTGTGGGCAAGAGTCGCCTGTTCTATGTGGCTGGTGCCGCCATCGCCTTTGGCATGTCTATCCTCTCCAAAGAGATTTTTATTCTCTTTGTGCCGGTAATGATTTATGCCACCTTGCTCTACACCTCAAAATTCCAGCGCAAATTCGCTATGGTGGCCTTCATTTATACCGCGATTGCGATTACATCAGCCTTCGTCCTGATGGCCATTCTGCGTAGTGAACTCTTTCCGCCCGGGTGGTTACCATGGGATACCCATCAGCACTTGAGTCTTATCGGCACCTATATCGGTCAGGTACAGCGTGGTAACACGGAAGGCTCCTTCCTCGCAAGCTGGAACACCTGGTGGGTGGGTGATAAAGTGCTGATGATTTGTAGCATCGTCACCGTCGCCTTTAACCTGATCGCAGGTTGGTGGAACCGCAAACAGTTGCTCTTGGCATTGTTCGCCATTAGCTTTTGGCTCTTGCTCATTCGTGGTGGTGTCGTACTCTCGTTTTACCTTATCCCGCTGATACCATTGATCGCTATGAATGCCGCCTTTGCTGCTAATACTATCCTGGGATGGCTGGGCAAACTCGTACGCTTCGACGTGGTACGCGCAGTGCTCATACTCGGCGTGATTGCCGCGATTGTGCCGTACGACATTCAGGCATCGACCTTGCCTTTTACACAGCACCCTACAACAGCCCAAACACAAGCTATGTCATGGATACGCACGAATATTCCTCGTAACTCGTTCGTGGTAATCAACAGCTACCTGTACATGGACATGCGGCAACCCGGTGGAGCCAGCGTTGGCAGTGGTGCCGTCTTTCCCTTCGCCCATGTCTACTTCAACGTCGCCACCGACCCAGAGATTTACAAACTTATTCTGAACGGCAATTCGGATCGCATCGATTACATCGTCGCGGACTCCGAGATGTTGCATGACATTCAAGGTGATCCTACCTATAAGATCATTAATACTGCATTGAGCAATTCCATTCCAGTTGCCACCTTTAAATCGCAAGACCACTCGTTAGACCTTGTGATTACCATTTACCAGGTACAACATAAATTTGGGCCACCACTCGTGGTGACACCGCCCAAAAGTAACGGGGGAAGTACACAGTTAGCGGATAGAGGTACTATATTAGTAGATAGACGAACCTTTTTAGGATAAGATAGGTACCATAAAAGAGATACTATAGTTACCTAAATAGATTAAATAATAAGGGGTATATATACATTTATGTTAGCCACCAGACCAGATACAGACACCATTGCTATTACACGCACGTTTGATGGCATTGAAGCTGCCGCTCATCGTGTTATAGAACAAATTGGGGGAATGGAGTCCGTCATCCGTGGCGCAAAGATCGCCATTCTCAAGCCCAACTTCGTGGCGGGCCGCAACGCCGAAACAGGCTCGACCACCAGCTTTGCCCTCCTCAAGGCCATTGCCGAAGAGGTACGTGCCTGTGGTGCAGAGCCAGTTCTCTGCGAAACACCCGGTACCGAGTTCGACCGCGATGCCACCTACACGATTCTAGGCGTCGAAAAATTCTGTGCGGAGAACGGTATTCGCATCTTGCGTGTCGATCCCGAAGGCGGCGAGGCCGACTGGATGGAACTCCAGCCAGATGGGGCCAAGAAACTGCGCCGCTATCATATTCCACGCATTCTGAGCGAAGCCCGTCTGATCAACCTGCCCGTGCTGAAAACGCACGTTGTTTCAACCATGACCCTCAGCATGAAAAACGTGATGGGGATTTTGCCACGGCCCGACCGCCGCTCTATGCATACCTTTGGTATTGACCAGAGCATTGTGGACATGAACCTGGGCATCAAGCCAGACCTCAATATTGTCGATGGCAGTGTGGGCCAAGATGGTGAAGGTCCATTGTATGGCGACAAAGCCGACCTACAGGTGCTCATTGCCGGGCGTAACAGCCTCGCCGTTGACCTCGCCTGCTGCGAAGTGGTCGATGTCAACCCCCGCGACATCCCCCATTTGAAAATCGCCTTGGAGCAGTTCGGCAAGCCATGGTGGAATGTCGTCGGCGAAGATGTCGGCGTCATCAAAAAGTTCCGTTTGCCCGTGCAAAAGGCACTCTATCGCTTCATCTTCTGGATGATGTATCCGCTTGACTACCCCTACACTTGGGTAGCTGAACGCGGCAAGCATCTTTGCACCACCCTGTACGGTACTGGACTGGTTGGCACACGCCCGCAGATCAAAGAAGAGAGTTGTACACGCTGCGGCAAGTGCGTCGAAGCCTGCCCCTTGCCCAATGTCATTGACATCAAAACATTAAAAGTTGACTATAGCACCTGCCAACGCTGCCTGCTCTGCTATGAGGCTTGCCCAGAGAACGCTATCAGCGTTAAGGGCTATTCAGGAGCGAGGCAATAGACTATGACAATCCTTGTTACAGGGGCGACGGGCTTTCTTGGCTCGGCCTTAGTCACTGCATTGGTGAAACAAAAACAGGATGTGCGCGTGCTGGCACGCGATGAGCAAAAAGCACGTGAGCAATTTGGTAGCGCAGTTACCATTATTCGTGGCGAAATTACTGATACAGAGCAGGTACAGCAAGCGGTAGAGGGTGCCAGCATCATTTATCATCTGGTGGGGCGTCTCTATCATCCCAGCGTGGCCACGTCGTTATATCGCCAGACCCATGTTGAGGGTACGCGCATCCTCCTTGACGCCTGTAAGAAGGCCAGCAAGGTCGAACGTATCGTGCATTGTAGCACGACTGGCGTTCATGGCGTCACAGGCAAAACACCCGCCGCCGAGGACGCGCCTTTCGCGCCAACCAATCCCTACGAAGCAACCAAGCTCGAAGCAGAACTACTCGCCTTACAAGCATACAAAGATGACGGTTTACCGGTCAGCGTCGCACGACCAGGCTTAGTATACGGCCCTGGTGATCTACACTTGCTCGGCTTTTTTTCTACCATCAAAAAGGGTATTCCCAGTTTGATCGATCAAGGTCGGGCCGTACTGCACCCTGTGTATATTGATGACATGACCGATGCCTTCTTACTCTGTGCGGAAAAACCTGCTGCCATAGGGCATAGCTATAATATTGCCGGTGAGCGTGCTGTCAGCATGCGCGAGTTAGAAACCGCTATCGCCCATTCGCTTGGCAAAGAATTACCAAATATCAGTATTCCACTATGGCTTGCTAATCTCGCATCAGATGGCTTCGCCTTGATACCGGGATTTCAGGGAGAGCGAGCTCCCCTCACACGCAGTCGTGTTAGATTTCTTACCAATAGTCGTGTCTACTCTATTGAGCGCGCAAAACAGGATCTAGGGTATGCTCCAAAGGTGAACCTGGACGAAGGAATGCGCTTGACGGCGGCGTGGTACCAAAAACACGGATACCTCTAAAAGCATGAAGGCGCATAATTATGCGCCTTCATCATTATGTAACCATCTATTTATAGATATAAAATAATTTAGACCTTAAAGAGGTTAGCATGCAACAGGATAACCAATTCCCAGATATGTCCAAGCGACTCCGGCCCAATCGGCTCATCAAGCATCCACAACACTTCATCACGACAGGTAAATGGGAGCAAATGAGTGTAGATCAAGGGTATGACGTTGCAGAAGAACCCAATCGCCATATAGACGATCTGCCAAAAACTCCTTTTGCCAAGCTTCCGCCCCTGAGCGATGAAGATTTTGATGATGAAGGTTTTGACATCAGTGTTTTGAGCACTCATCATCTAATGCAACTGAGCGGCATGATGCGCGCTGTCAATATCCAAAAAGAGCAGCAAAACAGAACAAACAAAAACACGAAAGAAGTCGTCGAGTGGTGGCCCGATGGCATCAAACAAACCGGCCCCGTGCCGGTGGTCAATCTTTATGGGCGTGAACCCCTTGGCCGCAGTATGCCACCACCAGCACTACGCGCAGCACTACCAGTGGCGCAGGCACCCACCAAACCTCAACCAGCATGGAGAGCACTTTTGGCAAAACCAGCGGTGCGCGTCATGTTAGGACTGCTCTTTGGTATTGGCGTGCTCTTTTTAGTTTCACGCGTTATCGATGTTCCCAATACTATCAATATTCTGCGTACCAATCTCTCCACACCGCTAGGTATTACGCATGCGTTACTGGCAAGCTTCTTTTTCATCGCTGCCTTCAGCATTCGTGGTACGCGCTGGAAGTTGTTCTTGAGCCGCATCACCTCTATTAGCACGCTCAAAGCCATCCAAATATTCTGGGTTGCGGTCTTTATCAATTTTCTCCTGCCTGTACAGGGTGGAGAGGTTGCAAAGACCCTGATGCTCAAGCGGGTAGCTAACGTGCCTATCAGCCAATCACTGCCTACTGTCGCGATGGATAAATCGCTCGATCTTATGCCTGCACTCTTTATCCTCGCGATTGTGCCCTTTATTCCCGGCATCCATATGACGCCCATCCTCTGGATCGTGCTTAGTCTGGTTGGCAGCATTCTCATTGCGGTCATTCTCACCGTTTCCCTTGCCGCATGGAAACGTAAGGCAGCTATTGCCTTCATTCACTTTTTCCTGCACCTCTTGCCAAAGGGCATTGCTAGCAAAATTGACGGCTTCGCGATGGGCTTCGTTGACTCACTGCTCGCAGGGGCTAGCAATCCAAAGACCTTTATTCCTGCTGTGTTGCTTACCTGTGTCGCGGTAACGTGTGATGGTCTTTTCGCATGGATGGCCTTTTTGACAGTTGGGCTATCGCAAATGAACTTTGGGACGGCCATTTTCGGCTATACCTTTTATAACATGTTTTCTATCCTACCAACTGCACCGGGGCAAATTGGTAGTAACGAAGGCGTTGGCGAAATAGTGTTTCATGGTTTATTAGGTTTTAATCAGAACTTTGTGGGGGCGATGTTTGTATTCTCACACCCACTCGCGGCTCTGATTATGACCGCTATGTGCATTATCGCTCTCAAAGGGCTAAAAATCACGCTCTCTAGTGCCCTAAAGATTGAAGGCAACCCGCCACAACCGCAGCCACCTGCTGTACAGCCGTTGCCACAATCCTATGCACCAGAGCGAGAAGCGGTACAAGCATAGGGTACAAAAACGTTCATGAACTGTGAAATAGGAAAATGCTGTAAGGATTCGCTGGATCGCATCCTTCAGCATTTTACTGCATTCACAGTTCAATTATTTTAAGAGACAATCACCCCTACAATCCGCGTTATTTAGTGTAGTAACCGTAGTGTGTTTAAGGAGTAAGGTAGGCAAGTGTAGCAGGTAAGGGGTTTTGCATGAAAAACGACATCCATCCAACAGGAATTCCTATAATTCCTCTAGTGAACGCACAGCGGGGGCCTATACGTCCTGTACGGCTGGTCAAGTTTTCTGCCATCACCGTCAGCAAAAAACGCGTGTTGCATGAGAACGACGACACCCTTAAAAGGGGGGCCGTGCGCGTGGCAACGCTCCCCGCACGGGGTGATGAAATCACAGAGAAACGCGCAAAGGTGGATATCGCCACGGTTGCCACGCGCACGCTGGTCGATCCCCATACCACTCCCCTACAAGCAACCCTTCCGCTAACACCAGGCATCACAGTAGATATGTCCGATGAGGATATCGATGTCAGTCTGCTGCACACACGCGACCTGATGCAATTAAGTGGCATGCTCCAGGCCATCAACGTACAAAAGCAGAAGACAGGAGCGTTACCCTCAGTTGACCAGCAAAAACGGAGTACGCTTGGCCGTATTGCTGTCCCATTCACCCCCATTCCATTAACCCCACTTCCACCACCAACAGTGATCATACGCCCCATAGCGATTGCTCAACCCGCGTGGCGCAGCGTTCTGAATAATACATTCGTGCGTATCATACTCGGACTGGCTATCGGTGTTGGTCTGCTCTTCCTCATCTCACGCGTAGTTGATATACCTGCCACACTCGGTGTACTGCAAACACATCTCTCTACCCCACGTGGTATGCTGCTTGCCCTCCTCTGCGGCCTCTCCTTTATCGCAGCCTACAGTATTCGCGGCGTACGTTGGAAGCTTTTTCTCAATCCCATCGGCAATATCAGTACATTGAAAGCAATTCAACTCTTCTGGGTAGGAGTCTTCCTGAATTTCATTTTGCCTGTGCGCGGTGGCGAAGTCGCGAAAAGCCTGATGCTCAAGCGTATTTCGGGCATTCCTGTCAGCCGCTCCTTGCCAACAGTGGCCATGGACAAAGCCCTCGACCTCATGCCGGTGTTGATCGTAATCGCGCTGGTACCTTTTCTGGGCGTCTCTATGGACATCAAGATATGGTTGGTGCTGGGAGCCGTTGGCAGTGTCCTAGTCGGCATGATTATCTTCATCGCCCTGGCCGCCTGGAAACGGAACGCCGCGATGCACTTGCTGCAAATGATAACAGGTCTCTTTCCCAAAGCCATCAGCGGCAAGGTCGAAGGCTTCGCGACCGGATTTGTTGACTCACTGCTAGCTGGTGCCAGCCAGCCCAAAGTGTTCTTGCCAGCGGTAGGATTGACCATACTCGCCGTGATATGCGACGGTTTGTTCGCCATGCTTGCCTTCTGGACCATTGGCTCATCACTTCCCTTTGGCACCGCCCTCTTTGGCTATACCGTCTATATCACCTTCTATATCCTGCCAACCACCCCTGGCGAGGTGGGCACCAACGAGGCCGTAGGTCTGCTCGTCTTCTCTGGTCTGCTCCACCAGTCACCACTGCTCGTAAACGCCATGTTCTTCTTCTCACACCCCTACACAGCTCTGATTATGTGCAGTCTCGGCCTCCTCTGTCTCGGCGGTCTCGGCCTCACGGTGGGCAACGCCATGAAAGTACAGAAAGAGGATGAGGGACGAAAATCCGGCATGCTAGCTATACCACCAAAAATGTCCTAGCAGATTGAACTCAGCAATACACAGGCTAGGACCGTCAGCCTTGGCCTGTAGTATTGTTGCATTCAATTTGTTCCATATGCTATAATCTAACAGGTAGGAGACAAGACAGATTGGGTTAAAAGGATGAACAAAAAGCCGCCACCCTCTGCTTGGGGATCGCTTGCATTAGTTGGACAACTGGGTCTTACTATAGCTCTTCCCATTGCTCTCGGTGCCATTGGAGGTAACTTCCTCGATGGCTATGTACACACTGGACATTTATTTGTATTACTCGGGCTGCTGCTTGGCTTGACATCGGGAATATATGGAGCATACCGTTTACTTGCTCGTGTATTATAGTATTATAACAAGGTATTATAAAGAACTAGAAACAGGATAGACGGGGGCCATTTAGAACGATCAGGACAAGGAGAGTTCGGCGGACAAGGAGGACGCTGAGTGTTCTGGCAACTTCCTGCTATTAGAACGGCACCGGACCTAATCTTTACTATCCCAGGCATTAATTTTCCGGTCTCGAATACACTACTCTGTACGTGGATAACTATTATTTTACTCGTGGCATTTTTCTATGCAGGTGTACGTCGTAAATCGCTTATTCCTACTGGCGTGCAAAATGCTGCCGAGTTTGTGGTAGAATATCTACTGGGTTTAGTCGATAGTGTAGTGGGCGGTAATAAAGAAAAAGGGAAGAGATTCTTCCCCCTCGTTGCCACCTTCTTTCTCTTCATTATCGTCGCTAACCTGCTCGATGTCATCCCTGGTGTCGATACCGTGGGAGCCATCGATGGCGAAGGCATTGCAAAACTTCACACCACCAGCCAGCCGGTGCTAGGTTTTCTTTTGTTCGGGAACATTTCCAACCAGGTTATTCCCTGGATACGCCCCGCTACCAGTGATTTAAATCTCACATTAGCAATGGCACTGATCTCGGTAATCACTACACAGGTCTTTGGTTTCTATACATTAGGAGCCAGAGAACACCTCAGCAAGTACTTCACGTTCAAAAGTCCCATCGACTTCATCGTCGGCTTGCTTGAGTTGATTAGTGAGTTCGCACGTGTTCTCTCATTCGCCTTCCGTCTCTTTGGTAATATCTTCGCTGGTAGCGCGGTCTTGGCGGTCTTCGCCTTCCTGCTCCCATTCGTCGCCGATATTGCCTTCATTCCCTTTGAGTTGTTCGTTGCCTTTGTGCAAGCACTGGTTTTTGCACTTTTGACACTTGTCTTTCTGGACATGGCTACAACCGGCCATGGACATACCGATGACGAGCGACTGGCTCACGAAATCGGGCAGCCAGTCCCAGAACTCGAAACCAGCGCAACGAAATAACTGACTTTTGCTTGCTACTCGCAGATTTCTGCGACTGCATATATTCATTGAATAACTTATTCATTTGTTTACATCCTTAAAGGAGGATCTTTATCATGAATCTTGGACCACTCGCTGTAGCATTGGCTATTGGCCTCGGAGCCATCGGACCGGGCATTGGTGTTGGTATTCTCGCTGGTCAGGCACTCAGTGCTATTGGCCGCAATCCTGAAGCAGAGCCACTGATCCGCACAAACCTGTTCATTGGTATCGCCTTTGCAGAAGCCATTGCTATTTATGCTCTCTTGATCGCCTTCCTGATCAAATTCATTCCCTAGTAATACTGACATACTTGCCCCGACTGTTGTATGAGACGCAAGAGATCGCTTCCTACCTTACAACCAGTTCGTAGGGAGAAACACGATGGATGCGTCTCATACTTCGTATCGGGGACAAGTATACAACCGTATTCTATTGACGAAAGGAGGCGCACAAGTGGTGTTTCTACCTATTCTTGCCGACTCTGGTGCAGGCGCATTGTTTAGCGGCTTCGGTGTTAATGCGGTCGCCTTTCTATCGCAGCTCGTGAGCTTCGGGATCGTCTTTATCATTCTGCGACGTTTTCTTCTCCCTGCTGTCATTAAGATGCTTGACCAGCGACAAGCGGTCATTCGCGAGGGAATCGAAAACGCAGAACGAGCCAAGCGGGACCTTGCGGAAGCCAACACACGCGCTGAACAACTTCTGATTGAAGCTCGTAGAGAAGCCCAGATCACGATAGACCGCGCTGCGAAGGTCGCTCAAGAAGAAGCAAATCGCATTCAAGAAGATGCACGCCAGCGGGCAGAGCAGATCGGACAACAGCAGGTTGCCCGTATTCAGCAAGAGGCCAACCGAGCGCGTAATGAGCTAAGCCGTCTTGTGATCAATCTCTCCATCGATGCCGCGGGCAAAGTTATTGGCAAATCTGTTGATAACACGGACAACCGCCGCTTCGTGGAAGAGTTTGTCACAGCGAGTAACAATAACCAGACGAGGGAACGCTAATGCTAAAGGGAGCGATAGCACGCCGTTATGCTGGAGCTATGTTCGGGTTAGCGATCAAGCAAAACACGATTGACCGCACACTCGATGACATTCAAGAGATAGCGAAACTCTTTGCTATTCGCAAACTTTCCTACCTCTTGCGCGAACCGAAGATTCCGGCACTGCGTAAAGAGACAGCAATACGTCAGCAATTGACGGCCAGGGTGCTGCCCACCTCGCTCAACCTTGCATTGCTGATTGTCCAGCGTGAACTCGTGGACTATATGCCAAATATTGCGAAGGAACTAGAGCAACTCGTACTTGATTATAAGAACGAGGCGAAGGCACAAGTGACAACGGCAGCACCAATGGATACGGCACAACAAGCACAAATCTCACATGCACTCGAACAGTATACCGGCAAAAAGATCATTCTTCAGACAAAGATTGATCCCTCTATCCTGGGCGGCGTCATCGCACGGGTGGGTGACGAAGTAATCGATGGTAGCGTGCGCTACCGCTTGAGCGCATTGCAACAGCAATTGTTGAACGGCGTCTCTAGCGCAAATGTTGATTTTTTCTCTGATGGGCAGTTTGACGGCACCGATGGGCAAGCAACTACCCAAACCACACCGACCGCCGCTTCATCATAAGCATAAGTTAAGATGGGCGTGTGTCTCATGCCCTGCACGATAGCACAGAAAGAGGACAGACGATGGCATCTTGGGCTGATGAAATCAGTGCCATCATCGAGAAAAACATTGCAGGCTTCGGCACCGCTGATACCTCAACCGCAAGTGTGGGCACCGTTATTTCGGTGCAAGACGGTATCGCTCGTATTTATGGCCTGCAAGATGTACGATATCTCGAATTGGTGGAGTTTCCGCGCACAGGACTCTTTGGCATGGCCTTCAACCTTGAGGAAGAAACGGTCAGCTGCCCAATCCTGGGCGATTTTACCAAAATTCGCGAAGACGACGAAGTACGCACAACAGGGCGCATCATTCAAGTTCCCGTTGGCGATGCCTTGCTCGGTCGCGTAGTTGATCCCCTGGGCCAGCCCTTGGACGATGGCGGTCCCATTAACACCGACAAATTTCGCCCGGTCGAACGCGTCGCCCCCGGCGTGATCACGCGTCAAAGTGTGAATACGCCTGTACAGACCGGCCTAAAGGCAGTTGATAGCATGGTTCCTATCGGTCGTGGCCAGCGCGAACTGCTCATCGGCGACCGCCAGACTGGGAAAACCGCTATCGCCATTGACACCATTATCAATCAGCGAGGCAAAAACCTTTTCTGTATTTACGTAGCCATTGGCCAGAAAAACTCTTCTATCGCACGCACACGTGAAATTCTGACGCAGCGCGGTGCGATGGACTTCACCATCATCGTTGCCGCAGGTGCCTCTGACCCTGCTCCCTTGAAGTATCTCGCCCCCTATGCTGGTTGTGCCATGGGTGAGGAATTCATGGAGAGTGGACGTGACGCCCTTATCATCTATGATGACCTGACAAAGCACGCTGAAGCATATCGTAACATCTCCCTGATTATTCGCCGCCCTCCTGGACGCGAAGCCTTCCCTGGTGATGTGTTCTATCTACACTCCCGCCTACTGGAACGTGCCGCACGTCTCAATAAGGACTACGGCAATGGCTCACTGACCGCCCTACCCATCATCGAGACCAAGGCAAACGACATCTCGGCCTACATTCCGACCAATGTCATCTCGATCACGGATGGACAGATCTTCCTTGAGACCGACCTATTCAACGCCGGTATTCGCCCCGCCATCAACGTCGGTAACTCCGTCTCGCGCGTGGGTACGAGTGCTCAGACCGCCGCGATGAAACAGGTTGGTGGTACACTTCGTCTCGACCTAGCACAGTTCCGTGAACTCGCGGCCTTCGCACAATTCGCCTCCGACCTGGATAAAGCCACCAAGAGCCGTATTGATCGCGGGCAGCGTCTCACAGAGGTGCTTAAGCAGGGGCAGTATCAGCCCCTGCCCGTTGAGAAGCAGGTCATGATTATCTATGCCGCGAACCAAGGCTTTCTTGATGATGTCGCCCTTGACCAGGTGGCAGCATGGGAGACTGGCTTCCATCGCTACATGGAGTCTAACCACCCTGAAATCAGCCAGGAGATCGTGGAGAAGTCCGTCAATCAGAAGAACAAGATGTCGAAAGAACTGCTCGACAAACTTGGCAAAGCGATTGACGAGTACAAACAGACCGCCGCTCCTCGTCAGGATGACAAGGCACAAGCCGACGCCGCACGACAGGCTACTCAAGCCGCCACTCAAACGGCGACAGCAAGCTAGGAGATTGATCTATGCCATCACTCCGCGATATTCGACGGCGTATCCGTTCTGTCAAAAATACGGCACAGATCACGAAAGCTATGCAGATGGTGGCAAGCAGCAAGATGCGTCGCGCACAGGAGCGTGTCCAACAGGCACGCCCCTTTGCCGAGCAGATTCGTGAGCTTGTTTCCCGTCTCGCTAACGCATCAGGGGCAGACCTGAGTGAAGGGGTTGAACTGCTCGCGCAGCGTCCCATTCACAATGTCGGCTTTATCGTCATTACACCTGATCGTGGCTTAAGTGGAGCACTGCCAAGCAACATCAACCGTAAGGCAGCCGCTACAGTCGTAGAAGTGCAAAATCAGGTTGCTGGGGAAGGCGGCGAACGGCCTAAAGTAGAATACATTGCCGTTGGCCGCAAGGGACGCGATTTTGTTGTGCGCACGCAGCAGCAACTGATAGCTGAGTTTACTAACTATGGTGATAGACCAGCCATCACTGATGCCAGTGCCATCGCACAGGTCGCAACCGAGGCCTTCCTAAAAGGTGAGGTGGACGCGGTACATCTGGTGTATGCAAAGTTCGTCAACACGGTAACGCAAACGCCTGTCAGTATACAATTATTGCCCGTGCAGCCGCCCTCCAAAGAAGAGGCCGACGAACGGAAAAAGACCGTAGATTACCTATATGAGCCAGACCCTGCAACGTTGTTTTCCGCTCTGCTGCCACGCTATGTGGACGTGCAAGTGTATCAGGCGTTATTAGAGACCATCGCTAGCTTTTACTCGGCGCAGATGGTCGCGATGAAGAACGCCACAGATAGCGCACAGGAACTGGTACAAGACCTGACACTTACGTATAACAAGGCACGCCAGGCAGCCATTACCAACCAGATTCTGGAGGTGGTTGCAGGCTCCAATGCCTAGCAGCATGAGTTCTCACGCCCACAAATTTGAGCAAAAACCTGGGTATAGGGAATGTGATCTCTCACATCCCACACTGCTTATCACATAAAGGAATTAAGATATATGGCAACGAGCACACAGACCAAAGGTACAGTTGTGCAGGTGCTGGGGGCTGTCGTAGACGTAGAATTTCCCTCAGACCAACTGCCCGAAATTTATAATGCATTGACTACACGCATCGCTGGTGCTGAGAAAGACCTCACCCTTGAAGTGGAACAGTTGTTGGGGAACAACTGGGTACGCTGCGTCGCCATGGGACCAACCGATGGCCTCCAGCGTGGTACGGTCGCCTACGACACCGGCAGTTCTATCTCAGTACCAGTTGGTCAATTGACACTGGGACGTATCTTTAACGTCCTCGGTGAACCGATTGACAATAAACCAGCACCAGTGGATGCGCCACGCCTACCCATTCATCACGGTGCTCCCACCCTCGAAGAACAGTCTGCTGGCATCGAGGTTTTCGAGACAGGTATGAAGGTGATCGATCTGATCTGCCCCTTCATGAAAGGCGGCAAGATTGGTGTCTTCGGCGGTGCTGGCGTCGGTAAAACGGTTATCATTCAGGAGATGATTAATAACATCGCGAAGGCGCACGGTGGCTATAGCGTGTTCGCTGGCGTCGGCGAGCGTACCCGCGAAGGCAACGACCTGTATCATGAAATGCAGGAAGCAGGCGTCATTGACCGTCTGGCAATGGTCTTCGGACAGATGAATGAACCGCCCGGCTCACGTCTGCGTGTAGCATTGACTGGCCTCACCATCGCTGAATACTTCCGCGATCATGAGGGCAAAGACGTATTGCTCTTCATCGACAACATCTTCCGCTTCACGCAGGCTGGTTCTGAGGTGTCAGCACTGCTAGGCCGTATGCCATCCGCAGTGGGCTATCAGCCAAACTTGGCAGAAGAAATGGGTGACTTGCAAGAGCGCATCACATCGACCAAGAAGGGTTCGATCACGTCCATGCAAGCGGTCTATGTACCAGCTGACGACTACACCGACCCTGCACCTGCTACGACCTTCGCCCACCTCGACTCAACCATCGTGCTTGAGCGTTCGATTGCGGAACAGGGCATCTACCCCGCCGTCGATCCCCTGGCTTCCACCAGTCGTATTCTCGATCCACAGGTGGTTGGCGACGAGCATTATGACATCGCACGTAGTGTGCAGCGCGTCTTGCAGCGGTACAAAGACCTTCAGGACATCATCTCTATCCTGGGTGTCGATGAACTTTCCGATGACGACAAGCTGACCGTCTCACGCGCTCGTAAGATGCAGCGTTTCTTCTCACAGCCTATGACCGTCGCAGAGGCGTTCACAGGACGCGAGGGCAAGTACGTTCCGATTAAGGACACGATACGCGCCTTCAAAGAAATTCTTGCTGGCAAGCATGACGCCATTCGTGAAGATCACTTCTATATGGCTGGCTCTATTGACGAAGTGGTCGAACGCTATCAAGAAGAGCAAAAGGGGTAATACATGTCGGCACGCACAACTATGCATGTCGAAGTGGTAACAGCCGAGCGCGAACTCTATAACGGCGAAGCCCACCTCGTGAGTGCCCCTGGCTCCGAGGGACGGCTCGGTATTCTGCCACACCACGCCGCTATTCTGGCGTTGTTGTCGCCCGGAGAACTTCGTGTCGAGCTAAACGGTGAGGAAGAGCCAATCTTCGTTTCCGGTGGCTTCATCGAGGTCTTCGAGAACAACGTGACGGTGCTGGCAGACACCGCCGAACACGCCGAAGAGATCGATCAAGCCCGTGCGGAAGCGGCACGCCGCCGCGCCCAGGATCGACTAGCAGATGCACAGACCAACCAGGAACGTGCTGAACTGCAATCTGCTCTTGAACGTGCTGTGAGCCGCTTACACATCGCGGAACTGGCAACCCGCCGTGGTCGCCGCCGCATCAACATGCCCAGCAGAGAACAATAAAGCAAACAAAAGAGCGAGGAACAGACAATGCATGCATTGCCTGTTCCTCGCTCTTTTGTTTGCTAGAAATTTCCACTTCCTCCGCCACCGCCAGCGTCACCTCCACCACCACCACCAAAATCGCCTCCGCCCCCTCCACCAGCATCTCCAACAAAGCCGCCACCATTATTACCTCCGCCAAAGTCGCCAGAGGCTCCCCCACCGAAATTGCCAGCGTTATTGTCATAGCCGCCATTATCATTGTTGCCAAAGTTCTGGTTCTGGTTCTGATTGCCTTGCTCGTTCTCACCTTGCAGACGACCAATCTCATAACCAGCTAGGCCACCAGCCGCCGCACCAAGACCACCAGCCGCCCACGGATTCATGCCCTGACGTGGCTGATTATAACCCTGCCCATAGCCAGGAGGGTAGCCTTGATTATAGGGCTGATTAAACTGATTCGGCTGATTTACATATGGGTTCTGCATCACCGGATTTTGGTTTTGCCGATTGAACAATCCGCCTTTAGAACGACGACGGAAGAAAGTGAATAAAGCTAACCCTGCCAGCACAAGCAGACCGATACAACAAAGCGTGGAAAATCCTATACCCCCAAAGAGGCCACCACTCGGTGCCGGGGCAGGAGTAGTATTGCCACCAGTATTTCCCGACGACGCGGAACTCAACGAGCTTTGCAGCGAACTAATGGCCGCTGTACTCGCACTGCTATAATCACCACTCCCATACCCGCTCTTAAACGCACTAATTGCATTCTGTGCCTGCCCACTTGATAGGGGGACACGCGAACCCGCCTTAATCGCCAGGTGATGATGAACAGTGTCAATTGCCATCACAATTAGATTCGCATTGTTAGCCGTATGGCTGGCTGCTTGCTGATCAAAGGCACTGCTACTGCCATTAAATGTGCTTATTGTGTAGATGTCCATTGGATAGGGTAAGGAAGACGCAGCACTCTGCACCTGCGCAGCATTGAGGACATGTGCATTATCATACACATTGACCGTGCTCGCCGATGCCGTCACAGCAGAAAGAAGGAGCAAGCACAATGCAGCAAGCAGGGCTAGCCCTGTCATCCTGCTCACACCTGTCCTCTTTCCTACGAGTGTAGTCAAAGAAGTATTCATAGAACTGAAAACCCTTCATTACATTACAAACAACATATCCTGTAAATCCCATATGTATTATATACGTTTAGGGGCAACCAAAAGTGGCTTTTTTCTGCATACCACTCCCACTATATGCTATAGACGTAAGAAATACGTCATAATACAATGGTGGTGCCACATTAGCTGAACACCACCATCATACGGAAACACGGATTAACGAACGTCCTTCTGTTTCTTTATCACTCCTACTAAACACGATGCAGACATTGTAATGGATAGACCACACAAAACCCTTGAACGAAAAAGCACAGAGGCATATACTATCTATGGCACCATATTTACAACCAGTAGGGATGCCCCTCGTAGGCATCCTCATTTCAGTAGGGATGCTTCTTGTGGGCATCCAATGAGCGAACAGCGAGAGTTTGGATGCCCACAAGAAGCATCCCTATTTATTATTTATAGGAAAAGTAATGCCTGGTATAAATACACGGAAGCGGAACGAGACAGTATGGTTTATACTGGATAACGCTCCATTTAATTCGCTCACGTTTGAAATGATCGATCAGCTAGGCGCCTCGTTGCACATGATAGCGCAGCAGAGCCCCCCTCCCAAACTCATCGTCCTCAGTGGTGCGGGCGAACAAGCTTTCTGCGCGGGCGTTGACACCCCAGAAGATACGGAAGAGGAACGGGCACGGCTCTTACGTGTCGCCACAACCCTGTGTACCGCCTTCCGCCAATTATATGCACGCCATATTATGACCGTTGCTCTGGTGAAGGGTCTTGCCTTTAGCGCGGGTTGCGAATTAGCCGCGATGTGTGACGTGGTGATTGCCCGCGAGGACGCACGTTTTCGCCTTCCGGCCATCAATGCCAGAGTCTTTCATGACGCCACATCCCTTTACCTCCCCAACACCATCGGGCAGGAAAACACAACGCGCTTAATGCAAAGCGGCGAGACACAGGAAGCACAGCAGGCAATGAGCCTTGGGCTTGTTCACCAAGTCCTGCCCACGCACAGTTTTCTCATCGACACCGAAGAACTCCTGGCGATGCTTGCCACAATAACCGCATAAGCAGCCCTGATCCACCAGATTTCGCACTGCCGCAGTTCATTGATGATAATGAACAAATTATGCTGCTAATCATAGAAACCCATCCGTAGGGGCCAGATTGAGCGCGCCCCACGCTCAATTTATTGAGCGAGATCTGAATCTCTGGCGATAAATCGCCTCGGGCGCGCTCAATCTGGCCCCTACAGCAGTTTCCCTTATTACCAGGCTAATTCGTTCAACACCATCAATGAAGCAATGTTGCGAGGACGGGAACTTTTGGAGAAAGAGAAACGTCTTGACATAGGATAGGTAATAAACATTTAGAAACAGACACAAACGCGACAAAGCATAAAGGAGTATTCATCATGCACATGAATCATCATCGCCCTCGGCCACATGTCTCAGTAGCTCTGATTACAGGATTGAGTGTATTGCTACTATTCATATTGGCAGCATGTGGCACCGCTTCAGGCACAGGTGGCACCGGGTCCGCTCCAAGCTCAACTCCCGTTGCGAGTGGCAGCGCGAGCGGGGCAACGGGTTGCCCGAACACGGCCACAGACCCCAGCGCACCAACCGCGAATGTCCTGATAAAGTCGTCACAAGCCAACAGCACCATCACCGTTCATGTAGGCGACGTGATTGAGGTTCGCCTTCCCTTTGGACATAAATGGAGTGGGCCAACCGCATCGCAGGGACAACTGGAACTACAGGCTCCCTCTGGCTATGCATCTCACGCCAATAGTGTTTGCGTCTGGCGTTTTGTAGCCAAAGGAGCTGGCACAACACAACTAAGCTTTACTAGCCAAGCTCTCTGCAAACCCGGCGAACTTTGTCCGCAGTATATTATGAGTGTCCCATTCACCATTGATGTAAAATAGCTCCTTCCCTTCATCGTCCTTCAACAGGCACCTTGTACGAGCTCATGGGTACAGGTACAGTACAGGGTGTCTCTTCTCTTCTCTTTCTACAGCAGTCGCCACAGCTCATTCTCAGGGTGGACGCGTTCCTCACGGTGCAGTTTCAGCAAATGTGCTTCGACAGAACGTGCCGCGACGGGATGAAGGCGCGGGTCCACATCGGCATAAATAACTTGCACCAGAGCGGTAATGGTAACGCCCTCGGCTCCGGCGGGCAACTGGTGCAGCTCAGCAATAATTTGCTGCTCACGTTGCATGCGATGTGTAATATATTCCGTAATTTTCGCTTGCGGCTCGTCAATAACTGGCCCATGCGCCGGGACAATAGTATCGATGTCCTCTGTCTGCAAACGTTTGAGCGAGTTGAGATAATCCAGCAGATCACCCTCTGGCGGCGAGATCACCACGGTCCCACTCCCAGCGATAAGATCACCGGCAAAAAGTACCTTCTGCCGCTCCATTAAGAAGCACAGATGGTCGAAACGATGCCCCGGCGTAACGATAGCACGCAAGCTATCATCGCCCACGGGAAAAACCATGCCATCAGTAATTTCTTCATCCGTGTCGGGCACTCCCTCACGGTTAAAGGCATAAATAGAGATATGCAAACGTCTACGCAAGGCAACGGCACCACCAATATGATCGGGATGACCATGCGTAATCAGAATGCGGCGAATATCGTCACGTTTAGCACCCTCGCGGATAATCGCTTCCAGATGCTCAGGATCATCATCGCCCGGATCAATCACGGTAGCACCCTCAACACCACCCCCAAGCACAATCGTATTGGTGCCAGGTCCGGTCATGATAGAGGCATTGGGAGCAAGAATAATCGTGTATGGTTCGTGTTTCATCTGTTATACCTTCCAGGGATGGTGTGGATCTTCGGGCAAATAGACGTAAGCACCATCTTCTTTTGTGAGAACTGCGGGTGTATGAGTCGGCACATAGCGCGTCTGTGCTTCAGCTAAAACATCCTGTACGCTATGAAAAGCACAAAGATCCCGTAATTGATGGTAGGTAGGAAAGGCAATAGGAAAAGTCTTGGCAGCAAAACGTTCGAGAGCCTCAGCGGGACGTATCCAGATGCCATCACTTGTCTCCAGGTTATCATACAGGGCTTCTTGCGCGACGGGTGCAGCCGCCAGAAAAAAATGGGTGTCAAAGCGTTTGGGCATCAGTTCTGGCGTAATCCAGTGGGCAAAATAGTACAAGCGGTCAGTGGCAAGCGTCAGGTGTTCTGCCAGTGCCAACTGCACCAGCGATCCCTTACGCTCATTAAAAGATTGACGATAGCCCTCAAAACGTGCGACTGATTGCTCATTGATGGCGAGTATCTGCCCCTGAGCATAGGCCAGCAACACATTTGCCTCTTCAAACATCTCACGAATGGCGGCGGCTCGCGTGCCATTGCCCAGGGCGGTGCGCTTCTCTGGGTCTGCCACCCCCGGTGCAATCAGGGCACAGACGCCAGCGGTTTCCTCTGCAACACGATCATCGACGTTGACGGAGCCGCCAGGGAAAACATAGACATTGGGCATAAATTCGCTCTGCACGACGCGACGCACCATAAAGACCTCTATACCTTGACCAGCACTCGCATCACGCAAGAGCATGACCGTTGAGGCCAGACGTGGTTGAACTGACATACACTACGTGCTCCATTCAGTCGCGCAAGGGCGTCATGGCTGCCGCCCCTACAAATTGCCATTATGCTTTATGATATGACATATGTAATGTGTAGCACCAGTGAGACCGTTATGCCAACAAAACTGACGAAAGCGCAAGCAGAGGATTGTATGTTGAAAATCGTTGGAAAGCACATGGTAAGAATTAAATGAATTATCTCAGCTGTAAAACACAAAAACCCACTCAGGGATGCTATAAATAAAAAGATATAAAAAAAGAGATAATTCTTTGTCAAATTATAGCACTATTATATATTCTTTAGACACAAAAAGCTGCTATAATAGAATAGTTCAGGCAAAAGCGAGGAAGCCCGACGAAATACGTCAAAAAGAGATTGTGACTTACCATATGTCTAACACGGATGGAACAACACTACGCCTGGGACTCATTGGCGACCCTGTAGCCAATTCTTACTCGTCGCGCTTTCAGCAAGCAGCCCTGGATGCCTTGCATATTCCTGCTCTGTACGAACTTTGGCCGACTCCCGCACCACAGTTAATAGAGCGTGTACGCTCCTTATGTGAGCAGCACTACCTCGGCGCAAATGTGACCATTCCCTACAAAGAAGCGATTCTACCCCTGTTGGACCAGCTAGACCCACTGGCAGCCCGCATCGGAGCCGTGAACACCATTGTTAAACATCAAGATTATCTGCACGGCTATAACACTGACGCACAGGGACTGCTTCTTGCGCTTAAGGAACACGAGATTGGCATGGGGCATGCCGATGGTCAGATCTCGCTAAAAGGCCATACCGTCATCCTACTGGGTGCGGGCGGCTCGGCAAGGGCCGCAGCCTTTGCTGTGGTAGCGGCTGAAGTCTCGCGCCTCATCATTGTGAATCGGCATTTGGAAAGAGCGCAACGCCTGTCTGCCGATGTGCAGCCCTTTTATGATGGGCATATCTTCTGTTTGAGTGATCCTACCTTGCTTGTACCACCGCATCATGCATCGATCATTATCAATGCAACATCACTCGGTATGTATGAAGAGGTCAGCCCTCTACCAGCTGAGGTGTTAGCCCGTTTCGCGCCCGATACCTTTGTCTATGATATGATCTACAATCCCATGCAAACGCATCTGCTCTGTCAGGCAAATACTATCGGTCTAAGCACCGCGAATGGTCTCTCCATGCTCCTCCATCAGGGCGCACTGTCCTTTCACCTCTGGACCGGACAAGAAGCTCCCCTGGCAGTGATGCGAACAGCCTTATTCTCCTAGCTATCTCGATAGGCACATCCCATCACTATGAGAGCTCACGTTTTCCTGACACTTCATAGTGCATGTGGGTCATCAAAGACTCAAGATAGTTATCATCGAGCAGATTGAGAATAAGCCATTTGTTCTTCTCATCATAGACAAGTTGCTCTTTTCCATTTACCTCAACCACAGGAATAGAGAGTTTGCTGTGCGCGATTACTTTTTTGATATCATCGATGGTCACGCTTTGCAGATAGGGCTTGCTGGCAATCCTTTTGAGCTTGCGCAATTTTTGCGGGTCGCTCTGACACATCGTCACAAATGCATCAAAGCCCTGAATCGGCACGTGTTGTTGAATGGTGTCTAGCGTCTCATGCGCGATTTGACGAATATCTTCATAAAAACGGAACATATTCTGGAAGCGCGTTTTCGCACCGCCCAGTACAAACATCATGCCGTCATAACAGATGCAATCGATTTCATCATCAAACAAGCAGGTTGGTGCATCCACCCGCTCATAGACACTTCCATCAAAAACTGCCAGCACGCCTTTACGTAAAAAACGTTTCCGTTCATAGGTGCGAAAAAAGTAAATTGACTCACCTTGCATTGGCTGCACGATGATCACATAGAAACGCAGACCATTCGAGAAAGCAGGACGGTCATGAAATGCCTCGATGTCCGCTAATAGCGACAGTGTTTTGATTGGCTCCGCCAGCGACGCATAATCGCTCATGTGCAGATATTCAATTTCATGTTCCGCCGTCTGGGTTTCCGTGTTATAGGCGTAAAAGAGAAGATCATCTTTTTGCAGCTTTTCATGATAGAGCACAAGCACGTTCTGAATCGTTTCGCGAAAGCTCTCCGTCAAGTTGTCAGTCATCAACAGCTTTTCAAAAGCAAGCGGTGCAGCAGCATCTACATGTCCCTGCTCATACGCAGTTGGTGCTTGCGTGGTCGGGTTTTCCGGCTTGCGCTTCTTCTGTCTATTTTTCGTGGCCCCGTTCAGTTCATCCTGCTTATTGGCAGCAAAACAGACAGTAATTACACTCTGCTCCACATCGAGTGCGAGCAAGCGTTGAAAAACATGCTGATGCTGTTGGGTAGTATGAGCAGAAGACATAGGCGTTGCCGTCACGCTAGAGTTCAACGCTACTTTAGTTTCATTCATCGGATACTCTCCAAGAATATTCCATGTCCAATCAGTGTCATATGCAATGTCTCGCCCTGGTCGATCGTGCGCCGAGTGATCAGCGCATAGGAATCCTTGCCCCCCTCTATCGTCACTTCATATAGATGATAACCCAGCAAATTGAGCGTAGGATTGATACGCAGCATATCTTCTGAGTTGACGTACACTACTCCCAGAATGCCAATAAAAATGAGTAGAGAGACAATCTGCTGCCACCCGCTTAAAGGGAAGGTGACAAAAGGAAAAATATAGCTCGCTATATAACCCATGACCTCCCCGCCGCGTGCATGTCGCGAAAGAATTTTGTGCCGTTCGTAACTCAGACGATGGGCCTTGATATAAAAGTAGCCGAGCAGAAAAAGCAATCCCGCCAGGCCAACAAACAAAAAGCTCAGTGCCAAAATACGTTGTTCTTGAAAGAAGAGAATAGCGATAATCACGGCTAAGGGAAAGTATGAGCTGACAAAGAGCATCCAGCGGGTCAACAGCGTAGGCATGGATAGGCAATCCTTTCGCGGAGTGTGTTCCTCAAGTGCTATATTACATACTATGCATGATCTTATCAACTTATTCTTTTCGGACAGCCTGAAAAGTACCACCCACCACAATGTTGTAAAATACAACATGCGCCATAACGGAAGCACCTTTATGAGTGCTCATCTCCACTACGACAAGGAGCCATTTTTATGAAACTTGCGAGTTTTTCAACGAACGAGCTGCCCAAACCACATCTGGGAATTGTGCTTGGCGATGAGATATTGGACGTGGACCTAGCCGGTCGCGCCTTACACTTGTCACCGCCAGATCAAGTATTGAGTCTCATCGAGCACTTTGAGCAGAGTAAACCCGACCTGGACGCCATTCTAGAGAAGGCGGCAGGGCGACGTTTTAGCGAGGTCAAAACCTTTAGCGATATCGGTGCCGTTCACCAACTGAGCGCAGTCCATCTTGTAGCACCCATTCCGCAACCACGCAAAAATGTGATGTGCATGGCACTCAATTATCTTGAGCACGCCAAGGAAACAGCTGATACGCGCAAACGCAATCCTGATGCGCCCAAGAACCCGATCCTTTTCACCAAAGCCACCACCACCATCATTGGCCCCTATGACACCTTCGTCATCGACCCTGAAGTCTCAAGCGAAATTGACTGGGAGGCAGAGTTGGGGGTCATCATTGGCAAGCGAGGCAAAAACATCAGCGAAGATGACGCCCTATCCTATATTTTTGGCTATACCGTGATTAACGACATCACGGCCCGCGATTTACAAGCGCGCCACGTACAATTCTTCAAAGGGAAGAGCCTTGACGACTCCTGCCCCATCGGTCCCTGGATTGTCACCGCCGATGAGATCAAGGACCCACAAACTCTGGCAATTCGCCTGCTCGTCAACGGCGAAGTGAAACAGGATAGCAACACCAGTGAGATGATCTTCCCCATTAAGACCATCATAGCCGTGCTCTCAAAGGGTATGACGCTAGAGCCAGGGGATATCATCGCCACAGGCACACCGAGCGGCGTCGGCTTCTCACGCAAGCCACCAGAATTTCTCAAGCCCGGCGATCTGATGGAGACCGAGATAGCAGGCATTGGCATACTCAAGAACCCCATAAAATAAGCGATAGAGCAGGACATGCAACTGCATTGCAATACAATCGTATGTCCTGCTCTATCGTTTATTTCATACCCGTACTTCTTCGCGTATCCACGTGGGTAAAGCACCCCACAGGTTAAAGGCCACTGAGCGCGTGTGCCAGAGGCGCGGAGGCGTGGTTACATCGCGGTCATAATATTGTTGTAGTTCAGCGGATAACTCAACGTGAATCCCTTCGGGATCAGCAAAACGCAGAAAGAGATCGTTGCCCGCACCGTGACGACCCGGCCCCCATAAGATAGGAGCCTGTGCGCGGCTCAGATGATCTGCCCAGCGCAACAACTCGGAGCCATTAGAAATGGCATAGCCAATATGGTCAATCCCCGGCTTCCCTTGCAAAAACATGAGCGAGTGATGATTGCTATTGCACCGTAGCCAAGCACTTTCACGCAAAAGCCAATCAGATATATCAAATCCCAGAGACTCGGTATAGAAATCCACCATCTCCTCTAGGCGCGACGTATAGAGCGAGATATGTTGTAGTCCAGAAGGCTGTACATGGTTTCGTCTCCCTCTCCTCGTGCTAGAGCCATAGCTCGTGAAATCCTCGGGAGCCGCTGCAATTTCAATGCGGTTTCCATCAGGATCATGAAACCAGAGTGTATCGCCAAGTTCTGCATCGCCATCACGTGGCTCTAAGGCAAGATTGATACCAGACATATTGAGGCGGGCTGCTAATGCTGCCAGCTCCGCGTTCGTATCCACCTCGAACGAGAGATGATGCAACTGTGTGCGCGTTGTCTGTTTGCGCCCATTTGTTGCAACAGGTCTCGTATCAGCAAAAAGACCTAGGCAATGAGACTCATCATCAAGAGCAAGAAAAACACTTGCATCCTCCATATGTAGCTCATCGCCATGCAAAGTACGCAGGTCGAGGCCCAACACTTGGCGATAGAAGCGAGCCTGCGCTACTACGTCCGTTGCCCACAATCCTACGTGTGCCAACCGCTTTACTTTCACTCTTTGAAGTTGTTGTTCGCTCACTTCTCACTCCTCTGGAACCTTTGAATACATGTGCCTACTCACTCTATTGAACGAGGTCTATATCAAGGTGTATCAAAGGAGGCTTCTCTATAGCCCAATAGTCATAGCACTATTCTTCTTTAAGGTTGACCGTTTCCAGCACGCGAATGAGTGGTGCAGTGGGCATTGGTGTGCTTGGGGTATAACGTTGCATATAGTACGCTTGCAATGACGCCGATTTACCTATGCTCGGTGGCATAGGTGTTATAGGAGAGGCAGCAGGCAAAAAGGAGGCAAACGTCGTTTTCGTAGCGCTATCCCGTTTGCTCTCCTTCTCCTTCTCCTGCCCGCGCATATTGAAATAGAGAGAGTGCAGCATAAGAACCACCAACATAATAGAGGAGAGTACAATAAACGAGAGTAGTAACCATTGATGCAAAAAGAACATCCAGGTGGTAACGGTGCTCACACATAAGACAATAATGATAGAGATATAAAAAAAGTGAATATGAACGGTATATATAGGCATCCGCTCAGATGCTGATTGAGACGCCTGTCGGCGTTGCTGCGTTGGCTGATCTTGCAATTCTTGTGTCGTGATGGGCCTACGATGTGTTTCCACAGGCCATACGGCACGGCTGACAGTACTCGCTGATAGATTCGTTTTTAGCACATAAGTATCATTTTCTAACATAACACAATACCTCCACCCCATAATCCCTTGCTTTCTGGCGCGGCACTGACGTACCGATACATGATGCCTGCATCCAGCAGGCTGCAATTCACTGACGATGCATCCCTACCACCCAACTCCACCATTCTCTCAACCCAAACGAGATGCCTCATACAAGCTTACCCATCCTCACATAGCAATAGAGCGCATTTCTCACACACATGCCACACATCACTCCCCACACCCCGCTCGGCCACTCTCAAGTCAGAGACAGTCAACAATGATTAACCACCACCAGCACGCCATCCCATATCCCCACACCTCACCACTGGTACACCACCTCACCTATCCCACCTATCCCTAGTACCATTCCCACACATCCCCACACATCCCACACATCCACATCACCCATGGCATGCCTTCCCCACACATCACACACAACCACTAGCACGCCATCCCCACACAACTCACCACCACTGGCCATCATCCCCACACATCACACAGCCACCAGCACACCTCCCACATCCCATCTCACCACCAAGTGCTACTGCTCGTGCATAATCATTCCCGCTGTCTCTTTTCCTCCCGACCATCAACCCAGCTACCAACTTGAAAGCCACCGAGCGGTAAAATACACGCCTATCAGTTCCTCCACCAGTACTCCTATGAGGCACCCCTTGAAAAGAGAGCGCATCTACCTTACAAAGGTCTTACAACCTCTGGTCAGCGCGTACTCACGTATCGGCACATCACTACCGCTCCAGAATATTTTATTTTTAATCCTTGTAGGAGATACACATTTCATCGCATCTCCTACATCTCTTTTGCTTATGGGTGTAGTATAGTGCCGCCAAGTATGGTTGGGGTTGTGAAAGAATGGAGATTCAGTTAAGAATCGAGGTGTTTTCAGGAATTTTCTTAACCTTTTATAGATATATATATCTATTTGTATACGTATATTACATATAAGATACAAGAAAATAGGTATAGAGTACGGGATATAACCGTTTCTCCATACCTATTTTCTTGTATCTTCTACGTAGTTACTCGCTATCTTCAATGTGAACCTTGCCATGAATCACATTGGAGGTTGGAGTATAAGCAGGGGGGTCCCATTCAAAAGAGACTTTTTGCCTGCGAATAGGAACATTGGTGTGCAATTTCTCCAGACCTGACTCCCGTGCAAGCGTCACCTGCATTTGCTGCTCATCGATATCGAGACGGCGCGAGAGCACAGCCATGAGCTCACTTTTAATAATTTCTAGTATTTCGGGGCTAACTTTCATACGATCATGCACCAGCACAACCTTCAACCGTTCTTTCGCCAACTCGCCCGGTGTTGGCTTTTTGCGCCCAATCATAAACTCGAACACACCCATATCTCTACCCCCTTCCTAAGAAGACTGGGAACGTACACCTTTTTCTATCGGTGCAGGTCCAAAACCCATTAAACGTCGTAGTCGCTCCAACAGCGAAGGGGACTCTTCAATCTCATTCAACGGAACCTCTTCACCCAGAATACGCTGTGCAGCATTCAAATAAGCGCGTCCGGCACGCGAGCGTTTATCGTAGACGGCAGGCTCACCCTTATTTGTCGCAACTATGATTGCTTCATCCTCTGGGATAATGCCTAACAGTTCAATCCCCAACACCTCCAACACATCCGCCACGTCCATCATATCGCCGCGCTTCACCATGTCCGGTCGCAGACGATTGAGCACCAGGCGCGGCTCTAATTTCCCTGCCGCTTCTACTAGGCCAATGATACGGTCGGCGTCACGCACCGAAGCCATCTCAGGATTGGCCACAATAATAATCTCATCGGCCCCAACAATAGCATTACGGAAACCTTGCTCGATGCCAGCTGGCGAATCGATGATCACAAAATCGAACTCCTGCCGCAATTGCTGACAGAGTTGCTCCATCTGGGCACTATTCACAGCATTTTTATCGCGTGTTTGGGCGGCGGGAAGCAAATACATTTCAGGCAACCGCCTATCCTTGATAAGAGCCTGTCGCAAACGGCACTGTCCCTCAACCACATCCACCAGATCATAGACGATGCGATTTTCCAGGCCCAATACTGCGTCTAGATTGCGTAGGCCGATATCAGAATCGACGACACACACTTTCTTTCCCTGCATGGCAAGGGCACTGCCGAGGTTGGCTGTCGTCGTTGTCTTGCCAACACCGCCTTTGCCTGAGGTGATAGTAATTACCCGACTGTCCATACGATGCTCCATTTGAAGAACTGCTTAAGCTTCTACAGGAGACAAGAAGTTCCTGATTTCCAAATTTTTTATAGGTTATGTATAGTACGAACTATAGTAGAGAAAAAGTGACACCTTGAAACCAGATGCTCATTTGCGTGGTGCTCTTCCATTGACCCAAGTCTCAACCACAATTCGCCCCTGGCGAATCATTGCCACTTCTGGCCGTGGCTGCGTCTCAAAGCCTTCCGGTGGACGTGAAAGCAGATGCGCGATCCGCACCTGTACGGGAGCGAGTTGCAGCGCGCAAAGCATGGCCTGTTCATTTTCAGGATAGCCTGCATGAACCATGCCCCGTAACACGCCCCACACGATAATATCTCCCCCGGCTACAATCTCTGCGCCAGGGTTGACATCACCCAGGACCACGACATTACTCGCGTGATGAATGGCCTGCCCTGAGCGCACTGTTCGGCGCAGGAAGAGCGTGTCAGCCACCTCACGCAATTCACGTGTCTGTGCTTCTGCCTCGCTTAATGTAGAAGCGGTAGCCACGAGAGGAGATGTTGGCTCCTGAGACGGTGAAGTTGACGACTCCGAAAGGGCTGTACTATCGAGAGGTGAGAGCGTCACGGTTCGCACATCGCGCTGACCAGCAGGACGCGACGCGGTGGCGTGTAGCACTTGCTCTAATGGCTGAATAGACATTTGATAGTGGGCGAGTAAATCTTCGAGTTGCACCCGCTCACTCACGCGCAGCATGCGCCGACTCGTATCGACTGAAAGCGACGCTCCACGAAAGAATGCTGGAGCCTCAGCCAATCGGTCAGCCAATGCATGAAGCAGCTCACCAAAGGGGGTTTCAGGTTCTAGGGTTAATAGCAAACCGTTGCGTGTGCCCTTAATAGCAATATATCCTTGCACAGACTGCCTCTCCTCCATTTCCAGTCCGTTCTGCTGTGATCGCTCTGATGCGCCGCTGGCTGAATACTCTTCCATGCCTAAAGCGTCCCATCTTATGAAGTAGGGGATGCCCCTGGTGGGCATCCAGATAATCATAGGGTAGGGACAGATGCCCACCAGGGACATCCCCTACTGAGAAGAGGATGCCCACCAGGGACATCCCTACTGGCTAGTAATCAGACTTGTATTACCGCCCGATAAAAGGCAATGCATCTCCTTATTAAGAGTATACGCATCCACCCAATAAAACGCAATAGAAGAGGGAAAAGTGGTAATGTGAGAGGTACAATAGAGATATCATCTTACATTGAAAGGATAACAGGTATGGCTGATTTTATGCAATTTCCCACTGAACGAGAGCAGGTGCTCAGCTATGGTGAGACGAAGATAGGAGTTATTCCTGAGTT
This sequence comes from Ktedonobacterales bacterium, assembly GCA_038199755.1. Classification (GTDB taxonomy): domain Bacteria; phylum Chloroflexota; class Ktedonobacteria; order Ktedonobacterales; family Ktedonobacteraceae; genus JBBPYR01. Next base: position 1,985 of record JBBPYR010000211.1, on the reverse strand, counting down.
AAGCCTAGTTTCACATTTTCAAGTTGGCCTCTGGCAAGTATTATATCGCCCCATGGCAACCGGCAACGTCAAACGCTGGGGCTTACCTTTGATGATTCCTAACTTCGCACGCCTCAAAAATGGTATTTTTGAAGAGAAGCATACCACCCTACCTATTCACGGCTTTGGACGCACGCTTCCCTGGACCATCACCCAGCAAGATCAAAGGAGTATCACGATTGCATTACAGAGTAGTGACGCCACACGCCGCGATTATCCCTATGAGTTCAGCTTTCGCGCCCACATCGCGGCTGGCCAAAACACGCTGACCTACACCTTGACGATGGAAAATCGCGGCGCTGAGGTCATGCCGATTGCCCCCGGCTTTCATCCCTATTTCTCGGTCGCACAGCAGGACAAGCCACAGATACAGATAGAGGGTATCACAGGATTTTCGCCCGCCAGCGTTGCGTGGAATAGCAACCCACCAGACGCGCCCTACGACTTTCCCCACACCGTCACAGTGCAGTTTCCCCACCTCGGCACGCTCACCATTGCCGAACAGCCCGTGGAGGGACAGTATAAGCTCAAGATGATGCAGATATGGTCCGAACCCCTCGGAAAGCCAGACATCGCCTTTGTCTGCTTCGAGCCGATTGTGACAGCAGAGGATGGACTCAACCGCCCACAAGACCGCCTCAATATCGAACCACACAGCACCCAAACGATTATACTGCACCTGACCGCACAACCCGAGGCCAGCTAAACTGCTATACGCCTATTTTACGCTGGTCTAGAGATGGATGAAATACAGCATGCCCTTGGTAGGGTCATGCTGTATTTCATCCATCCCTAGACCAATATACAAGTTGGGATATCTTGGTTTTGTCCGTCTCTAGACCAACTGCGATATCTCTGTTTGCATATAGGGATAGAGCGGAAGGGCTGTCAGTTGTTGTTGCACCTGCTCCTGCGAGTCACCTGCCATCACCAGCCAGACAAGCCTACGGTCTGCGCTAATATACAGTGCGTCCACGATCTGCTGTTCACGCAGCACTTTGATATGCGCCTGCTCTTGTGGAATGAGTGCCATCATCTCAGTCTGCTGCTGAGCATCACGCGGATTAAATCGGATAGTGATCATCCATTTCATTTGTTCGCTCCTTTAGTGTTAGCGGCAACAATCCAGCTTGATCGCTATGCTGCCAATGCTGTAGGAACCCAGCTTATGCTCATTAATAAATGAACCTGGTAATCATGAAAACCCATCCGTAGGGGCCAGATTTATCAGGCGAGATTCGTCGGATCACAGGCGATAAATCGCCTCGGGACGCGATAATGGGCATTAATTAATTAAGCAGGTAATCAGGGAAACCCATCCGTAGGGACCAGATTTATCGCGTCCCACGCTCAATTCATTGAGCGAGATCCGCCCGATCACAGGCGATAAATCGCCTCGGGGACGCGATAAATCTGGTCCCTACGGGCCTGCAGCGCGCTTCGCTGCTGCTTACGAGATGGCTATGTTAATTCGTTCATCTCCATGTACTCATCACACAAACGCAGGTTGAGTATATCATACATCATCGTCCCGTTGCGTCCTTTTTTGACATACTGCGTCCTTCTATTAGACGCTGAAAAGCGTGAAGGATCTCCCGTCCCTACGAAAACTTGAACCGTTCGCTTCGGTTGATGCGTATTGGATGCTCACAAGGGACATCTTACTGTCGAGGCGATGCGTATTGGATGCCCACAAGAGGCGTCCTTAATGATGAAAGGGAACTATACTGATGACTAGCACACCAAGCAACGACGACGCATTGCGAGCCGCGGTACGCGAACGCTACACACGTAGCATTGCCCCACTCCAAACATTCCAGAGTGAGAGCACCCAGCGGAGTTGCTGTGGCAGCGATTGCTGCGCACCTGCGCAACCAGCACAAAGCGAGGATCCGATCACCAAGAACCTGTATAGCGGCAACGAGCTGGCGGAATTGCCCATCGCG
>JBBPYR010000210.1:0-35528 GCA_038199755.1 Ktedonobacterales bacterium | reverse complement strand
TTCTCCCGCTGTTTGGGCCGCATCCAGCCCCAAAATTGGCCTCAGAATCCGGTGGAAGTATCTTTCTCAGTGGATTCTGAGGCAGACTTGAGAACACGGCTTCACTGTGATAGAATTTCACACGTATCCTGGTCCTAGCTCTGAGAGGGAGGGAGCGATCTCTGCTCTGAGGAAAAAATGCCCTGTTTTCAGAGTAGTTCTCCCCATTTTTGGGGTTCGCCACCAGTATCAAGGTTGCGGAAGAACCAAGTATCCTGAGAAACGTCAATGTCACATAGGTTCTTGATTTCAACTTCGCTATGCATGATTTTACCCATTTTGAAGCCATAACGAGAATTGGTTCTTCCGCATTTCCCGCGCTCATCCATCCGGATGGATGAGCACGAACGCTCAATGGGTGGGTTTTGAGGGCATCTGCCTTCCTCAATCCATACTTTTCCATTCGGATGTTTTCCAATTGGTTCTCAAAGCCAATTGCATCCTTTTCGCTGTATTGCTGAGCACTATTTCTGCGGAAGAACTGGCTTTCCGGATACTTGACAGCCAACAGGGTTTCTGTTTTGCAACACAGCCTGGAAAATCAATGTAGCCTTTAATTGAAGCATTTAGAGATCTACTTCACTTGCCAGATTTTTACAGTCATATCATTGCTGCCGGAAGCAACACGAGTGCCGTCAGGCGACCAAGCCACAGACGTAGTCCAAGCTGTATGATCCTTATAAGTGAAAATGTGATTGCCTGTAGCCGAGTCCCATATTTGCACGGTTTCGTCGTTGCTAGCAGAGGCAATAGATGTGCCATCAGGCGACCAAGCGACGCTTCTCACACCCTCGGAATGACCGCCGTAGATGAGGAGAAGTTCGCCTGTAGTGGTATCCCATATGTGAGCCGTAGCATCTGGGTTGGCAGTGGCTAAGAGCTTACTGTCAGGGGACCAGATGAGATCGTTGACCATATCTGTACGCACTTTATAAGTCGTCAGGTGTTGACCTGTAGCTGTATTCCATACACGTATCGTTTTGTCACCACAAATAGCAGCTATGCGGGTACCATCAGGGGACCAAGCAACAGCTAATGCCGAGAAACTTAGTGTCAAGCCAAGGTGGGGATCGCATCGTAAAACGGTTTTACCAGTTCTAATGTCCCAAATGTGGATAGTGTTGTCTATGGTCGTGGTGCTACAAGCGGAGGCTATGCGTGTGCCATCAGGGGACCAGGTGATAGCAAAGACATAGGAAAAGAACCCAAAGTGTTCTTTATAGATGAAAAGATTACCACCACTATCAGCTTGCCAGACATGCACATTTTTTCCAGTCCCTGAGGAGGCGATGCGCCCCCCTTTGGGAGACCAGGCGACATTATAGATTGTGGGTGTCAGCTTTGTTTTGGAACGGATGTCGGTATACTTATGTCCACGATACGTGAGAAGATGCTGCCCTGTTTCAGCATTCCATACTTGTGCCGTTCCATCGGCTCCTGCTGAAACGATACGGGTGCCGTTAGGTTCCCAGTCGAGAGCAAGAACCCAGTAGGAGTGCCCTTCATAAGTGCAAAGAGTGGTTCCTAAGGGAGGAGAAATGATATTAGGTGCTTCTCTTTTAAAGCCACCTTGCTCTATCACATGAAATGCGAAGCGTGCTGCATTATTGGCAGCCTGTTGCTGGTGCGTGTCCTCTTTGTTGCCATCGGCCCAGTCACAAATGGCTTTGACGAGAAGCCAATCCACTTTGCGGCGCTGTGCGGCAGCGTAAAGACCCGCTCCTTCCATCTCTCCACCGATGGCCTCTGGCTCAAGCCGATGAAGTTGATCCCGGTACGCTCGATTATTCACCAGCTCATCTCCCGAAAGAATAAGTCCAAAGTGGATGCTTGCTGGCTCTGACCAGTCTTTGGCACCAGTTCTAAACTTATCTAGTGGATGTACGGGAGCAGATACGAGATCACCTCGAAGGAAGATTTGAGGCTGGTTATGTACATCAGTATCTACCTTGCGCGGCTTATAGTTGTTTACGCTATGGTTTAGGGTACCCATCCCACCTCAAAAAGTTACCGTAGAATCGTACCCATCAAACCACAAATTGTTACGACACAGACAAAGCTTCTTTCAAAAAATGTTAATTTGTTACTGACCCTTGCTACCCGGACGATTTCCTTGTATAGTTGAGAGAGACGTGGTGTTGTCAGCCTGCTCTAGTGAAAGGAGAGCGGCGATGCAACTATCCCCTGATGAGCAAGAGTCCATCCGTCGTGCATTCCATATTGAAGGCAAGGCAATCCGACAGATTGAGCGTGAAACGGGTCATAGTCGTCAGGCCATCAGGAGAGCACTCTCCAACCAGCCACCTCCACTCACCTCTGCCACCTCTTCTGCCTTCCGCTCCGCTCCTATCTTTGGTCCCTTTCTAGCGCGCGTCGAAGCTCTCATCACAGAGAATGATTCCCTGCCCCGCAAGCAACGCTACACTGCGCATCGCATCTTTGAGATCATCCAAGATGAGGGCTATCAAGGGTGTGAGTCTCGTGTTCGGCAACACATCGCCACCTGGAAAGAGGCGCATCATCCTCCTGAACTGTTTCTGCCACTCGAATTTGAGCCAGGTCAAGATGCCCAAGTGGATTGGGGAGAAGGCTATGTCATCCTTGCAGGTCAAAGGCAGAAGGTGCAATTCTTTGTGATGCATTTGTGCTACTCACGTCGAACGTACGCGATGTGTTTCCCTTCACAAAATCAGGAAAGTTTTCTGTGGGCACACGTTGCTGCTTTTCGCCATTTTGGAGGAGTTCCTCACCGCATTAGCTATGACAACTTAGCAACTGCCGTCAAGCTCGTTTTTGACAAGACCAGAAAGCGGAGCCGCTCCCGACAGGAAGCACGCGCCTTCACCTCGTTTCGCAGCTACTACCTGTTTGAATCGCACTTTTGTCAGGTTGCGAAAGGAAATGAAAAAGGAGGCGTCGAGGGGTCGGTTGGCTACACACGGCGCAATTTTCTGGTGCCACTGCCAACGGCAACGAGTTTTGAGGACCTCAATCGACAAGTGTTAAAGCGTTGTCAACAAGAAGATGCACGCACCGTCGCTCGCCAAATGCAGACCATTGGGGAAGCGTGGGAACAGGAGCGACCTCTCTTGTTACCGCTTCCTCCCTCGGACTATGACTGTTGTGATATGGTAAGCGTCCGACTTACTCCCTATTCGCAAGCACAGTACGAAACGAACCGCTATTCAGTCCCAGTCAACCATGCACGCAAAACGGTCACACTCAAGGCATATCCCTTTACCATTGAAATTTTTGATGGAGCGCAGAAGGTCGCGAGTCATGACCGTTGTTACGAGCGTGAACAGGACCTCTTTGATCCGCTCCATTATCTTGCATTACTGGAAAAAAAGCCAGGAGCCTTCGAGTATGCGAAGCCTCTCAAGCGTTGGCGCAAAGACTGGCCTGCAACCTATCACCGTATGCTCAGCATACTGAAAGAGCTTTGGCCAGATGGACGTGGCGTTCAAGAGTTTGTCCGCATCTTGATGCTTCATGAACGCTACGAGGCTTCCCAACTGGAATTGGCAATTGAGCGTGCGCTCTCCTATGGATGTGCTCATTTAGATGGAGTCTTGTATTGTCTGCATGAACTGGCGGGAGAAGCCGAAGTGGCTGAACCCTCTGCTCCACAACCCTTAGACCTCTCTGATCGTCCGGAGTTGGATGCTATTGGCACCCAACCGGTAGACCTTTCTCGCTACGAACAACTATTGAAGCTTTCTTGGTAGGGGAAAAGGAAGGAGTTGTCCGCCATGCAGTCTCCTGGACAGAATCGTGATCATCAAGCGTTACTCGAAGCCTATCTTCGCGCACTGGGTCTGCCGACCTTCTTGCACCTCTACCAATCCTATGCACAAGATGCTGCGCGATCTGGTCTCTCCTTCGAGCGATTTTTGTTGGCCCTCTGTGAAGCAGAAATGGCAGATCGAGAAGCCAAGCGCATCGAGTCGGCCATTCGACGAGCCAAGTTTCCGTTTCTGGGGGTCGAGTATTAGCCACGCGAAAAACAACGCTAAGCGTCTTAGATGAGGTAAAGGAGCAAGAAAGAGGTAAAAGAAGTAAAAAGTGGACACTTTTGAGAGGTAATCACTTGTAGATATCCCTTGTTGCTGTTCTCAAAAGACGAAAAAGCTTTACTTCTGTGTGCTCCTCTTTCCAGAATCTCCTAAAAACCATGTTAGTGTTGATTGACATATAAAAATTCGTTTTTCAGACACATAACTCTTCTTCAAAATCCTCTGGAGCAGCCAGAGAAGCTAGGAAATGGCGAGGAGGTGAGGATTGACTTTGTCACATAACTTTTCCGACATGCAGAGAAAGATCAAGAGCGTCCCACACCCCATTTGCTGGTCTTCCAACCCATAAAATTGACCCATAACTTTTCGTTTTGCGGTTTTCTGCTGTCGTGATGAGCCATTTCCTCCCTGGCTCGATCTATCTTCCCACCACTTCCCACGTCGTTTCACGCTTTACCCATCGTTGCTCCGTCTGCGTGGGACGTGTTTTGCGTTGGTCATGAGACGGAAAGCGGAGCATGTCATTGCGCAGTTCAAGTGAGCGCATCGCTGCACAGTCGGGGCATTCCACACGGGAAATACCGCTGTCCAAAAAAGGCTTTGCTGCAATTGCGAGTACCCCAGAAAACGAGCATTTGAGAGCACTCATGGGTTGCACCTGATCTCCTACGCGATCGCGACTTGCCGCACGCTCAATCCGTGGTTTGCCGCGTGTGTCTCTTGTGGGGTCAACGGATGCATTCGCAGACGAGACCCCATTCCCACGAGACAGGCCGGAAGATGCACTGCTGGGAAGAACGGTCGGGTTGTTGAGGAGGTGCTGGAGGTCTTGCTCGCTCTGGGCTTTTGCCCGTCCCACTTTGTGTTCCCCGACGCGAGCCTCCATTTCCATCCGTACGCGTTGGTCTGGCTGCAAGGCATGTCGTTTCAGGGCCTCAATGGTGAAGGTCGTTTCTCCTTCCTTGCACAACGCATCCACCGTTTCCACCATCCAGTCACCTAGCACTCCAATGCATCCCAAACTCCACTCTGCAAACCAGCGCCACTGCACCAGCAACTCCTGCACATCGACCGTGAGTGGGACCCGTTCCAGCAGCATGCGTAACGCTCCCACAAATTCCTCGCATTCGCTTTGGTTGTCGAGATGATAGCGGGGAAAAGGCAGATCGCGCATTCGCCGTGCGGCCTGTCCATTGAGGTGACAAAAGTCGTACAACTCAAAATTCCCCACCAGCACATGCAGGACATTGGTTCGATTAGTGAGGCTCTTTAACCAATCTAGTTGAGCCGTCGGCTTGTGTGGCGGGTCGACAGACAGGAGATGTTGCGCCTCATCGACGAACACCGCTTTCACCCGCAGCAACTCCAACGCGTATTCAACCGCCTCTCGCATATCCAGCCATTCCGCAGGGTCCGTCCTCTTTTTCCCGGGCGTGGTCGCCAGGGCGAGGTTCATGACCCGATCTTTCACGGCCAGATGCCCTCGCAGTTGCGTAAGCACCTGACGGTAGTAATCGAGACGCGCCGACGTCCCAATATCTTCAGGCGACGCCTGCACCACCACCACCGGCACGACCGCTGGGTCGGGTTCTTCTTCTCGACAGCGGGTCGCCACCCGCTTCACGACGGTCGATTTGCCCACTCCACTTGCCCCATAGAGGGCAAGCAGTGTGTAACTTCGGTGCCCCTCAATGGCCCGCATCAAGGCACGATCCGTCTCTTCCAACCGCGGATGCTTCACTTTCAGGGCTTTGAAGGCTTCCAACTGAGTTCGTAACTCAGCAGAGAGTGGATCCATTAGCGATACTCCTCATAGTGTGCGATCTTGGTCAGGTCCACTTCAATGCGGGGAGGCTCTTCTCGCGTTTCCCGGTCGAGTGGGGCTTTCAAGAGGATCACGGAGCGTTGCGCTTGCTCTTCAAGATCGCGCTGGCGTTGGAGCAACAGAGCCTCATCGCTCTCCAGTTGGCGCAAGAACTGCGCCAGCAGAGGACCGTTGAGCGTGATCCGCTGGCGCGCATGCTGACGTTGCTGTTCTCGCCACTCCTCGACAATGAGATTCCACTCCCGTTCTGATCGTCCATGCACCGAAGCGTAGGCATCCGCAAGACATTGGAGCCATTGGCCGCCGATGTAGGCGTAGGCGACGCCCATATCGTAGGGTTCATAGCGGACGGGTACGGTTTGCCCGGCCACTTGGCTCGCTCGCATCCCGTCGTGCCAGTACTGTAATCCATTGACCGTGATCCCACGCGACGGATGAATTTTGACGGTGCCCGTCCGAGTGCTCGGGCGAGTCAGCATCAAAAAGTCTTCGGAGTAGGTAATCAGACGATGAGAGCGACTTCCAGCGAGCGTCATTCCTTGCACAAAGGCTTCGCGAGGGCTTTGACCGAGGGCCGGGTGATCCATCTGGTCATACACCTCATGGACATATTCCCAGAGGCGGTGAGCAAAGCGTTCCAGTGTCCAGACCGCCAGTCGCTTGGGGTCAACCTCATGGGTCATGTGCCGGGGTGTTTTGCTGGCTTGGGTGTTGCCTCGCAACTGGTGAAGCAACTGCGTGGTCGTCGTTCCAAAAAGCCGCTCCACCACCGAACCGAAATGAGGTTGTTGTGGCGGACGATCCAACTTCGTCACCAAACAGCGAGTCAGCAATGACTCAAAGTACACACTCCCAAACTCGGGGCCGCGGTCCACAACCAACTCCAAGGGAAGCCTGCCGTAGCGCTGGACACAGAGCCGAAAGGCCATCATGGCAGAACGATAGCTTGGGGGATCATAACTCACATAGCAGGCGAGCATCCGTCGGCTGTAGGCATCGGTGAGGAACGTCGCCCAGGGCTTGGTGAGCGGTTTTCCCGTGACCGATGAGACCAGGACCAGATCTAACTCCGTGTGATCCATGTGCGCCCGTGCAAAGGGATGGCCTCCATGACGCGGAGTGGTCTGATCTAACGACCAGAAAAAAGGCTGTGAGGCGTAGGCCGCTCGTTTGCCTCGGCGCACGATCGTCACGTCCTGCGTCGTAAAGCGCGCTCGCTCGCGGTAAAAAGTTCGCTCGCCAACGGGAGGAATCCCTTGCTGTTCACAGGCTTCTCGGTACAATCGATAGACGGCTGCGGCGCGTTTGGCCTGTGGGACGGCGTACTGGGTGGTCAAATACTCCTCTAACAAGTGCTTCGAGGCATCCGCGACACGCGCGGTGCGGTTGCCTCGTCGCGCCGCCTGATCAAGGAGGCCAAGATACCCACATCCCGACTCGGCTTCTGCCCGACGATAGGACGCAATCCAGGCTTGGACACTGCGAGGGGTCACCGCGATGGCTTCTCCACGGCTGTACGCCAAGATTTCGCGCCAGCGTCGATTGGCAGCTTCTAGGGCCTTTGGGCTGGCATGCGATAACAGCTCACGTGCGCTTTCCGTCAGTGGTGAGGGGGTGGCAAGTCCCTCGGGCTTGATCTCTCCCACGTTGACCATTTGCTGGAACTGGTCGTAGGACAGGGTGAAAACCGCCCCAATTTCGGGTCGGAGCGTGACGTCGGTCGCCTTCACCTCCGCCTCCCACAATCGCCCACCCCAGAGAAGGCGAGAGGTGAGAGGCGTTGCGTGCAGACGCTCCTGGCTCAGCTGGTTTGAGGCCGTCATCTCAGCTTCGCTGCGATACAAAAAGACCTGGTCCCACTTCATGAGGGAGGCGGCTGAGAGATCGGTAAAAAGCAGGCGGGAAGTCAGCATGGCCCAAACCACATCGACAGGGAGGCCAGGGTGTGCAGCAACGAGCGAAGCCACACTGACTCCAGGATAGGCTTCCAGGCTCGCGAGTACTTGGGCTTGCAGTTTCGCTTCGACGGGGAAAGGGTGCGTCCAAAAATCGTGGAGAAACTTTACGTTCTGGATGTACAACGGATGATATTCCGCCGAGGTGCGCACGCGGTAGGAGAGGCCAAGCGCGGCGGCGGCGGTTTCCCCAGGAGGACACTGCCATCCGCCACTGGCGGAGCGTTGATAGCGTTGAGGCATTGTAAGAGCCAGTTTCTCGAGCGCGGCGACCGGTTTCCATTCTTCAAATCCCGCCCCGTGTTGCCGCAAGACCAAAAAATCGGGAGTATGCCATTGCGTGGTCTTGCGCCCGGATCGGGCTTGGTAGTGGAGCGGGATGCGGCTGGGCTGATCGTAAAATTCCAACACATCGTGGTCGCGCTCCATGGTATGAATCCCCCACAGTTCCACATGCTGGCTTTCAAACTGAATGGAGAACCCCATTTTCATGCTGGGGTACCGTCCGCTCACGTTGGAAACGCCACTTTGCACCTTGCGCACAGGCTGAGAGGAGCGAATGCGTTGGATGGCGGCTTCGGTCTCTGGTGAAATCTGGTTGCGCTGGCACCAAGAGTGGAATTCCTCATTCGTAAGCATAGCGTTAATCTTGTTTCCTCTCGCAGGTGTGGTAGAAGGGAGTGGGAACCTCGTGCAAGAGCACCGGAGGAGGAGTCCCGCGACAAGTATACCAGAGATTGAGGAAAGAGACAAGTTTCCGACGCATATCTTTTCGTTTTTGTCAGGTATCATTTCGCTTTTCTGCCTGTAGGGGAGACGCGACACGATCATGATCCTACGAAAACGTGGGCGTGATGCAGTGAAAAGTTATGCGTCAGGAAGAGAGGTAAGGTGAGCTTCAGACCAACGAAATATTTTCTGTCAAACACGTATTTTTAACTGACAAACGACAGTTAGCCATCCCTTTTTGGCCTTAACGTTGTTTTTCGCATGGCTAATACTCGACCCCCGTAACTGCATAACACAAAAACGACTTTTCCCGCCCCTGCTCGTTTCCTCTATGTCCTCGTTTTACACGCATCTCGGCACTGGGTCAGATAGCCGCCTCAAAATGTCTGAAACGTTTCAGATATTTCTCTGTTCCTCTGCCACTTTGGGCCTTCTCGGTCGCACAGGCTTCTTTTGTAGGAGCGTGGCGACCTGGGCAGCGAGGGCTTCGCGTGCCTCGCGCTCCTGGCGCAGCTGTTCCTCTAGCTGCCCTATCTTCTGCGCAGCCCCACGCTGTGCTTCTTGGCCTTGAACAAGAACACGATCGAGCAAGGTAGAGAAACCTTCAAATTGTCCAGTAAGTGTTGCCACGTCGCGGGCTTGGTCACGTGCGAGAGTTTTTAGTTCCCCATGCAGATCGCCGACACGCTGCTCAAGCTGCTCTCTCCTGCGCTCATTACCACTCTGCGTATCTGCAACGGCTTCGGCTAAACTATTAATGGTACTTCTGGTCTGTTCCACTTGGTTCGCCAGATTCCCTATGCGTTCCTCGGTGGCTTGGTGGAGTCTGCGCTGCTCGTCGAGTGCCTGGCGCAGTTGCTCCACCGCCTGGTCAAGTTGCCCGATCTGCCCACTCTGCTGCTCGGCAGTATTGGCTATCGTGCTGATCTGCTCCTCATAGCGAGCCTGCGCTGCGGAGATCTGCTGTTGCAAGGCATCAATGACGCCTCCCTGTTGCTCGATGTAATCGCCGAGCGCGGTGCTAGTGGCTTGTGCCAGATCGTGCGTTTGGGTTTGGGCTTGGCGCACTTCCGCAAGCTGCTGCTCGATGTGTTGCTGCTCGTGGGCGATCTGCTGCTGCTGGCGTGGGATACTGACTAAATCGAGCTTTCGCACGTCGTCCGTAATCGCGGCTGATGGGTCAATAATTGGGCGAATCTGTTGGAGATCACTGGCACGCACCATGCGTGTACGCTGGTTCATGCCAACCGTCTCGCGCCTCATCGGTAAGCGGCCCGATGTGACCCACCGCCTCGCCATCGCCTCGCTGGTTCGCGTGATACGTGCGGCATCCGTGATCGAAACCCAATAATCATCTGGCCCTGCTAGAGTATCCACATACTGGAGCCGAGCTTCTTTCTCGGCTTGCTCCTGCGCTCTCTGCTGCTCCGGTGGTATAGTCTCCATTTTGGCCTCCATTGGCGTCCTCTCCGCTCAAAAATAACTATCTGCCCTCAGCTAGTGTATCATTTGACGGTATTGAATGTCAACAGTGTTATAATTTGACGGTACTAGTTATCATTATCGTCATTTGACGGTATTATAATGTAATATCGTCAATAACGGATGATATTACATTATAATACCGTCAATAATAGGGAAGGCAGAGGTCCGCCACGCTCAAAACGTATCCTGGCGAGCGTAGCTGCCCTCAAAACGAGGATATGACAAAGAAAAGCGGCGATCTCAGCGCGAGGTCGCTGCTTTCGTTCTATCGAGAGCTATGCTAGATGAAACATCTAGCTCTTATGGCGGAGGAATACACTCCTGACGATACTCAGAAGAGTCGAACGATTCAGCTTTGGCCGTCGTGCTGTTCAGGCTCGTCAAGATCGACACGGCGTGGGTGAAACGAGACTTCTAATTCCTCAATTTCCGCTAAAGATGGGAGCGGCGGCAGTTGCACATGTTGCATCAGAAAACGTGTGAGTGCCTGCACGTCATCTACTGGAATGCCTTCCTTAAGTGCGGGTCCCGATACGTACAGCGTCCCGTCAGGCTGCAACCTGGCTTTCAAGGTCGGGGTGTTGAGTGCGGTCTCCACCGTGACCCACCGGTGAGGATCGCTGGCGTCAGCAAAAGACAGGCCCTTGAAGAACTCATCAAGATTCCCCATGGCCAGCTGCTGCATTGGTTCCGGTGGCACGAAATCCTCTGGCATCTCTTCTAGAGTATAGGGGCCTGGGTAGCCTGCCGCGAGGTCAGGCATGAGGCGAAGTTCCTCCTCGTGCAAGTGACGAACCTCATCGGCGTTCACGGCGTGAACGTAGGCAGACCATGCACCACTCGTTGCCGTTTTCTTATACCATTTCATGTGTGGCATCCTTTCTTTATAATCAACCATCTTGCTAGAAACCGGGGTCCGTGTCGGGTGTCCCTTGCAGCACATTTGCCTCGCGTGCTGGAGAGGTGGCATTCCTGTCCGCAAACGGATCGTTGCCATCGCCTTGCAAGGTCGCGCAGAACAGCTGACGGAGCGTATCGAGGGCTTGTGTGATATCTTCAGCTTCTAAGAGGATCAAGTCGCGGTAGAGAGCGGCCTCCTGCCCTACGCGGTCGGCTTCCTGCAAGTACTTCGCCACCGTCACCGCACGCACGCTACGGTCGGGTTTTCTCGTGAGCTTCTCCAGTTCCTGGTGCAGCGTGCGCAATTCTCCTTTGAGCGCCTCGTGCGCGTGCCGCTGCATATCTCTTTTCGCGTTCGTGTCGTCGATGATGGTGAACATCGAGAGGTAAGCCAGGGCGTTCTGCTGCGCTGCCAGATCATCCAGAAAGTCGCGTAGGTGCAGCATGGTCTCCTGCTCAGCCGTTGGCACGAAGTAGACGCCACCCTCTGGCCGCAACAGGATACCGTTACAGGCTTTGACGGTGGTGAGCAGGATAAAGCGGCTGATATCGTTGGAGACGTAGCTGGTCTGATACTTCTCGATCAGGGGCCGCAGCACCGACTCTGCGGTCACACTGGAGAAGGTGAGTGGGTCGCTGCCCGCAGCTGCGTTTTTGCGATAGCTCACTTTGAGCGTCCTCTTGAACACCACCTCTTCCTGTTCCTGGTCGTTGGAGACTTTGATCAACACATAGGTGATTCGCTCCGCATTGTCGGCCACCAGCCGGATCAGCTCGTCCTGCACCATCTCTTTGAGCGCACGGTTGAGTGCCTTGCGGCTACGAATGGCAGGAATCTTCACGGCGTGCAGGTGGTTCTGATCTAAGAGTTGGCGCAGTTCGTCCTGGGCAATGACGATACTTTTCATGCCCCAGCTCACAATACTGCCCAGGCTCGGACGATCAGCCCCATAGTGCTCGAGTGTCCGTACCGTCTCCAGAGAAAAACTGCCATCCCCCACTGGAGGCACCCCTGAGACACTGCTTCCCGCATCGGTCTGCGTCATGGCTGCTGCCCTTTCTCCCGAATATCTGAAACGCTTCAGATATTCTAACGCACTACACGGTCATGGTAAAGACCTGCTCCAAAATGGCTTGATCGTTGGTGACACCCTTGAAGTGCTGCACCTCGTCGCAAAACTGACGCAGGATCGCGCCACCCATCGGCGCGCCAGTGAGAATGCCAATAGCCCGAAAGCCACGGGCCGCTTTGGTGGCCTGCCACGTCTTGAGCACCTCATCGGAAACCCCACACTCGCCATCGCTGAGGGCAATCACGTCGGCGCGGTCATACTCGCTGCTCTCGATGGCAATGAGTGTCTGACGCATCCAGTGCTCGTAATCGGTACCCCCACCAAAGAAGTGCAAGACCGTCTTCATCACCTGCTCTGGCGTTCCCTTGCCGCGGAGGTAGTCCTCGACCAGGAGACTACGCTGACTGGCAAAGTGGATGACGCGCAGATCGCGCCGCTGCTTGGCGGCGATAGACAGAAGTGCGAGCACAATGGCTTTGGCCCACTCATTCTTGGCACCGGACATGCTGCCCGACTCGTCCACTGCGACGATAATCGGCCCACGACCAACGGGTTCCGGGCTATAGCGTTCGTAAATGGAGAGGGATTTTTCGGCCAGTCGTGCGTAGAAGAGCCGCTTGAGGGCTGGCCGTGACAAGAGGGCCAGTTCCGTTGGGAGCATATTGCTCACATCGTCACCAATGGTCACGCCGTAGAGTTCACTATTGCCCAGCGTCAGTCGGGTGCGCTCGATTTGGGCGGCGATCAGCTTCATCCGTCCACACAGCGCGGCAATCCGCCGCAGTTCCGCGCTCTGCAGCAAGCGTTGGGCAAGCTTGGCACGGGCCTGAATGTCACCTTGTAGGTGAGCGGTTCCCTCGCCACTGCCCCATCCATCGCCGAGCGCGTCAGGTCCACCACCAAAGGTAGCCAGGGCCTCTTGCGCATCAGCAATCTCCTGCTCTGCCTGCTGCGCGGCACGTCTGGCCACGACGCGCCGTTGCATCGCCTGCAAGCTCTCCCGTTCTTGCTCGGCTGTCATTTTCCCCTCGGTCTCACCTGACTGACCTCCGGTGCCATCGTGCTTTGCTGGTTGAGCAGGTGCGGCACTCGGCTGCTGAGGTGACTGTGATGCCCGGCGGCGGGATACTGGGGATTGGGGACGTTTCTGCCTCGGGTCTTCTTGCTCCTGCTTTGCCAGAATCTCAACGAGGGCTTCCGTCATGGAAGCGGTTGCGAGGGCTGAGGCAAAGCCATCGAGTTGCGTTAAGCTGTGGAGTCGCTTGTAGTCGGTGGTGGACAACAGATCGTGGATGGCAGCGGCGTTGCGCTGGAACCGCTCCGTCACAGGTTGTTCGTGGGGTTCGAGCTGATAGAAGGCGCGCAGAAGATCGGCGGCCAATTGCTCGGAAGAGGGGTACGTGTGGCGCACTTGCTCCAAGGTCTCCGAGAGGGCATCCACACTGCCTTTGGCCTGCCGATAGAGATGCTCGTCGTAGCGGTTGCCCGCGATGGCGTGCCAGGTAGGGTGCCGCTCCTGCAAATCATCGCGCACCCGGCCCGCTGTCGCTCGTGCTTGCTGTGGCGTGGCAGAGACAACAGAACTGTCTTCGCCTGCCTGTGCTTGGAGATCCTCAAACCAATCTCCTGCTGTATCCATAGCCTTGCTCCTCATACTGTCTGCACCGCTTAGAAGGTGGGTTCATTGCCTTCCAACTTCGTGATCTGTTTGTGCTTCTCGCGGGCCTGGGTGATCATTGTCTCGATCGGCGTACTCTCACGCCCCGTTCCCTTGGCCTGGTCGCGCAACCCGGTCAGTTCGCGGCCCAGATTGGAGATGTTCGCCCGTGCTTCCATCACTTTCGTGCGCTTGCTGGTCTTGTCGTGGTCGGGATTGCCGTGAAAGACAAGGCACTCTTCAGCGACTGAGAGCACCATATCGTAGAGTTCTTGCGCTTTGGCAAGAATGGGATTGGCCGTTCCGGTGACAAGGGCCGCAATGGGCTTGGCATCTTCAGGCCGCTGCCACAGCGCATGTTGCAGCACCAGCAAATCATCGGGAGTGGTACTGGTGCGCCCGTTGAGGATGGTGTTAGCACACACGAGATCGAGCAGCCAACCAGAGCGACGCGTGGACGGTGGACTATAGCGTTTCTGCGCCAGGGCCTCGCGCATCTCATACCAGATCGCCAGCACATCGGGGGGAATGGTGACTTCGAGGGCGGCCTGCTGCAAGACGTGCAGGTCGGTCAAGCTGAGGGTCGTGCCCGTCTTGCCAGTAGTCGCCTGCCCCTGAGCACGGGCTTTGCGCCGCGCCAGTTCGTCGGTCATAAACTGCCGATGGCCTGCGTCCGAAAGCGTCGGAACAATCAACCACAGGGCGAAGCGATCTTGTAAGGCGCGTAGATTCTGCCCACGGTCATCGGTCGCTTGGGGCATGCGATTGGAACTGGCAACGCAGAACTCCAACGGGATCGACTGCATGCTCTCGTCGTTACGGAACTCGCGTTCGTTGAGCATCATGAGCAGGCCGAGTAAGATCGCTGGCCCACCGTTCCAGATTTCATCGAGATAGGCCACATGGGCTTCTGGAAGGTAGGTGGCGGTTTTACGACGCAACCGCCCTTGCTCAAGGGCGGGGATGTCAAAAGGGCCAACCAGTTCGTCGATGGTGCTTTGGGCGAAGATCTGACTCTTGAAGTAGCGGGCTTCGGTGAGGCGAGCGGTGAAGGCTTCGGTCAGCGCGGACTTGGCCTCACCCGCATCACCGATATAGACAAGATGCTGACGGGCAATGGCGGCCACGAAGAGGGCATCGATCTCGCGGGATCGCTCTAAGAAACGGGCATTGAGTTCGCGGCGAATGTCAGCCACATCCGCTTGAATTGCGGCAAGGGAACGCAGGGAGACGACTGATATTGCTGTACCAGCCGGGGCAGCGGTTTCCATGAGAACACTCCTTTCCAGGGTGAAATGAACAGACTTCTCTCAGAAGAATAGCATATCACTATAAGAAAGTCAATAGATTACTCTATGATAAATATCATAATATGAATAGTTTGCTACAAGACTATTGACGGTTGGCTATCGGTATGGTACGCTAAGGAGAAGCGCATACGAGAGGAAGGAACATCGTCCATGCAACAGCAGGAACCGCACACGGCCTATATCACCCTCAAGGCGGCGGAGCAAGAAATCAGCATTACCCGCGTGACCACACGCAAATACTTGCAGCAGTTAGGCATCGAACCGATGACCTGGCACATCGGCGACCGCAGCCTCTACATCACCACAGACGAGAAAGAGCGCATCAAGCAACTCAAGCAGAATCCCTCGCTGCTTGAACAGCTCAAACGGGAACAGCAGCAAACGCGATCACCACAGGCGTCGTAGCTCCCCTCGCTCCTCTCATTCCAGTCTTCCGCCCTCAGCCAAAATATTTGAAACGCTTCAAATATTTTGAGCGGCTACTCTAGGAGGTTCTCCTTATCAACGGTGAACCTCCTGCAATGCACTGGGGCCATATTCCAGCAAGGACTCCCCGGGCAGTTCGATTGCATGGGTGAGCATCAGCTGCTCGGACTCTCACATGCTCACTGTGCAGGTCATAGCTTCCCTCCTGTCGCAGTGGGCACTGGCATCTCATTCCACTCGCGTCCATCTAAGAGCCGCCCTCCTGCTTTTGGTGTCTTACCACCCCATTGCTTGTGAAAAAAAGCCACTCCTGCTCCCTGACAACGATCCCGAATGTCACGCACCCATTGCACCTCGCAAGGGCGTGCATGAGGTCCACTTTCACCGCCAGTAATCAGCCAGTGAATGCCTGCCAGATGAAGCGACGGGAGCGGTCCCAACAGTGGCTCACACGACAGAAAGCGAACAGCCGCAGGAACGGTACGCAAGGCATCGGCTCGCACGGTGAGCAGGTCGTTTTCAATACTCACTCCCATCCACACATTGGCTGGCCAAGGTAGCGAGGGAGCTAAGTACTTCAAGCGATTGACCCGTTTGGTAAGGACCTGAAAGGTGTGCCAGTGCGCCTGCACCATTACCGCAAAGACCTGCTGGATGTACTCGTCTGGCACCTGGCTGTGGAACAGATCGCTCATGGAATTGACAAAGATGCGCTGTGGTCGCTTCTCGCGCAGGGGTTGCTCCAAGCGATCTGGCAAGAGTTGGATGGTCGAGAAGGGCTGCGCGTACTGTGCAGGCATTGGCTTGCCTTGTGGGCTCCAGTGGCCTTGATGCTGTGTAGAGATGGTATGGCGGCGATCATGCAGCGCGAAGGCATAACAGTGGCTACAGCCTTCCGTCACGCGGGTACATCCGCTGATGGGGTTCCAGACGCTTTCGGTCCATTCAATCGTTGATTTCTTGCTCATCAGCTTGCTCCTTGTATTTCGTAACCGACGCCATGTCATGCGCCTGCTGGATCCTCTCCCAAAATGCGAGAGGTGGCTGCCAGTCCCACAAACCAAGCGATCCACGCGCTGGTACGGGTTGCGGCAAATGATACACCGTCCCGAACTGCCAGGCATAGCGACCTGCCGCAAAGTTGCCGAAGGCACGCTCCTGCTCCGTTGGCTGCACATGCTCAGTGCGCTGTACCTCATCGAGGTGGACAATCGCGATGATATGACCAGTCGGAAAGTGCCACTGATTATCGTGGGAGTAATCGGTGGCCAGCACCTCATGGAAATGGGGCTGCTGGCACAAGGTCTCCAGATCATCAGGGAGCCGACGCGCGATGTGGATCGCAACAGGTCCACGCCACATGGTTGTCCAGGAACGGGTTTCGATGCGCTTTGCCCCAAGCGCAACCAGCGTTCCCCACGGATCGGTAAAGGACAATGTCTTCACCGTATCGCGTTGCAGCAGAGCTGTGAAGAGACGGCCATGTTCATGCATGTTCTTGCTCCTTTCCTTGCGGCAAAGACTCTTGGGCGGCAAAGACCTGGGCCAGATCATGGCTGACTTCGCCCGCAAAGCGGCGAGTCGAGTCGAGATGCCACTGATACTCGTCATCTGCATTTAACGTGGGCAAGTGTAAGAGCTGGGCTTGCAGCTGCCCCAGTTTCTGTGCAAGCAACTGCGTGTCTCGCGGTGAAAGAGTTGCCCTCATCGTTGCGCCTCCTGCTGTCGTAGGTAATAAATGGCGTCGGCGACGGCATTGATGGCTGAGGTGGCATGACCGGAGAGATCATCGATGGCCCAATCGTATCCCCGCTCGGTCTCGGTGATGACCAAGCCTGCCACCTGCATTGCCGAGAGCAGCCGATCAGTGGTGGTAAGCCGATAGCCGCGCCGATGGCTCCTCTTGCGCACCTCGGTTTCCTGCTTGCGATCCAGCCTCATGTGGCAACTCGGACACAGACAGCGTAGATTGCACTTCCTCACATCGCGCGGGTTGTCACCCAAGTGCGCGGCGTGCAGGTAGAGAATGTACCGCTTCCCAGTAGAGTGGCTCGTCAGCAGGGTCCCCTCTTCAATACCACACTCTTCACAGCGATGGTGAGCGCGTTCCTTCACCGCTTCACGGATCTCGCGCCAGTTGCGCGGGTAGAGCTGCTTATTCATCTCGCTCTCCCTGCTCGGCTTCCATCTGATACCGCTGTTGCAGGTATTCCATTCGCCGCAGGGCCAGCCGTACTCGTCGAAGCAGATTCCATTGATGCGCTCTCCTGGTACGGCACACGAGCTGCCGCAAACAGGCTGTTCGGGAAAAGACGCTCATGCGATGGCCTCCTCCCGTGCTCGCCAAGCGCGGATGGTCTGCGAACGGCGCAAGCGTTCAACGACGTTCCGCTTGACACGGTACACATCCTCCACACGCGCAAACACCTGTGGATAGCGTCGTTGCAGTTCGCGTGGAGGCACATCGGTCATACAAAGAGCGTAAAGCACCAGGTGTTCATCAGGCGTCTGCATCTCGCTGAGGAGCAGGTGCCATAATTGTTCTGCACATTCGCGCTCAGCAATCTCATAGACGGGATCGTCCATGCCAAGTGGTTCGTCAAAGAAGGCGGTTTCAAGAGGCTCTTCGTTCACCTCACGGTGTTGCGCTTTGCGATCAGCATCCATCAGAACACTCCTGGCGCAACATTTCAGGTAGGCCAAGAGCGCAGGCACTGCGACAAAATCGGTAAACCGCTCTGGGGAAATGCTGCGGGCAAACTTGGCGAAGATCTCATTCACCAGATCAGGCAGATCATCGACAGAAAGCGAGGGATGCCTGAATTGTGAGCGCAACAACCAGGACCAGACCATATTATGGTACAGTTCATAGATGCCTACCCAGGCTCCTTCATCGCGCAAGACAAGGGCACGCCGGAAGAGTTCCCACGAGTACGGGCTACCATCGGTGGGCTCATGGCGAAGAAACTGCTGAACCTCTTGACGTGCAAAGTGCAAGACGCTCTCATGGGGCAGTTGGTGAAGCTGACAGGAGGCGATCATGGTGCCACCTCCTGCGTTGCTCTCCTTCGCACGCGCCGCGCTGTCGATTGCGTGAGCAGATGCCGGTAATGGGTTTCGCAGATCGTCGATGACCAAGATTCAGGATAGAGGTGAGCCAGATGCACCCTCTTCCAGCACCAAGCACAGTGCAGTTTCGCGCCCATGGTTGGCCAGCACAGCCAGAGGAGTAGCCCTACCTGCAAGAGGAGGACACCAACAATCGACCACAAGAACAGGAGAGCCGTCATGACTGCCACCTCCTGCCGAACTGTCCACTTCGCACTTGGAAGCGCAGTAACCGCAGCGTGAAGAGGACATAGTGCCGCAGGCAGAGATCGGGCTGTCCATCGACCGTTGGATGGCACAGAAAACAGTGCTGCTCATGCAGGCGTGTCGCGACAAGAAGATGGTTCGACACCACTACACCTCCCCGCTGCGCCATGCTTGCACCTCGGCCACGACGCTCTGCACATAGGCATTCTCGTCGTTATTGTCGGCGACGGGGGCATAGCGATGCACAATGCTGCGAACGGTGGTCAGATGCCACTGGACCAGATAGAGATCGTGGATGAGGCGAAACCAATCGCGGTAGCTTTCCTGCCACGTCGGATACTGGGCGTAGCCGCCATTGCAGGGATACGATGGCTCACAGCGGATATTGCCCAGTGAACGGTTCACCTTCGCCCAGCCGAGCGTGCCAAAGACAGACTCGTGCTTAAAAAAGGCCAGCGCGAACGCGTCGTCAATAGTGTAGGAGCGGCTCAAATCGTACAGCGTCTGCGCCGTTCCAGCCGCCGGGGAGTGATACGTTGCCAGGATACGATTCATCAGGGCAACCGAGAGCGTTGGCTGACCCTGCACGCTCATATCACTGGTAGTAGCAGGGAGCGAGGCCGAGGTAGCTGTGGATGCTCTTGCATGATCCAGAGCGACTCCGTTCGCTACAGCGACTAGAGCGGGCTTTTGAGCAAAGGTGCTGGTATTCATGGCTCCGATTGCCACCACCAGCACACCAGCAAGACAGACAATGAGCAGAAATTTACGCATGGGACCTCCATTGACGAAGGTCCTGCAACACGGGTATACTAGAAGTGTTGCGGAGGGACCTCCGCCGGATAGCGCGTGTCTCTGCTTGAGTTTTTCCAGGACTGATGGCAGAGGCCGCGCACCCTGTTTATTAAGGATGGGTTTCACGATAGAAAAGGCACGACGAGAACGAACGATGACTATTCGCGATACCGTGCGGAATGATGTGAACAGTTCACGCTTGCTGTCCAATTGACCATGTGCGTGTATCCTCATCCCAAGAAAGGTACTCGTCATCGGTGAGAAGTTCATTTGCTAGCCCATACGCCTGGCTCATTTTCTGGGCATGGGCCATGTTGTCAGAGTCTTGCATGACTTCGCCAGCAAGTATATTCTCGTAAGGCGGGTCATCGGTGCAATGCTCATTCAGGTAGCGTAGAAAGTCTTGTTTTATCTGTGCGTTTTCCATATGGGTGTTCCTTTCTTCCCGTGTAACTTGCACGCAGTATTGGGATGAGCCCAAATTATGAGACAGTGACTGCGTGGAGCTTTCTGATACAGCTGACACAGAGTTTCCCCCGGACACGGCCCCGCTCATTCTTCCACTGATACTCATCAGGCGAACCCTCCTTGCCACATTGGGAACACAGGGGGCTAACCCCGGCATGCCTCCTCTGCCGTGAGAGCAGAGCCAAACCGACAAGCAGGAGGACAAGCAGGAGAGCAAACACCACACCACCCGTCGACTCGACCGTGTGGAGCAGGGATTGAAGTGGCACAAGAGACGTAGGTGTTGCGCCGGGCTGAACAGCATGCTTCATGGACGCAGAAGGGTGGCGTGATGATAGGCCAAGGCCAATCAATGGGCCAAGCCATCCCCACTGTGTCGCGATGAAGAGGACAACGACGACACCGACAGCGACAGCGACCATACAAAAATCAAGAACACTCTTTCGGCCCTTCACCAGCCAGAAGAGGACGACAACAACAGAGCCAATGATGCTTACGGGGAGAAGATTCATACGTGGTTTTCTCCTTGCAATGAGAGATAGAGAAGACGCACTACGATGCTACGAGAGGGGTTAATCCAACGGGCCGACCACGCTTGCGCTTAGCCAGGGTTTCCACTTTTTTGAGATAGCGTTTGCGCGTCGTATCAGGCAGATCACTGATAATGGTTTGTGCCACCTTCATGCCAGAGATATACATGCCAAGCAAGACCTGGGAGCCAAGTTTGCTGTAGCGCTGACTCTCAATGTTGATGATCTCTTGCGGCAACTCATAGGGCTCGGCCAAGTTCCCAGCCCGCATGGAGAGCACTTTGACGGGCAGGACCGTGTCGTGCTCAAAGCAGATCACCAGGGTAGGCCGTCGCTGTGCGATATGGTAGCGTTTTTCATAATACTCAAAGGAAGAGATGAGGACTACGGCGGTGTAGCTCTCACCTTGCATCGTCACTTGATACATGCGCCCACGAAGGAAGGAGATGCTGCTCACCGCATAGTTGTCAGTACGGGCGACAAACATGCGTAAGACATCCAGTTCTCTCATGGCAACACCTTCCTTCTCTTCAGTACGACGACGTGTTAGCGACGGCCATAGCCGCGCTCGTTTTTGCCGTTGTCCTCATCCTTGAGGGCCTTCTCCATCTTCTCCAGGATGGATTGCATGACCATGGAGACCGCATCGCCAATCTTGGCCGAAAGGTCTTCCTGAATTTTGAGGGTCGCCTTCATCATCTGGTCACGCAAGGCAGCATTCTTGTCGGCCTCTTCGATGCTACGCTGGGCATCGGCCAATTCGCTGATGGCGGTTGCCCGCTTCTTGATGGATTCGATGTGCTTCTGCATCGACTGGCCCTTGAACATCAGCATGGCCGAGCAGCCGAGATCGCCGAGGGCAATGGCAGCCACACGCACGATCATACTCACTTCGGTGATGCCACTCACCGCATTGCCGTGGGTAATCACGAGGTAGAGGCCAAAAGCCGAGGAGAGATTGAGAATCAGCCAGATGAGCACCACCGCGCAGGCCTTGCCCCAATTGGCTTTGCCACTGGCAATCTCGCCAAAGGAGCGGCCCATCGCAATCGTACACCCGGCGATAATGCATTCAATGGTAAACGAAAGGCCATAGGCAGGCACCTGATCCATGACCGGCGTATAGTATTTGCCCAGGTCCGAGCCAACCCAGAGCACTA
This sequence comes from Ktedonobacterales bacterium, assembly GCA_038199755.1. Lineage (GTDB taxonomy): Bacteria > Chloroflexota > Ktedonobacteria > Ktedonobacterales > Ktedonobacteraceae > JBBPYR01. The sequence continues at coordinate 13,845 of JBBPYR010000210.1, read as the reverse complement.
ATGCGAATGGGCCGACGTGCCCAACCAATTGCATGAAAAACCCCAGTAGGCGTTCTCCCATGCCCTTGTAGTCTTCATCGAACTCGGCGACGGTATCGCGCATCTTCTCTATGGCGGAGCGTTCGCGAGTGGGCTCGGACGGTGGCGTTGCAACTCCCTGCTTCGTACCGTTACCCCCAAAGGTGGACGTGAACCAGCCACCAAGCGCATTGAGGGGACCCGTATCCCGTTGGGGCTGCGTAGTCGCACCACCCGGTGCCGATCCTTGGGGCTGATGTGGCATGACGGGGATACCGTCCGGGGGCGTATTTTGATCATCCATGGTGTTGTGTCTTCCTCATATCATTTCGTGGTCGTGAAAGCCGATTAACGGTGATAGCACCAAATGGTTCGGAAAATCGGCACTCTCAAATCATCTGGCAGCAAAAATCGAGCGGGAACGGCCCACGAGTCCACCACGACGCCACCAGATTCCACCACCCAGATCCACCAAACCACCACGCCCACGTGGACCGCGCCAACGATTTAAGGGTCGCACAAGAGAGCACCCTACTCGTCGGTACTCTCGCTCCCCTTCTTGGCCTGTTTCTTGAGTTCCTTGTGGTCTTTGCGGAAACCCGCCAGTGCCTCACGCTGGAAACGCTTCTGGATGCGGGTCACTTCCGGCGCGACACGCGCAATCAACAGCACGTATTGCTCCATCATAAACACGCGCCCATCGGTACGGGCTTTGTCGGCACGACCTTGCAGATCACGCAACAATTCTTCCATTTCTTGGAGATCTTCTTCACGGACAGCGACAGCAAGTGCCGTTCCATTGGTGGTGGTTGCCATAGGGTTTTACTCCTCTTTCAGGATAGTAAGTGAACCCTGGCATCGAGAGAGGCACGTGAGGGCATCAAAGGCCTACATCACGTGATATAATGGGGATGCCAGAGTTGTGAACAACAACAATTGGTGCAAAGGTGAGGGGACGTGTCCGGGCCTCGCAAACTCAGAACACGCCTCTCCACCGCAAAACACCTACGCACTACAAAACAGCACTACGAAAATCCACACTACTAAAGACACCCTACTAAGACTCTCTTCAATCCTGGCTCAGGACTCTCACCAGAGCCAGGGTTTATAATATACCATACTACTTGCTTATATGCAGAGAATTACTAAATGATGCTTGTCTATTGCCACTTATATCGTCTATTGCGATTATAAACTAATATACAATGAAATTTCAACCCTTTTAGCTATTGATTTGACGTTATATTAAAAAATGGTTATAATTGCGGTAAACCACCTATATGGTTTACGTTATATGGAGTTGTACATGACAGAAGAAGCGCAAGAATGGCTGACAGTTGAAAGAATAGCGAAGGAAGTAGACGTCAGCGAAGAAACTGTTAGAAATTGGATTAGAAAGAAACAACTCAAGGCATACCGACTTGGACGAGACTACAAAATCAAACGTGAAGACTTTAATAAGTTCTTGGAAAACCAAGCTACTAAGTGATTTTGCAGTATTGAAACTTGAGTAAGGTACTTTCACGATCCCTAGCCTTTCTGTATGTTTTTGTTTTCTATAGCAATGATATAGAAATTTCGCGTAAAAGAACACACCATTTAGGAGTAACACAGGATAAGCTTTGGAGTAAGCCAACAGAAAACTTGGGGTAATCTAGGAGTAATGTAGGCGTCAATTTACTACAGGGTATCTAAAACGCTTGTAAGTCTACAAACGCTTAGGTAGAATCAAACTGTAGGTCGTTTCGGAAACACGTCCCTGGAGGAATAAGGGATGATTGAATTAAAGAAACCAAATGATCTATTGCGTCGGCAACGACTGTTACGAGGTTGGTCTCTTGATCGGCTGGCAGAGGAGATACAAAAAAGAGGAGGGGGAGCCGACTCAAAGCTGATTGGAAGATGGGAGCGTGGCGAAGTAAAGCCACGACCTTATTACCAAGAGATGCTAATCGATATCTATGGTATCACGGCTAATGCCTTGGGATTTCTCCAAGATATGAAAGAAGAGGATATACCAGAAAGCCTGGATATCGGCAATCCCGCGTCACTGCTGTCGTATTCTACAAACTCACCCATTATATTAACAGAAGAACAAGCTAGAAGCCTTCTGTTCATGTTAGGAGAGATTTCTGTGGGCGACTTTGACAACGCACGTAGAGAGCTAATCAAGCAATTCACCATGATCTTAGGTACAGCCTTCGGAGCACCCAAAGCTATGGTAGATATTGAACCGTGGCAGCGTCTTGCACATGCCATCAGCAAACCATACGATATTGATCTAGCTACTCTAACACGCTTTACAAAAATTACTGAGGGGTGCTGGCATATCACCAATAGCAGTGAGATGGCTATTGTTGAGCAAGTGTTACCGACATTTCTACCCAAACTTGTAGCATTATCACGGCAGCCTTCAAAGCATTTATCAACAATTTCCGAACTCACAACACAAGGTTATCTGCTTGCCAGCCTAGTAGCATTGGACCAATTCAATCTTCCCGCAATGGAAATGTATAGCCAACTAGCTGTGCAATACGGACAACAGTATAGTGGATTATCCCACAACTACAATCTAGAAGCTGCTGCGCTTAAACAACAGGCGACAATGTTTCTTATCGCGAAGAACCCCTCGCAGGCACTAGCAACGTATGAGAAGGTTTTTCCATTCATTAACCAAGTTTCTCCACTGCTGCGAAGCCGCATCTATCAAGGTCTCGCTGGGGCTAGTGCTCGATGCGGACAAGAGCAGAAGGCATTTTATTATCTTGGAAAAGCCAATGAAACTTTCCCAGATCATTTTGAAGAAGACCCAAGCTTCCTATACGCAGATAGTGGACTTTCAGTGTTATTCATGTACGAAGGGTTAACATATCTTGATCTTGATCAACCCAAACAAGCTTGGAGTGCTTTCACTAAAGTAATTGATGGTGAAAGTCTACAACCCAAGATTTCCATAGGCGCGTTAACCCATCTAGAATTCATAAACCTCCTAGCAAAGGCTGCTGTTGCATCTCACAACCAAGAACAATGCCGCACTTATGTGGAAGCAGCAGTAAACCAATCGAAAGCTTTAAACAGTCAGTGGGGACGTAATGAAGCATGGGACATTTATCAGACAATGCGAATTGTTTGGCCAGGTGAGGCAAAAGTAAAAGCACTGGCAGAGTATTTCCGGAAATAACAAACAGATAGTCAACATAGCGATTATGGAAAAATCTTGCCCTTTGAAAGCAGGGATACATCACATCAACAACTACAGTTGTTGGCATAAAAGGAAATAGCTATGAATCAAGAGCAAGGCTGGCTTTTGACGCGCCAAGCGTGGATCGACGGTGTCAATGAATACTACTCTGGCACTCCAAAGCCATCTTACATCAAACCCTGGTCGCAGATGGACGAATGGGAACAGGATGCAATTAAATTGCTCTATCAGCATGTACGCGCTATTATTCTTCCTACCCTGGAGCAAGGAATACAAATTTCCCGCGAGTATGGTGGTTATCTTGTTTGCTCGATATGGAACGTTTTGATCTTCCAGCTTCTACACGACCCAAAACCATCGTATGTGAAACATTTTGATCAATTGGATGAATGGCAGCAAAAGACAGACATCAAAATGTTTGAGGCAATTGAGGCATCGGTGCTGGACGATATTAAAAATGCACAAATACACTCATGAGCTTCAATGCTGCAGAAGATAGCTCAGGCGCAACTCTTTGAAGGTCGTTCACAACGCTCTTGCGTCGTTTCTATCATGTTGGTGATATCACCAACATGATAGAAACGGCAAAAGTATCAAAAGAAACGGAGTTTAAGGTGAGCCGTAATCAATCACCGGATTTTGATTCGATTAAGCAGACAAATATCTATGATATAGAGTTCTGGAGTGCTCGTAGACTTATGCCGCTGCTCGGTTATGGAAAGAAATGGCAGAATTTTGAACTGGTTATTAAGAAAGCGATGATTGCTTGCACCGAGACGGGAAACATGGTCGAGCAACATTTTACTGACGCCAGTAAATCATCGCCAATGCCAAACGGTGGCACCCGCACAGTGAAAGACTACTATCTTTCCCGTCTGGCCTGCTATCTCACGGCACAGAATGGTGATTCCCGTAAGGCAGAGATAGCGGCGGCACAGGTCTATTTTGCAGTAAGTACACGTGCTCATGAGATGCATCAACTCAGGGAGGAACAGGAGAAACGGCTGGCGATGCGGCTCAAGGTAAGCGAGAGCTACAAACAGCTTGGCGAAGCTGCGCAGCAGGCAGGGGTGCAGTCGGAATATTTTGGTATCTTTGTTGATTCGGGCTATCTGGGATTGCACCGCCATACCCTCCAAGAGTTGAAAGAACGCAAAGGCATCCCGGAGAACGAAGATTATCTGGACCGCATTGGACGAGAGGAATTGTCAGCAATTGATTTCAAAAATGTGCTCACCGAGCGCAAGCTGAGAGATGATGAGGTGACAGGACTAGACGAGGCGTCCAATACACACTACTTTGTTGGCGATCAGATCAGGCAGACGATAGAGCGAATTAGACAGCCCATGCCGGAAGATATGCCAACCGGACCATCAATTCGTAAACTCGTTGAAGAGCGACGCAGGGCCGCAAAGAAACGGAAACTGAAAGCACAAGAACACGATGGGCAAGCACCTTTATTCGATACATCAGAATAATCAAAGCTGAAACAAACCATGGACAGTTGTACGCAGTTTGCGTACAACTGAAGATACCATTCCTGAATAGAGCAAACAAGAAAACGAGAAGAAACACTGGCGAAAGGAGAAGCGGCTTTCCATCATGGAAACACTGATGGGTCTCTATGCCGCAGTGGTAATGATTTCATTTCTCAAACCATTCCCATCAATAGGACAGATTGAGCCCTATGCCTTCCGGCATCCATCCTACCCAGAGTGGATTTTCTGGCTAACCATGCCAACCGCTACCTTCAAGGAACTTTCAGAGCACCAGGTAGCAGAACTGGCTACCGCTAACTGGCAAAAAGCTGATGCATTTCCTATCGAAATGCGCCTCTGCGCAGCAAGTCAACTTTCGCCTACGCTTCTTACAAGACAAGCAGAAGCCACCATCGAGGAAACCTGGATCAATATGGACGATCTGCAGTATGCTGAGCAGTACCCTGTACTCCTTGCTTTCCTAACACCGCCTCGTCTTAATGGAGAGGAAATGCTGCATAGTTTGAGCTTGAGAAACTTGGCGATTGGCCGGGATGCCTTGGTTTTTCACGAGGAAACGTCTTCTCACTACATCCTTGAACAATTAGGATCTGATGCGCGGAGACTTTATATGGCTTTACACCATAACATTTATATGCTTAGCCGCTTGGAAAACAGCGAGCATCTTCCTGAAGCAGTCTCATCCCAAACAGGAACGTATTTGAAAGATGCTGACCTGAACTGGCCGCACACGCAACAGATAGCCAAGCAACTCGCACAACTCTACTGGGATTTACACCAACAGCAGAAGCAGGCGGCTTCATCGTTACACTCTATTCCGAAGCCCGCTGCCTTTCAACAGCAATCGGTCGCGTTGATACCTTCCTCCCTTGCCTTACAAGGCGCGCTGGCCGCTTACAGCAACGCACAGAGTAGCAAAGGAAGTGGATGGAGACAAGACGCACGCAAACCAATGTACCTGCACCAACGTGCGAAAGACTACGCTCAGGTGGAGTGGAAACCTGCAGAGAATCCCTCCTTCTCTCCCGCCAACCTCGAAATGCTGTGGAAGCAAATCCGCGCCTTCAATGATCACGATGGGGATGTACTCCTCTGTTTACTCGCGCACTGGATCGCAGTAGCCAAAGACCCGGACGGGTACACCTGGATCACGGCGGACCATCTGTTAACATACCGAGGGATTCAACCCCGAACATACATCGCAAGTGACGGAACAAAGCATCTACAAAGCTATCGACAGGAGAATCTCGAAGAGATCAGCATCAGTATCGAACACATTCGCAATACACACGTCACGGTACGCCAATGGACGCAGGTCGAGCAACAAGAGCCAAAACGTCGCGGACGGCCACGTAAACATATCATCCAGCTTGAAAGCTATCTACTCACGATCACCGACTTTCTCCAGCAACATACACTCCTCGCGTCACAGGACCCTTCGCCCAATCACTTCGCAATTGCCTGGCGATACCGTCCTGGCACCTGTATTGAGGCGTTGCTGGACAAGCAGCTAGCATCGTTGTTTCAGCAGGCACTCGCCTACGATCCCTACCGAGAGCAGTGGGAAAAGCGGCTGGCGCGCTATTTCACCTTTCACCTCTATGGCCAAGGAAACACTGACACGATCACACGCAAGCTCAGTGACATCATCGATGAACTCAGTCTGCCAATCAACACGAGCGAACAAGATAAAACAAGGAAACGCTTTGAAAAAGCAATGAAACGTCTGTGCGAAGACCATCTCATTGCTCGCTGGGACTATGTAGAAGATACAGCTAATCTTCCTTCACAGCGCTGGCTTGCCGTCTGGCTCTCGTACCATATTCAGGTGGTGCCAGTGTCACCAACTCTTTCTCCTCCCGATAAGAGGCCTCGTTCTGTTGCGATGCCAGACGGGAAGGAAGAAGACGACTGAATCTTCGGCGGTATCTTGCGTGGTTTTCGGCGGTATCTTGCGTACTTTAAATTGGTCAAAATTCAATAGACTAGCCTGTGAAGCGGTTTGAGACAATGGAGAAAAGAAACAAAAAAACAAAAAAAATACGATTTTCCAAAAAAATAAATACAGCCCTAATGACACAGCTTTCACTTTTGTGTACAATACTCGCAGACCACATTGACGACTTTCCGCCACTTCCAGGCGTGCGTGATAAAAAGCAAATCAGGGGGATATGCCTATAGTACAAAGTCGAGATGACGAATGAAAACTAGGCCAAAAATGAGAAAACCAGCAGGTGGCACTGCTGGATCTCACCCATTCCTATTGCGACCAAGGATGGAAAAGCGCGGTCAAACGCTCGCTAAACCCGTCCCAAAGGGTTCTTTTCGTTCAAATTGTACCACATTTCCACTCGTTTTGGTAGACATATCTAGCTAGATTGTGATGTGTGTCGCAAAATGAGGATATGTTACGACTGTTCTGGTGAGAACAGGTTCCCACTTTCTTTGGATATGTGTCTCAATTTGGTGAATTGGAAGACTCGCACACATGGTATTCCCATGTGCTCTGGCCCAGCTGAGCCGCCCTTTTTCCCGCCTTCCGTCGCTTTCCCAGGTTACGCACAGATGAAATATTTGAAACGCTTCAGATATTTTATCGCCACAACATGAATAAATAGATGGAAAGCAGGAATTTGTATGAACCACGTGTATGATTCGGATTCTTCTTCGGTGCAGCCGAATGCACCTAGTTATAGCCTCAGCGAAGCAGTACAGACTGATACTGATCTAGAGGCAGAACACCTTCGCCTCTCGCGCATTCTTCTCTACCAGCAGGCGTTTTCCCTCTTCGACCAGGGCCTCTCTGGACAAGCCTGTTATGAAACGCTGGTCCAATTCAATGCCACCTTACAGCCTCCAGGTGATGACACCGATCTGCGCCTGGTGCTTGAAGGTGCGGGCTACCCACTGGGCGATGATGGCCTTCCCCTCGCCGAATTCGTTCCACCAATTGCCATTTCTTTTCCCAATGCTCAGACGGTGGCTACTCCCACTGAATCAACAGCAGCACTACCTCTGACCTCAGAGCGACTGCACCAGGCCATTGCTGACAAGGATATCAAAGCTCTCTACGATTGCGTGCCGCTGCTCGTCGAGCTACGTATGGCCTCGGCTATCGATTACGCTTTGCAGAAGGATGAGATCAAGACGGCTTTCGGCAAGGCAATCAACCTCAACGACCTGGAACGCGCCGTCTCCGCTGAGCAACGCCGCCTGCGTCAGCAGCTAGAAAACAAGAAACTCGATATCGCCGATGTTGCCCGTGGCTGGGCCACCACGCATCGGCAAGACTGGGGCTATGATCCCCGCATCAAGACGTGGCGGCACTGGAATGGGCAGTACTGGCAAGCATTGGAACCACGCGACCCAGGATTGGAACTAGAGACCATCGAAGCCTTACATGACGCAGGCCTAGATGTCAACTCAAATGGCACGATGGACTGTTTTCAGCGTGCCGCGGCCACCCATTGCAGCGTTATTTTCACGGAAGGGTGTGGCAAGGTCAACTTCGAGAATGGCACACTCGACCTTGACACCAATACGCTTCTGCCCTTCAAACGCGAGGATTATCTCACGCACTGCTTGCCCTATTGCTACGTACCGGGCAAACACCCGACGATTAACCACTTTCTCAAAGACACCATTCCCGATGTCCACGCGCGACAAGCTTTCATCGCGCACCTGGGTCTGGCACTGATGCAGAACGTCTCGCTGCATCAAAGCATCATCCTGCTTGGCCCAACACGCGCTGGCAAATCTACTTTGCTTGCCCTCGCCAATGCGGTGTGCGGCACCTCACCTTCCAGTAACTTTGCTGAGGACTTCAGCTTTGCTGGCCCCTCACTCTTCTCGCGAGAACTGGAAGGCAAACGCTCCCGCTACACCTGGTCAAAACGCCGCCTCGTGTGCGCCGACGAGGTACCTGCTGAGGCTCTGCGCGATGAGGAACTCTTCAAGCGTATGGCAGCTCATGGGGGTGTGGAGATGCGCGGTATGCACAAGGATGAGATCACTGCCAATCAGTGGAAGCCAAAGATCATCCTGGCCGCCAATGACCGACCTCGCTATAAGGATGTGGCCGGAGCCGTGAAGGAACGCTGTATCTTCATCAGCTGCCCCAATCATCGCAAGCGTGACCAGCGCGATCCCAACCTCTTCGCCCAGATGCGTCAGGAGATCGAAGCCTTCACCTCCACCTGTATTCTCCTGGCCCAGCTGGTGCTTCAGCGCGGCTACTACCCGCTCTCTTACGCGATGAAGCACATGCAGGAGTCTATCGCCCGTGAGGGCAACGATGTGAAGGCGTTCCTGGCCGAACGCTGCTTCGTCGGTGATGCGACTGACTGGACCACAAGCGAGTTCGTCTATAGCTCTTACGTGACCTACTGCGATACGAATGGCCAACCTGCCTCAGCGCGGCTGCCCAAGAATATCCTCTCCAGCATGCTGATCGGTATGGGTGCAGGTATCACTGCCAAGCGCGGTCGCTGGGAGGGCAAGGTGGTCTGTGGACTGCAAGGCATTCGCGTGCGCACTGATCAGGAATTGTGGACCGTGACCGACGAGAGTGAACTGCGCGATTTCCACGACGACGTGTTATTGGTCACGCCGCAGCAGCAGTTGACGGTTGTGCATGGCAAGTTGATGGTGACTCAAACAGCCAGCAACAAGAAAGAACCGCCTGTAGAGCCTATTCAAGCAGAGGTGTTGACGGTGTTGATGGCTGAATCTGAAATTGTAGCTCTAACGATTACCACCTCCATTACAGAAGAGGCAAAAGAGGAACAACAAGAAGGAAGGTATCTCCCTATAGAGAAAGAAAACGGTATCATACCCACAACACCCACAATAGCGACGATAACAGCACACCTGGAGCCTGCGGAGCGCGTTGATGGCAGAGAAAATGAAGAGGTACACATCCACACGAGTCTTGCAACACCATGTTGTCAGGTCACAGATTGCGAAGAGCAGGCCATGCTGCACAGCGATCTTAGTATAGAAGAAGAGGAGCGACACTATGGCCTCTGGTGTGCGCGGCATCAAGACCGGCGGACCATGATGGAACTGGGTGAGCAGTTGACCCCAGCGTATGCAGCACTCCAGTACCGACTGCCTATTGGTGAGCAACCTGGTCTAACGCTTCCAGAAGGGCATGAAGCATGGTTGCACTTTGCGAGGTACCGCTATGCCGCTACACGTGAGGTGATCGTGGGAGCGGAACGCTTGGTGCAGGGCCAAGAAGATCATATCGGCACATCAGTAGCCGAAAGTGCCTAGTAGGTAACGCAAACCAAGCGCAACAGCTGAAATAACGTATCTTTTGTCAGGGAGTATTGTCTCTCGTGATGTAGGAGCGTGTTGTCTTAAATATCTGAAACGCTTCAGATATTTGAAGCAATTGGGCTTTAGACGGAAATATTTCAGTTCAGGAGGATTTTGTGACAAAATAGAGAGAAGTAAAGATGAGCATCAGAATGGATGGTCATTTCTTGAATAACTATCTAGTTGGAAAGTGTCTCAAAATCGTTGGTTTAGTGAGATCAAAAGATAAGCTGGATAAATGAATATTTCCTGAAACACAAGAACCAAGGAAATCATGGTCTTTCCCTGCCTATCGCACCGATAGGTCATAGCGACTCGTTGATGAATCGAACAAAAGAGCCTAAAAGGTGTAAATGAGATTACTCTGTGTCGTAGTTTCATGATAACTATCTATCGTAAAACAAACATTCTTTTCTGCCCTCAAAGCTGATGAGAAGCCAGGAGAGCTATTCTCATTACGAAGTCGATTTATCACAGAACTACGACATAAAGCGATCTCATTTACAGGAGAAAAGCTGATTCAGAAGAAGAAAGGGTAAATGGTGTGCGCTCATTTTTCCCTAAAGCCCACTTCTGAAATTAACACCCTATTTGCAAAGGATAACAGTGTAAGATCGCTATGAAACACCCTGCAAAACACTCTAGAGATGCACGCAATGACCAGATTGCGGTCTCCAGGATAACAGACTGGATCACAAGTTCTGGTTATGCCGTGCCAAATATCGAGTCATACGACACTTGGCCGAACTATGATGGTCCCATCGACCTTATTGATGATCAGGGATATATCAGAGGCACTTTGTTTGTACAAGTAAAGAAGCTTCCCGAACAACACAATCTGAGGTACTCATTCAACGACGAGGGGAAGTTTCTAGCTTATTGCAGAGAACTTGCCAGCTGGATACCAATCCTCTTTATTGGCATAGACCTGACAGAAAACTGCGCGTACTGGCTCCATATGAGCGAAGCCCTCTTAAGCCAACTAGCTGATGGCCAGACTATTCATTTCGAGGCGGAGCAGTCGTTCAGTGCCAGCAATCTAGCATCTATCCGCTCCTGGCACACGATAGCCGCGCGTTATGCCGACATCGCCCGCGAGAGAAATGCCTTAGAAGCGCAAGTAAACGCTTTACAGCAGCAAATAGGGTCACGCCTCTTAGAAACTGACAAATCAGAGTTCACAAAACTCCATCTCTTTTTAGATGAGTATAATAGGTTCCTCGATCATGATCTGAGCATTATTAAAAAAGTGTACTATCCTAATGCGTGGAAATTGGGCATCGCATACGCCACATATAGCTCTGATACCCTGAGTTACTTTCTCTATCCGATTAAATCAACCGTCAACGATGTGGCTATAAAAAAACTTAACCCCGACACCTTCAAACCACTGCTACCAGCACCGCCAAGCTCAACCTGGCATATTGGGAACCCTCTTGAGCAAAATCCACGCGATTATGCCAAAGGTTTAATCAAAAAACGCATAGATACTATCCTTAAATACAAATTGCTTGACCATACCGGAGTCGTCACCCTAGCCAGAGAGTATCTCTTTGCATATATTGATAAATATACACCCCAACTGGGTCTAAGTAAAAAGGATAGCTATACAATCAAAGAATTAGAGGAAGCTTTTTTCAATTATCATCCGAGGTGGCTCTTTACAGCGAGAAAAGTGCTTGCAGCTCACAGAAACGCTGCCGATAAAGGCCGAACTTTAGATGCCACCACTTCAGATACAGTGTCCTACGATCCAAATCATTTTGCTTTTTTAGGCGACCCGATACTCCAAGAAATACAGCAACAAGTGGTATCACAAATGGCGGCAAAGACCACTGCCCCAGTGCTTGCTGTTACCGGAGATAAATTATCACCAGCTATATTTGCAAGCATGCTAAATTTTGTGAAGCAAAAAGGCATGAAGAAAGTAGTCAGACTTTATAAGCCGAAAGACCCTGCTTACTTGGAGAGTACAAAATCCAACTATTCCTGGGACTTATATTCTCCGGCTGCCCGTCTGTACAATACGAAACGGGCGACTACTCGACTACAGGCCACTTATAACAAAATTATCAGCAATAATTTTCCTGAGATTTCGCGCCAACTAACGTTCATAGAGCCAGGGCATAGACTGATTTACGTTTACGACGGTGCCGAGAATGTCGGCGGGCCTAAACCTCCGTCAGGCGCGAAAGCCTACGAGATTGTTGCCGATAAAATCCACGCTCAAAACCGTCCCACTTTCTTACTCGCTGATGAGCATACGATTGATACTAAGGTTAGTAACTCAAAATGTCTGTTGATCATAGATGGGGAAGAGCATGAGCTTGTTAGCACATCGGGCATAGGTGTGCATATTTGGCTTTCGGATACGCCTCTCTTCGATATGGTATATGAGCGTCTGAAAAAGGCTCTAGACGAGCATCTCAAGCGGTGAACCATTGCCTAGCCCTTCCCTAATCTGTTGTATTTTTATATTATTCCAGTATTTGAAGGGAACAACATAGGATGTGTTGTGCTGGAGAATGGCTTTTAGGCCATCCCTTTTGAGCATCACCAGTGAGCAAGAACTGGTCAGATTGAAACGAGTCTGACCAGTTCTACTGACCCCTTTACTCTGGCCCACTGAAGCCCACTTCTGAAACTAATGCGATCCACTTCTGAAATTGACATCCGCATGCGTAGAATTTTCCTTGATAAATCTCATAACTCATCTCATAATCATGTGGAATATGCGCTCTCTTCTTCATAGATTCTCCAATGAATGAGCACAAAATCCACATAATTTATGTTACGAATGGAATATGGAATATTCCACGTAACTTTAATCAGAATCTCACATGGTCAGGCAGTTGACAGCAAACGTGAGACAAAATATGAATGACAAAAGAAGAGTTATCAACGAAGAAAAATGATCGCCTTTTTTTGAATTGATCCACCTCATAAAGTTGATTTGAGAGATGAAGCCCTTAAAAGCCATCCACAGCATTTCCACCGTCAACAGGCAGTTCTCCACAAATTGTCCACTTTAAATGCTTGCAAACTGGTGGATAAAGCGGTAGTATTTTTACCTTGCCGCCGGTATACTTTTTACAGGTTTAACGCTTCTTTCCTGGCCAACGCCACCATCGGCTAATTCTTCCCTTCTCAATTGTCGTCTGCCTACACAGGAGGAACGTTTATGCCGACTACACACGCTGAAGACCGTATCATCCCAAAAAGTGCCTTACGTCACCGCCCCATTTCAACGGGGCACCATCCCACAGCGTTCCCAACGAGTATGATTCCACGGGCCTCACGCTCAAAAGCACCTTTGCATCCGATGAGGAGTAGCTTGAAGGCACGCCCAGTTCCCAAAACGACACAGAACACACTTCACTGGATGACAATTGTAGGCCTCACGATGACAACGATGATCGTGTTCTTGCTGCTCTTCCAACTCGTCTCGCAGTGGTGTAATACCACCTGGAATGACCTGCACTATGGGCACCCCAGGACGACGCAAGTCGATGCCTTCGTTGGACACGAATCTGGTGGGAAGATTCCCAGTCACTTTATTGCCATGAACTTCAACTCGCAGGTCGAAATTATTGAGTTTCCCGGCGGTGACGTGCGTCATGCACACATCTTTACAGGGCCAAAGATTACGGGAGAAGGTGCTGCTCTCACCCCTGTGCTGCTCTCCTTTGCTGATCGTAACCATGATCACCTCCCCGACATGATCGTGCAGTTTGGCAGTATCGAAGTCATTTATCTCAATGAACATGGCAGCTTTGTAGAACAGTAGCAAAACTTTCTTTACCC
>JBBPYR010000209.1:0-32916 GCA_038199755.1 Ktedonobacterales bacterium | reverse complement strand
TACCCTGAGTTCCAGGGGAACACAAACGCTTGGGGAGTAGGACGCTCTGGCATGTCGGAAACGGCATGTGAAACTACGGTGGAGGAACCAAGAACTGACGATTGGATGTTTGTCTCAAATGTCCATAGAGCAGAGAACGGCATTAGAGACAGTGAGTCGCAATCAGGCTATCCAGTACATCACTACCCCACCTATGCTATAATAGGGCGCAAAACGCCATTCAAGAAAATTAGCCACCATCCTCCCCGAACTTATCGCCCTGTTTGGCTCGGCTGCAGAAAAACATACACAGCACGCCATTTTCATGGTGCTGCGTATTATAAGCTATTCGCGGGGTATCGGCGTTATTCTCTCACTAGCTCCGTAGCCCCCGCAAGGCCCAGCGTCTCGGCGATACTGCTCATCGCTTCAATGACAAAGGCAATGTGCTCATCTAAATCCACTCCTAATTCAGCAGCCCCGTTTACTAAGTCATTCCGATTGACTCCAGCAGCAAAGCCTTTGGTTTTCATCTTCTTCCGCACTGAGGCAACTGGTAATCCTGGTAGCGTCTTCTGCCGAACTAATGCAGTTGCAGTAATCATGCCTGTCACCTCATCGCAGGCATAAAGGGCTTTCGAGAGGAGGTCATTACGGGGGTGAGTGGCCGCATTCAAATCATTATGGGCGAGGATCGCATAGATAATACGCTCATCATAGCTACCGTCGCGGAGCCACCCTGCTAAGACGCGGGTATGTTCATGCAGATCGGGGTATTCCTCATAATCGGCGTCATGCAGCAAACCCGTCATGGCCCAGAGTTCCTCATCTTCGCCATATTTGCGCGCATAGAACCGCATGGCCGCTTCGACTGACAGCATATGCTTCTGTAAACTCTCATTCTTGACATGCTCGGTCATCAACCGATACGCATCTTCTCGTACAGGCATACTTTCCTATATCTCCATTCCAGAATACATCTATCGAAACGATTTTCGTTTGTCAGTATTATACTTCACCGCTGCTAATGCTTCCCAAGATAGGATGCGATATACCTTTGCAGCTTTTCCAATTCATCTGGTCGAAGCAAAGATACAACAATATCTAAAGGCATCTCTATTTTGCTCCTTCCGGCGAACACGTCACCTCGTCAAGATCAGTCTCCTGCTTTTCAGTAAGCTCTGCCGATAGCTCCGTTTCAAAGTGAAGCAATGGTTTAAAGTAAAGTGGACCCTTGTGTCAAGACACTGAGAATGGTAGTTTTAAGAGCTACTTTCCTCCTGTTCTTTCTGAAAATTCATTCCTTCAATCTTCAAACCTCAATAGTCAATGGGTCAATGCGGGTCTTGCTCCCGTTTCTGAAAATACACTTCAGCAGGTGTTTGGTACTCCAATGCTTGATGGAGTCGTTTGTGATTATAAAACGCGAAGTAGTTCTGCCGCGTGAGCTCGTGCTTCCTTCGGTGAGGTATACTCATGCAGATAGACTTCTTCATACTTGACTGATCGCCACCGTCTTTCCGTAAAGATGTTGTCTAAGGCACGTCCTTTGCCGTCCATACTGATCTGCACGTTGGCAGCCCGTAACACCTCAACATACTGCGGACTGGTAAAATGGCTTCCTTGATCGCTATTACAGATGACCGGCACGGCTTGTGCGAGTGCGCGCTTCACGGTTGAGAGCACAAAGGGCATTTCCAGCGTCATGTCCACTTCCCAACTGAGCACGTAGCGCGAATACCAGTCCAGAAGGGCTACTAAATACATCCAGCCCGATCTCGCATTCGGATATACGTGATGTCTATTCCCCACACCTGGTTAGGATGATCGATGCTCAAACCGCGCAGTAAGTATGGGTATACCTGCTCTTTCAGCCGTCGCCGACTCAGGTTGGGTCCTGGAAAAATGGCTTCAATGCCCATTTCTCGCATATGTCGCTGCACGGCTTTACGATTGATGTCCATCCCTTCGCGCTGTAATTGAGCGGTCATTCGTCTTGAGCCATAAAAGGGATAATCGGTATAGAGTTCGTCAATTCGATGCTTAATCCTGATTTCTTCGCTGGAAGGGGGGCGTGGCTGATAGTACAAACTGGAACGACTGATGCCGAGCAACTCCGCTTGCGTGCTCAGAGGAAGCTCACTTTCCTCGCGCTCGACGTGTGCCACCCGCGCTTCCCTGCTCAGAGTTGAAACTTTTTTTCAGCCAAGTCACTTGAGTGGTCAGTTTGCCGATTTCCGCATACAATTCGGTTTGTTGCTGCTCATAGGCGGCTTTTAACTCGGCAGTACTAGCCTGTTTCTCAAACAGGCTGGGCAACCCTTCCAGAGCAATGGCTCGCCAGTTCTTCAGTTGTGTTGGATGCACGCGCATATTCTGAGGCAATTTGCACCAAGGTCTTCTCTTCTTTCAAGAGTTCTTGGACGACTTTTGCCTTGAAGGCTGCTGTATAGTGTTTACTCATCATGCTTTAGTATATCTTATTCCTACCTCTTCCATTGTGCAGTTTCTTGGGTCCATTATACTTTATATCAGAGCATTTGGCTTTAAGACATTGTCTGAATGTAGGTAATCCCACAAAACGGTTGCTTATTGAAATCCAGCAGACGTAACCGATGCGCCAATTCTCTAAAAGTAGGGGCCCAAACCAAAAAACGTCTTACCATACTTCGCAGAGACAGACCGACTCTCCGCTCCCATCTCTTTTATTAGCATTCCCGTCGCGCCATTTTCCGACCGCGGCCCACCTGAGTCTGGGTAAGGTAGTGAGGGTGGGGAGAGTGCCCAACCTCACGAAACTATACGAGCCTGTTGGCGATCTATATGGTGTCTACCAACAGGCCGTATCTGCCTATGAGTCGTATATGGCTTCGTGGCACGGCAGATTGCCCGGAAAGCGATCTGAGCGGTCGCGCTCTCGAACTGGCATTAACTGAAATCGAACGCTCCCTCCGCTAGTATGCAGCCCCACAGGACAAGTTAAAGTTCCGTCCTTGATGGGGCTTTAACTCTCCTTATCTTCCGGCTTATCGGTATACCGCTCTTGTATAAATTTATCTAAATCGGATTGTTTGACACGTACCACCGTCGCTGAAATACGCACGCCAGGAAGTTTTCTTTCCCGTATATACCGACGGATAGTGTCGGGGTGTAATTGCAGCTTTTCAGCCACTTGTTCTATCGTTAGTAATTCTTCTGACATGAGCAGCCACCCTCTCTCACAATACTTTGCACAATTATATGCTTTAGTTGTCAAGTGGTCAATCCTCTGTAGAACGTTATATTCCGTATCATTATGGCACAGAGCTTGACAAAGCTTGTCAATGTTATGTACACTCTATTAGAACGTTATTTATTTCCACAGAAATAGAAAGAAGCCATAAAAAACGCCGTGACAGCCCCTATAGTTTAGTCGTTCTTGTGACCGAAAGGAGACGCTATCATGTCAGAACCAAGAACATTCAAACTCCGTCAAGCAGTAAATCGTCCTACCAGCTACATTGGAGAATTGCCAGAAATTGATAAGAAACGGGCAACCGCTGTACTCGTCAGACAGTCAAAAGACGGTGCTGACACAGCACAAGCGGAAAGCAGAGAAACCCAGTTGGGACTGCAAGACTATGGCAAGTTGCTCTACGGCGACGAGGAGCCGGATGTCCGTTTGTATGATGAAGGATCGGGAGTGTCTGGGCAAAAACGCATTGACCAGCGAGAAAAGCTCGATCTTCTCTATAAAGATATTCACAATGGAATTATCGGCACGATTGTGTTGGCTAGAGAAGACAGGTTGTTTCGGAACAAGCACATGGATCAGGTGGGTGTCTTTACCAAGCTAGCTGAAGAAAAGAAAGTTAAGTTGATTGTTCCTCCAATTTCATCGGTGGCGCGTTACGACGAGACGAGGGTGTATGACTTTACTATCTACCAAGACCTCCGTGCCTTTCAGGAAAAGATGAAGGAGGCATACGCATACATTGAGGGTCCGATAAAACATGCTCACCAATGCAAGCAGAACAAGGCGGATAAAGGTGGATACGACGGGCGCGGACTGCCTCCAGGTTTAGTTGTTAAGGGGAGAAAGCAAAACCAGTCTATTGTGATCTATGAGCCGTGGGCTGAAGAAATACGCAAGCTCGCCCTCAGAGCACGAGCGTTGGATTGGGACATGGGCAAATTAAATAAAGAAGTAGCGTGGAAGGTCTTCCTTTTCCCTGAAATACCAGAGGAAGATAGAGAGCGGTATATGTTTAGAACAAATCTCCGACATATACCAGGGGTGGGATATAAACCGCGTGGACCGCAACTCATTAAGTACTGGCCCACTGCCACGCGGCTGGAAGTATTGCAGAAGCTACCAACCCGAACCTGGCGTGCCCTACAACGCCATGCCAGTGTCAATCATCTTTATCGGGAACATTCTATCAAAGACGAAGTTCCCCTCTTTGCCTGTTTTTTGGACTTCATGCCGAAGTTGGACGGTAACTATCTCTTTAGGGACTATGAGACGACGCTCCAGTATGTTAAAATAGCGTGCGATAATACTGCTAGAGAGGAAGCGCCACTGTACGCGCTCTGGCTCTTATCTGAAAAGGTGGAAGATTTGGCGAGTCTTTTTGAAGGGGATTTGAATATGGACGCCACCGCACTGGTACGCCCCACCAAAAGCGTGATTGGCTTGGAAGTCTCTTCCGTGCGCAAGAAGATGAAAGCCAAGGGTTTCGCCGCTGGCGTGAACCGCGACGACCTTGTGAATGGTGCAGCCGGACTCGACGTCGATTTAGATGAACACATTGCCTTTGTCATCGAGGCTATGTCCAGCATCGCTGAGACGCTGGGACTGGCCGGAACACAACAAGCAGCAGTAAATTAGCTGCAGGAACCAGTTTATGCTGTTTAGGCATGAAAACGGGCAACAGCGCAGAAAATGCTGTAGGGACCAGCTTTAGCGCGTCCACCGCCTGATTTATCAGGCGAGATTCGGCCCGATCACTGGCGATAAATCGCCTTGCGGACGCGCTAAAGCTGGTCCCTACAGATGCATGGATATTCTCAGGGCAATTCATGCGCTCACGAGCGATAAATTACATTCCGATAACGGGACACGGAACACGTACAGATATGCAAAAACGGCAAGAGCAATCACCACAACAGAACTCGCACCTCTTTACTGCAAGTGAGGTGGCCGAGTTTGAATATTGCCCACTCGTCTGGTGGTATCAGCAGTTTGAGGCCGCGGCCCAGGCCGACACGGAAGAACTGTTCGCCCATCTCGTCAAGCTAGAGCATCAGCATGGGGCTCAGGCTCCCGCGATACCAGAGTACCAGATGATCGAACAATTATTAGTGCGGCGCGGTGCCTTTGAAAAGGGGCGGCAGCAACATGCGGAACACGCCGAAGAGGTGGCAGAACTGGAAGAGGAACGTATTCCAGTGCCAGCGCGAGGCGCATATACACGCCGTCTCATTCTGATTGCCCTCATCATTCTTGTCCTCGCCCTGTTATTGATCGTGGCGGGAGCGGTGATACGATGAGTGGCGTGCTCCTCCCTATTGGCCTAGTACTCCTTCTGGTCGCGCTCGCGCTGTTTATTATGCTGCTCAACGAGCGGCAGACACAGCGGCACCGCTTGGTCGAGGAACGCCGCCGTGTGCTTGGTCTGCCCACAGGCGAACTCGTATACGAGGACGCTGACGGCCAGGGTGAAACGCTGTCATCGAGCCAATATCCACTGATGGGTAAGCCCGATTATGTCGTACAATTGCCCGATGGTCGCCCTGTACCCCTTGAGTTGAAACTGAACGTGCTGGACGCCACCGCGCCTTACAGCAATCATGAGGTACAAATCGCGGCCTATTGCCTTATCCTAGAAGACTATTTTGAGCAGGCCCCGACCCATGGCATCCTGCGCTACGCCGACTGCGAGTTCACGATTGAGTACACGCCAGCATTACGCAAAAAAGTGATTCGCCTGCTCGGTGACATGGCGCGTTGCAGTGAGCGCGAACCACCGCCATTAAAAAATCAGCGTGCCGCGAAATGTCGCACGTGCGCCTTCCAGCCTATTTGTCCCGTTGGGCGCAACAAATAACACAATACATAAAGGAAAAGCAGATGTCACATGAACGAATTGAATTGAGCGGACACATCATTGACTCGTGGACCTTGCCGAAAGCATGGGATGCCATCATGGACCGTGGCGGCAACTTCACCGTGGAAGAGATGCGCGTCGGTGCCAGCAAGGACGAGCAGAGCTATATTCGTCTCAACGTCGAAGCCCCCAACGATGAAGTACTGGAACGTATCCTCTCCGAATTGCAGCAATTAGGGGCCGTTCTGATGGACGCGGAAGATGTCCACACCATCGCGGTTGAACAAGACGGCGTCCTGCCAGCAAAGTTTTATTCAACTACTAACCTGCCCACTCAGGTGCGCCTATACGGACAATGGGTCACCGTCGATAACATCGAAATGGACGTGGCAATCGTCATCGAGAAGGAGAAGAGATACGCCTCTTGCAAACCTATGCACTTGGTAAGCATTGGCGACCAAGTAGTCATCGGCCATAATGGTATCCGCGTTCATCCCTTCGAGCGCGTGCGTGGTCGCGAAGCCTTCGCCTTTATGCAGAGCAACGTTTCCTCAGAAAAGGTCAAGGTTCTGGCAATTCATGAGATCGCACGCAACATGAAAGAGGTGCGCGCACACGGCGGTAAGATTCTGTTTGTGCTTGGGCCAGCGGTCATCCACACTGGTGCGGGTCGCTATGTCGCCGAACTCATTCGCAGAGGTTATGTGCAGGTCATCTTTGGTGGCAACGCGATTGTCACACACGACATCGAATCGGCCATGTTCGGCACCTCGCTCGGCGTCGATCTCCGCACCGGCGAACAGGTCGAGGGTGGACACCGTAACCATCTGCGCGCCATCAACGCCATTCGCGGCATCGGCTCGCTCGAAAAGGCCATCGAAGTGGGCTTGCTGCGCGAAGGCATCACCTACGAAGCCTTCAAACGGAACCTGCCGATGGTCTTAGCTGGCTCCATCCGCGACGATGGCCCCATGCCCGGCGTCATCGCAGACATGCAAGAGGCACAACGCAGCATGCGTCAAGAAGTGCAAGGGGTTGAGATGGCGATCATGGTTGCCTCCATGCTCCATGCCATTGCCACCGGCAACCTGCTGCCAGCGACAGTGCGGACCGTCGTCGTCGATATCAACCCAGCCGTCGTTACCAAGCTGGCCGACCGTGGCAGCCACCAAGCTGCCGGTCTCGTCACCGACGCCGAACTGTTCCTCCGCGAACTATTGGAAGCTATTGGGGAATAAATGGAAAGCGAGGGGAGATAGGTATTTAAAAACCATCTCCCCAACTGAGATAGGATATGTCGAGGAGATAGTTTATAGTGGCAAGTTTAACATCGATGCCGCCCATAGCCATTAATCAAACTGAGCTAGCTCTCTTTGGTAAAACTTGGGCGAGCAATAATCAAAGTCTTAGTCGAACCCCACCGTACTCTTCTGGAGACCTGGGTAAGTTATTTGATACTGCAATTGGGCACGCACTAGCTCAAATGTTAGGTGGCATTCCGATCATCACCCCTAACTCCGTAGCCCTTATTCCTGCTCTACCCGATTGTGTTGAAGTAGGTCCAGTCAGAATTATTGGTGGCGTCCGCCCTCAAAACTTCGATGTTGGCTATCGGCCCGATGGCGTCCGCTTTGCTTATGATACGAAAACATTGAATGATGCAAAAAGTGTAGGCAAAAACTGGCAAAACATGATTAACGATCTAGCAACAGAAGCTACTACTGTACACAGCCGTTTTCCTCATGCCGTTGTTGCCTTTATGGTTATTTGCCCAGAACCTTGCGTCTCCTTATCACGCAAAAAGGCCATGATCGAAACACTTGAACGCCTAGCAAGAAGAACAAGTGTGGATGGGCCGTTATATATGGCAGAAACCATTTCTTTTGTTCTTTGGAATCCCAGCGATGGCTCATTAGATGCAACAGCACCTACTTTTTCCTCGCCTTTAAGGATAGAAAAATTTTCAGAACAAGTAGAAGCAGCATATGTGAGTCGTTATAAAGGACTTCCGCCTCATGCTGAGTAAGCATACTCAACAAAGAAACTCATATGTGATAAGATACCACTACATGAGTCAAGACCAAATGTTCTTATCACAACATGAATATTTCCTCTAATAGGAAATGTATACGTATTAATAATGGTGGATAGGGAAGATTCTAAACAGCATCGGGGAATTTATATGAAACCAGTAGCAACGTACCAAAAGCTCCGCGGGGGATATTACACCCCCAAGCCAATAGCCGACTTTATTGCGCAGTGGGCAATTCAAACAGCAACTAGCCAGGTACTAGAGCCTAGTTGTGGCGATGGCAATATTCTGCAAGCAGCGGCTGAGGTGCTCTTAAAGCGTGGAGCGACACCGACTGCATTACCAACACTGCTTCAAGGAATAGAATTTGATCCACAAGAAGCAGAAAAAGCCAATCAACGTATACAAGCTATGAGCGGCATGTCTACCAAAACATTTATTCAAAACGATGATTTCTTTACTTACTGCTATGCACATTTAGCCAACAAACGTGCATTTGATGCTATTATCGGCAATCCGCCGTTTATCCGTTATCAAAACTTTCCCGAAGAACAACGGAAGTTTGCCTTCTATTTCATGCAACTGGCCGGACTTCATCCATCGCGGCTGACGAACTCTTGGGTTCCCTTTCTCGTCGCCTCTACACTACTCTTGAATGACACCGGCAGGTTAGCAATGGTTATTCCCGCCGAATTGTTACAGGTCAATTATGCAGCGGAGTTACGCTATTTCCTCAGTCAATACTATCGCTCTATTACACTTGTTACCTTCAAAAAGCTCGTCTTCGACGGTATTCAACAGGAAATCGTTTTGTTTCTCGGCGAAAAAAATGGCGGTGAGCATACCGGCATTAGAACTATTGAGCTTGATGGAATCACCGAGTTGGTAGTTTATCAAAATGGTGCCTTACACAAAACGCAATTGAAGGAAATGGACCACTCCACAGAAAAATGGACGATGTATTTTCTGAATGAAGAGGAACTTCGGCTACTCCGTGTTTTAAAAGAGCATGAAGGATTGACACGAGCTGGCTATGTCATGGATGTTGATGTAGGCATCGTTACAGGGCTTAACGAATTTTTTGTGCTCACTCAGCAGCAAGTAGAACAGCACGCGCTCACTCCATATATTCATCGTCTTGTTGGTCGCTCCGCTCAACTACCTGGGCTGCTCTTTTCTGAATGTGACTGGAGAGCTAATGTAGAAAATCAATCACCTTCATTCCTGCTACGCATGCCCAGTGTTTCCTTTCCACAGTTACCTGATGAACTAAAAACATATGTGATGAGCGGTGAAGAAAAAGGCATGCACACAGGCTACAAGTGCAGAATACGCAATCCTTGGTATGTCGTACCTTCGGTCTGGACGCCGCATGCCTTCATGCTCCGTCAAATCCATCACTATCCAAGAATTATCCTTAACGCAGCAGAGGCAACATGTACAGATACTATTCATCGTATCAAACTCAAAAACGGAACGTCAGCGCGAACGCTCACAGTTGCTTTTCTTAATTCGTTGACCTTTGCTTACTCAGAAATTACAGGCCGTAGTTATGGTGGTGGTGTACTTGAACTTGAACCAAACGAAGCTGAGAGACTTCCGCTACCTCTCCTTGGAGCAGAAAAGCTGGATATAAACGAGTTGGACAAATTGCTCCGCATAGGCAACATTTATGCCGCCCTCGATATCACCGACCAGGTGTTATTAAAAGACGCACTAGGCCTAAGTACCAACGATGTCAAAATGTTACGCACCATATGGGAGAAGCTCCGAGACAGACGAGTGAATAGAAAACCAGAACCCTCTCGCAACAAATCAAGCCAAACGGCTTGATAGTATATATCACACAGCCTGCTTCTCAGCCTCTACCTCCTTCTTCTCAGCCTCTACCTCCTTCTTCACTGGTGGTAGCGAAACCGTACCCATGACGGACTTCATCTCTTCCGGCACACATTTCGCCGCGCTTTTATCGCTGCGTAAAAACTCATACAGCAACGAGGCTATTGTTGCACCGAGAATTGGCCCCACGACATAAATCCAATACGTGCGCAAAGCTTCACTACCTGCGAAAAGAGCGGGTCCCAGGCTACGCGCGGGATTCATACTGCCGCCCGTCAGAAAGTTCCCCACCAAGCCAGCCATCAGCACCGTCAACCCTACTGATATGCCTGTCACCCAACGATTGACGCGGCGGTCAGTGCCAGTTGCCATCCCCACAAACATCAGCAAAAAGGTCAGAATGATTTCTACTCCCACCGCCTGTGGATAGCCGATTTGGGGCTTATTCGCGCCAAAGTGAGCAATCATCTCCTGTTGTGGAATCAGCAAAAAGGTCAGGAAGCTGGCAAACGTCGCACCTGTAAACTGCGCGATCCAATAGGGCAGAACGTATCGCTTGGGGAAATGACGAGTGAGCGCGAAGCCAAAGGTGATCGCGGGGTTAAAGTGAGCACCAGATATTGTAGCTAAAGAATAGGTCATAGCCACAATGGTAAAACTAAAGGCCATATGTACCAGCAACACACCAGCGAAATCATGCGTCTCACCCCCCACCATCGCACGCATCGTCGTGCCCGCAAACACCAAAGCGCATGTTCCCACAAATTCAGCGATATAGCATCGCCACATCCCTATGCTCATATGCAACACTCCTTATCTCTAAGGATAAGCAAGCATTACTACGGTAAGATATGCCTATCCTTTAGGCTAGGTTTCATATGTTACACGTATGAGGTTACTCATTGGTTCCAGCCAACTGCACCACGCCCCAGGTAGCAGCCCCAGGGGAAGAACCACTGAGAAGCATCACAGCACGGCCTATCTCCTGCTCATAGGCTGCCACAATCCGTTGAATGGCTGCCGCAGAGCCGCGCCGCGCCAGCACAGCAACTGTGCCGCCACTACCACCGCCAGTAATCTTCGCACCATAGAGGTCCGCCGCAGGCCCAGCGGCACGTACCATCGACACCAGCCGATCAGTTCCGCCAGAGCCTATGCCGCACGCACTATAGCTGGCATGGGATTGATACATCAGTTCGCCGAGCAACAGCAGTTGCTCCTCGCCCAACGCAGAACTTTGCAACAGCGTCTTGAAGAGTTGCGTGCGATGATGTTCATAAATAGGATGCGCCGTAGCCTGACGCACAGCATACACACGTTCGGGGTCGATGCGTGTCACTACATCAGTTGAGCCGTGATAGCGTGCAAGAAATTCTTTGCCACCCAGCGACACAGGCACCACATCACGATAGCTCATTTCCCACTGCGAGGGCGTAATGTTGGCCAGATAGCCACTCCATAGCGGATCACGAACCTCCACATACTGCTCACCATAAGGCGTCACCGTCATACCAACATGTTCGGCGAGAATCCGATAGCCCATGAACGCCCCAATACGCACACCCGCATAATCACTGCCTGTGACCGCATGGCGCACACCCGAATCGATACCCCACACCTCCAGCTGCACTGGCAAGCGCACAGGTGCCAGCAGTTCCGCAGGCTGACACAACAGAGCTAACAAGCAATCCTGTTCACCACAGGCACTGGTCATCTGATCCATCAGGCCACAGGGCGCACCCACGACGAAATTTTCCACCTTCTGACATAAAATAGCCAATGTTGGCCCATCCAGCTTTTTACCGAGGAGCGCACACACCGCTTGCATCGTCGCCACCTCTAGGGCAGCTGACGAACTCACGCCCTTGCCAATCGGCACCTCGCAATGCACCATCATGCGGACACCTTGCGGCAACACAAGGTTGAGCTCGCGCTGTAACACCACCAGCACACCCATCCCATAGGCCGCCCACGCCTGTTGCGAGTCAGCCGTCAGCAGCTGATGTGCGTGGGCATACTCTAAAGCCTCACTCGTTGGATACAGCAACTCGCGTGGCAGCGTCACACACGCAACGCCGCCAATTTCCGCCGCCGTTGTACTCAAAATAGTAATGGAGGGTTCCGCAACCGCCTGTGCCGCCACCATCGTAGCCACCGCCAGCGGCATCTCTAGCACGAGCGAGCCAGAGTAATCAGCAATGCCCCCCATCAGATCAAGCCGACCGGGGGCACGCGCCACATACACAGGGGCCTCTGACGTAAAGAAATCTGCCGAGCCATTCACCTGCGCGAGAAAACGTTCCATATCGGCGTCATGGCGATGGAAAAGGGATGAATAGTGCCACATACTACGCTCCTTTCACCGCTCCATTGCTATCCTCATGGCTATCAAGGAAGTGACGTTGCACCAACAGTTCATGCAGCACAGGAGCAACTTGTTGGTAAATTGCCCTATTCGCATAGCCCATCCATGCCGTGTCAGTAGTGACATCCAGTGGTGTATGCAACCGTTGCTCATGCTCATCGGTGATAATCAGCCCGGCCTCGCGTGCAATCAATTCGGTACACAGATCATAGGGATGACAACACAGGCCAGAACGTTGCAGCGCGGGTATCAATGGACGCAGATCAGCCAGCCAGCGATCATGGCCCATCAGAAGTTCATACAACTGCCCGCCGCTACAAATATATTGATCTTCAAAAGCCAGTACCTTCCCCGGTTGCGTTGGCCCAAGCACCTGCTCGATGATCGCATCATCAAGTGCGGCCAGTTCAGCGCGCCCACCAGGAAAGAAACGCGCAATATTGCCATAGCCCTGTGCAATTGTTTGTGCCTGCGATGGTCGCGCCGACAAGCTATGCGCCTCACCAGTCAAGCGATTGAAACGTTCGCCACCGACGCCCTGCCCACGGATCGCCCAGAAGCTATCGCTGAGATGTTGTTTTACTAGAGGAACCTCCGTTTGTACTGCCAGTTCAATATCGGCTAAGTTCGTTAGCGGCCCACGATTGGGGGCAACCCCCGTGAGTATCCAGGCAGACCGTTTCTGATACATCACACCACGCGTCCCATCAATGGGGTCGACAAGGATGCGTAGCTCCGCCTGCTCTGGCTCCGTTCCCGCGGGAAACACCCTTGTGCCATCCTCGCCCAGCCCCTCCGCGATCAGCACAAATGACCAATCCTGCCCCAACTGCGCGAAATGGGAAAGCAACACCTCCTCAGAGATGCGATCAATCGCAAAGATTGTATCCCCTGCCTGCTCGCCAACCACGCTAGCAAGGTGCTCTATAGACATCTGCTCACACGCCTGCACGACGCGGTCACGAATAGCAGCGTGAATGCCACGAATGGAAGTTAGCAATGCTTGTGCATTTCGTATCATTGCCCACGCCCCGTTTCTTTGTAAAGGGTAGTTGGTAATGCCAACAATTCCGTCGCCTTTTCTTCAGGCAGGGTATCACTGACAAAGTTGCCACCGCCAATCTCTGGCCCCGCCAGATACTTGAGCACATTTGGGAGGCGAAAGGGTGGATGAAAGGCGATAAAAAAATGCATGCTACGATAATCTTCATCCTCTGTTGGAGCCTGGTGCAGAGCCATTACGTAAGGAAACGACATCTGCCAGAGATTGTCGAACCGCACGGTGACATTTTTCAATGCCCGTGCCAGTGCCTGCACCTCCACATCATGCAATTCATAGCTATGAGCAACACGTCGTTTTGGCGCGACATACACCTCATACGCGTAGCGGGCAAAGTAGGGCACAAAGGCAATCGCATACTCGTCTTCATACAGAATACGCCGCCCATCTTGCTGTTCAGCGGCAATAATAGCAGTAAAAAGCGTATGTCCCGTTTCCAGCAGATAGCGTTGGGACGCGGCCAACTCCGTTTCCGTAGTCTTGAACACGATGTTGGTGGCGTAGACCTGGCCATGTGGATGAGGATTTGAGACCCCCACGATCTCGCCCTTGTTCTCGAAGCAGAGCACGTGCTTGACATAAGGATAGCTACCCAGATCAAACGTCTGCTGTTGCCATACCTGAGCGATTTCCGCGATGGCCGCTTCTGGCATCTCTGCCATCGTGAGATTATGACGGGGGCTATAACAAATAACGCGCGCGTGGCCTTGTGCGCGCCGCACACGATAGGGCGTGGGCGCTGGAGGTATCACCGGCTCCGGTGCCTCCTGCCCAACACAGGGATGATCGTTGTCAAACACAAATGTCGTCTGATAGTGCGGGTTGTGAACGCCACTCACGCGCACATTGCCGGGACAGAGATAGCAGTCATCCACATAGGAGGGGGTAACAGTAGTTGTATCAGCGACGGTTGCGCCAATCCAGGGACGGTTTTGACGATGTGCAGCAATAATCACCCACTCCTCGCGTAAGGGATGCCAGCGCTCCTCCCACGCGGCCAATCGGCGTGCTTCCGTCGCGCTCATGCTACCTCCTTAGCGAAACTATTGGGATGCGTACGGTGCCAACGCCATGCGGTTTGTACAATGGTCTCTAAATCATAGCGCGTTTTCCATCCCAACTCGCGCACAGCTTTGCTGTTATCAGCCCAGATAGCGGCGGGATCACCAGCACGCCTTGGCGCAAGCTCAACAGGAAAATCCACTCCACTTACAGCCTTCACCATGTCAACCACCTGCCGCACCGTACTTCCCTGCCCTGTCCCCAGGTTATATGCCGTGCTACGCTGCGTCAAGATGATATGTTCCAGGGCATCAATGTGCGCCCTTGCAAGGTCAACGACGTGAATATAATCACGAATAGCCGTACCATCAGGAGTGGGATAATCAGTGCCAAAAATTTTGACCGCTGGTGCCTTGCCTAGAGCTGCCTTCATCACCAGTGGAATGAGGTTCGAGGTCATGTGCCAATCCTCGCCAATTCTGTTATCCAGCGAGGCACCCGCCGCATTGAAATAGCGTAATGCAACATATTTTATGTCATGAACGCGCTCAAACCATTTCAGCAGTGTTTCACCCATGAGTTTGCTCTCACCATACACGCTTTCGGGAGCAAATACGTCCTCTTCTGTCACGGGCAGACGCGCCGGATTACCAAAAATAGAGCAGCTAGAAGAGAAAACACAATAGCCGATGTGCGCCTCCGCCATCGTCTCCAGCAGCGTCAGTAGACCACACACGTTGTTGCGGAAGTACATCGCAGGCTGTTGCATCGACTCGCCAGGTGCTTTATAGGCGGCGAAATGCATCACGGCTCCGGGTGCTTCCTCACGAAATATCTGCTGAAGTAATGCTTTATCCGCGATATCCCCTCGCACAAAGCGCGCCTCATCTAAAACGGCTTGCCTGTAGCCACGCTCCAACGTATCCAACACAACAACATCATAGCCACGATGTAGTAATTCGCGTACTGTATGCGAACCGATATAACCAGCCCCACCCGTAACAAGTATTTTCATGAACCCCTTCCCTTCATTGAGCAGACAAGTTGTCCTTTAACAAAAAGTATACATGCCCAAATCGCGTATTGTCAATGCTCATTCGCGCAAAATTTTTGCGCGTTTATACAATTTATAAAACGTAGTAATATGCCTATTCATCAGGCGATATGTACCTCAATGCCCAGTGCTTTCAGTGAGGCCAGAAATTCTGGTGCTGCCTGATCGTCGGTGACTAAGGTGTGCATAGCCGTAATTGGAGCGACATGATGCAGTGCCACCCGCCCTAATTTGCTGTGATCTGCCAACAATATTGTGCGCTTCGCACGCTGCAATGTCACACGGTGTGTGTGGGCCTCAAGTTGGTTTGGACCAGTCAGGCCATACTCAAGACTCAAACCAGTCACACCCACGAAGGCCTTCGTGACAAACATCTGTGTGAGACTCTGCTCAGCCAACGGGCCAACTAGCGCAAAGAAATCAGATAGGAGCAGCCCACCAGTCAGGGTCAAGTTCACACCAGGCAATCCACTAAGTTCCATGGCAATGTTGACCGCATTGGTAATCACCGTCAGATTCTGTATCTGTAAGTGCCGAATGCTACGGGCAAGATAGGTAGTTGTCGTGCCGGGTGAAAGCGCGATCGTATCTCCTGGTTCGATCAAATGCGCCGCAGCCAGCGCAATACGCGATTTCTCTTCCACCTGCTTACCCATATTTTCCTGAAACGTCAAATCATAGGCATAGGTGCTATACGCTAGTGTATCGACTGGCACGGCCCCCCCATGCACACGGCGTAGCAAATTTTGGCGTTCCATACGTTCCAGGTCGCGTCGAATGGTAGAAGAGTTCACTTGCAACTGCTGGCTCAGGTCTTCCACCGTGATCCGTCCATTACGCAAAAGCTCATCCAAAATAAGATCAGACCGCTTCGTGCCGTTTATCATGATGCACTCTCCCGCAATTATTTTTTGCTGTATGTATGGTTGTGTCTGGCTTCCATATCATGATTATACACGATAAATGCTACAACAAGCATGCTCATTCGCGCAAAATTTTGCGCGAATGACAGCCAAAATTCTTGACAAATGCTCATTTGTGTGCTATGCTCGTTTCATTGAGAACTCAATATCCACTTGACCCTGTTTTTTAGCTGTCAAAACATAGTTTTCGGGTCTTACCGTATGTCCCAATGAGCGGACATACTCCTGTGTATTCGTTACAGCAAGGTGATTTTTTAGCATCACACTGCAACCGCGTAGCGTTCTTATCACACATCAAAGAGGAATCTACTAGCCGATACCAGCCAAAAGGAGGTGAGGACTTTCTTTTAAGGGTCGGATTAGGGTCAGAAGCCCTTCAACCCATGCCAGCATCTCAGCCATTCTCGACTCACACTGTCTTTCTCGCTCATTGCTCAAGAACGTAGCGAATTAGCTTCCGCCGAAAGGAAGTTCATATAGTTCACTGGACAACGTTGTCGTTTATTTGAAAGGTTGGTTCCTGATGCATCTCTCCTGGTCTTCGCTCAAACGGTCTTTCTTGACAAACATTGGCATCATCACACTCCTAAGCATGGCTCTTGCCGCGTGCGGCGGCAGTAGTGGTGGCGGTGGCACGAGTACCACCACGAGCATTCATCCTGGCTGCAACGCTGGCAGCAATACACAGTTGGTCAAACTGACAAGTGCTCATAAGGTTGCATGGTCGCAAAATGCGCTTGATGGCGCTTGGCGTTTTGCTGAAGAAGCGAGCATCGAGCAAGCCGCCACCCAGCATGGCTTCCAGTTATTGAAAACGAACGCCAATAATTCGGATGTTCAGCAAGTACAGGACATTCAAAATCTGATCAATGATCGCCCTGATGTCTTGCTGGTCGATCCCCATACCGAAGATGCTGAAGTCAGCACGATCCTTGCCGCCCGTAAAGCCTGTATTCCTGTCATCGTTGTTGATCGTGATGTCAATGAGAGCATGGCTACTCCTGGTCGCGATTTCGCCACCTTTGTTGGTTCTGATTTCCAAAAGCAGGGTGTTCTAGCCGCCGATGCACTCATCGAGGCTCTCGGTGGCCCTGCTGCGAAGGCAACTATCGTCGAGTTGAGCGGTACCACTGGCTCTTCTCCCGCCATTCTGCGTGGTGGTGGCTTTGATGGCGAACTGACCACGAAGGCACCGGGCATTAAAATCGTCGCTGAACAGACCGCCAATTTCTCACGTGCCACGGGTCAGCAGGTGATGGCGACCCTCATTCAGCAGTACCCCAACATCAAGGGCGTCTTTGCCCATAACGACGAGATGGCTATTGGTGCTATCACCGCGCTGAAAGCGGCTGGTAAACACCCAGGCCAGGATATCAAAGTCGTCTCTATCGACGGCACGAAGGATGCTATCAATCTTGTAGTCGCTGGTGAAGAGTACGCAGTAGTGCAGTCTAATCCACGCCTTGGCCCACTGGTCTTCCAAACCCTCGATCAATACATCAAGGGTCAAGACCTTCCAGCGTGGGTCGTTCAGCCAGATAAAGTCTTTAAGTTAGCTGATGGTTCTGCGGCGGCCTACCTCCCCGACGCGTTCTAATCTGCTCTCCCTCTCTCTTGCATCGTTCCAGTGTCATGGGGCACTGGAACGATGCCTCAAACGGTCTCATTAGTGCGTTACTCTCTACTCATTTTGAGGTATCTCTGAAAATACAGTAACGCTTCGAGAGGTAGTTCATGGAAGAAAACACGATGCTCCTGCAAATGGAGCACATCACCAAGCACTTCCCTGGCTCTGTTGCACTCTCTGATGCCTATATCCATGTGACACGAGGCGAAGTCCATGCACTTATTGGCGAGAATGGTGCGGGTAAATCTACCCTCATTAAAGTGCTCACGGGCGTATACAACAGTGATGAGGGCACGATTCTCTTTGATGGACAAGCCAGAACGTTCCAATCACCACAACAGGCCCAACGCGAAGGCATTAGCACAATCTATCAAGAGATCAATCTTGTGCCGTTCCGTAGTGTGGCCGAGAATATTTTTTTGGGGCGTGAACTCTTTCACTGGGGTCTGCTCGATTGGCGCAAAATGCACGTCGAGGCCCATGCTCTGCTTGAGCGTTTGCATCTCTCGCTTGACGTGACAAAACCTCTCAATACCTACAACATTGCTACCCAACAAATGGTGGCAATTGCCCGCGCTATTTCCTTCAAGAGCAAGCTTGTCATCATGGATGAACCCACCTCTTCACTGAACGATGACGAAGTCGCCACGCTCTTTACCATTATTCGCCAGTTGAAAGCCGAGGGCGTTGCAACCATCTTTGTCAGTCATCGCCTCGACGAGTTGTATCAGATTTGCGATGGCATCACCATTTTGCGCGATGGCTCTACAGTCGATGAGCGACCCATCAATACGATCAGCAAACTTGAGTTAGTGGCAAAGATGCTTGGCAAAGATTTAGGCATTGTACAACGCAGCGGCCAAACGAGTTTTGACGTGAGCCGCCACCATGCCAGCCAGGAAGTGCTCCTCGATGCTACAGGTCTCCGTGAGGGTCGCAAGCTGCAAAATGCCAGTCTGAAGGTGTACGCGGGCGAGATTGTTGGTCTGGCTGGCTTGCTTGGCTCTGGCCGCAGCGAGGTTGCGCGTGCCGTTTTTGGTGCTGATAGCATCGATGCTGGCACGATTGCCATTGACGGCAAAGAAGTTCATTTCCGCACACCCGAAGATGCCATCCGTGCTGGCATTGGTTTTTGTTCAGAAGACCGCAAGATTGATGGCATTATTCCAGACCTCTCCGTGCGCGAAAACCTCACCCTGGCAGCACTGCCCACCTTGACACGCTACGGCATTGTTGATCGCAAGCAGCAAGAAGAGATCGTGCAACGCTTTATTCAACGCTTAGGCATCAAAACATCTGGGCCGAATCAAAAGATACGTGAACTCTCAGGTGGCAATCAACAAAAGGTCTTGCTGGCACGCTGGCTCTGTCTCAATCCCCGCTTGCTCTTGCTTGATGAGCCGACACGCGGCATTGATGTTGGAGCGAAGGGCGAGATTCAAAAGCTTGTTGAGGAATTGGCGGTCGCGGGCATGGGCGTATTGCTTATCTCCTCCGAACTCGAAGAGATCATGGAAGGCAGTGATCATGTGGTCGTATTACACGATGGCACCACGGTCGCCGACTTTTCTCGTGAGGGACTAAGCCAAGACGCGGTCTTAACCGCTATGGCGCATAGTGATACGCCACTTACCGCAGGAGAGAACTTATGATTCGCTTCGATCAGCGTTTGAGCGCACTGAAAGCACGTGGTTTTTTGCCGCAGGAACTACGCACTATTGGACAGGACTATGGGGCACTGATCGCACTGATCGTGCTCATCCTCTTCAACCTTATTTTCACGAGACAATTTAATTCGGTGATTGCCATAACCGATCTGTTGGTGCATGTGACTCCGACCCTCATTCTCGGTGTGGGCATGACCCTGGTGATTGCGACTGGCGGCATTGACATCTCGGTTGGCTCGATCATGGGACTGACAGGCGTACTGACGTACCTGATTTTTAGCGGAAAATTGTTCGGCATTACAAATATTGTGCTTGGTACCATTGTCGCCATCCCGATTGCCTTAGCCGTTGCTGCCTTGATCGGCACCTTTAATGGCATGCTCGTCACCCGTTTCAAAGTACAACCTATTGTTGCTACGCTCATCTCGCTGATTACCGTCCGTGGAATTGCAGAGGTCATGGTCAATGGTTTCCAGTTCGCGTTCTTGAGTGCCC
The DNA here is from genome assembly GCA_038199755.1 of Ktedonobacterales bacterium. Classification (GTDB taxonomy): domain Bacteria; phylum Chloroflexota; class Ktedonobacteria; order Ktedonobacterales; family Ktedonobacteraceae; genus JBBPYR01. The sequence goes on along the minus strand of JBBPYR010000209.1, from coordinate 12,784 downwards.
CCATTGTGAGTTGGCTCAGTGGGAATGTTTTCGGCTTCCTCCCGAAGCAAATCATTCTTATGGTTGTCATTGTCGCAATTTTCACCTGGCTGATGCACTCCACGGCATTTAGCCGCTACCTGCTTTCCGTGGGGGGCAATCAAGCAGCGGCACGACTCGCTGGTGTGCCAGTGAACCGGATACTGATCATTGTCTACGGCATCAGTGGCTTACTTGCCGGAATAGCTGGCTTAGCGTTTATCGCCTTTGATTCCGCTGCTAACCCTGTCACTGATGGATTAGGCAAAGAACTTGATGCGATTGCGGCGGTCGCGGTTGGCGGCACCGCACTAACTGGTGGACGTGCGACCATCCTGGGTACGGTCATTGGTGCCATCTTCATTCAGCTTATCCGTCAAACGGTGGTCTCGCTCAATGTGCCAGACGATATTGCCAGTGTCATCATTGGTCTACTGATCGTGTTGGCTGTCTTTCTCCAGCGTCAGCGCAAAGCATAGCAACACCCATTGAGGGACAACCGTGTGCCACCAAGTGAGTTGGCACCACCTGTGATTTTGGAGGATGCATGTATGCCAAAGGTTTCACCGCAGCCGGACACCACGGCTCCGATAGAGTCTGTCGTAGCCACAACGCGTGTCGGGCAGTTCAAAGCCCGTCTGCCCATGATGAGGGAGTTTTTAGGGGGTATTTTAAGAGGGCAGGGTGCTCTGATCGCGCTCATCATCGTCGTGACCTTTAGTTTCATTCGTTATGACAATTTCGATGCCATCACTATTGATAGCGTACTGAATTTCAATGCGCAGTTTGGTCTCATCGCCCTGGGCATGACGTTTGTGATTATGACTGGCGGAATTGACCTCTCGGTCGGCGGGATTGCCGCGCTTGCCAGTGTTGTTGTTGCCCTTACTAGCCCGCATGGTTTCTTTGTTGCCCTGATCTGCGCGCTGATTGTTGGTACACTAGTGGGTACGGTGAATGGCTTTGCCGTCGCCTGGATGCGTGTGCCGCCATTTATTGCCACATTAGCAATCTTATACATTGTACGTGGCATCGCGCTCAGACTCATCAATGATGCAGCCAGCATTAATATCGACCCAAAGAGTGATTTTACTACCATCGCAGGAACAACAGTGGGCAATGGTTTCCTGAATCCACCGCTACCCTTCACCGTTCCGCTCTTGCTGATCGCCTTTCTCATCGGTATGTTTGTGCTGCGTTATACCCGTTTTGGTCGCTACGTATTAGCCATCGGTGGCAACGCTGAGGCTGCGCGACTGATGGGCCTACCTGTGAGACGCACAATCTTTCTCGTTTACACCCTCAGTGGCACACTTTCTGGCCTCGTTGGTGTGTTGCTATCCATCAATCTGAATGGTGGCTCGGCCACCGAGGGTAGCGGCTGGGAGTTGATCGCGATTGCGGCAGTAGTAGTAGGCGGCACGCTCTTAACTGGTGGCGTTGGCTCAATATTTGGCACATTAATAGGTTCATTGTTGTTAGGCACAATTGTTGAGATACTGCAACTCGAGAATAATTATACGCTGGATCATGGTGGCGGACTTTATCTTAATTCATTCTGGCAAGATGTCATCCGTGGCATATTCCTGCTCGTCGTGGTCCTGTTGCAAAGCCGCCTACAACAACAACGCGCCAAACAGCATACATGACAAATAATATATAGGAGCATCAGCATAGTCGTGAGCAGAGGGGAACCTGACCAGGCTCCCCTCTGCTCACGACTATGCTGATGCTCCTATATGTTCACTAAAAAATGCCAGCACTCGCTGCCAGGAGTCTTGCGCGGCCTCGGCGTGAAACGTGCGTCCCTGATCATTGAAAAATGAGTGACGTGTACCTGGATAAATCTTAATATCATGTGGAATATGATAGCGTTCCAGGGCATCATCCAGTTTATGTGCATGACTGGTTGTAAAATCGTTGGTCGGATAAGAGCCAACCACCGGACACGCGCGTTCCACCGCCTCAATCGGCTTGGGGCTCAACCCATAGAACGGTGCAACCACTTTGAGGCGGTTGTCGGTGCATGCCCACGCCGTCGCGAAACCGCCGCCCATGCAGAAGCCAATCGCCCCCAAACGTGCTTCATCCACCCCTTGCTGACCCGCCAGGTAGGTCAGCGACGCCTTCAAATCATCGATGCTGCTATTGTGCAGTGGCTTCGTCTGCAACTGCCCAAAGAAACGAAACATGCAAATAAGGCGGTTCCGCCCCGCGAACAGGTCAACCGCCAAGGCGACATAGCCCGCGTCGGCAAAACGACGCGCAATGTCTCTCATATTATCGTTAAGCCCAAATATTTCGTGTATAATCACCACCGCAGGGAAAGTTCCCTCGCCATCGGGACGAGCGAGTACCCCCGTCAGTTGTATATTCCCAGAAGGGAAGGTGACATCTTGTAATGCCTGCGCCATCGTACAATTTCCTCTTTACCAGAACTTAAAAGCGAAGAGTGACATACCCTCTTCATAAAGAGTATTATAAGCATAAAATAGGATAACATTTCACGCTCAAGAAGGAATTATGGAAGAGCATCATACGAACCAATTTCTCCTAAATACAAAGCTGACGATTCCACCTGCTCGCTCTGATAGTATCACGCGTCCTTCTTTACTACAACGGCTTCAAACAGCCAGCGCGCATCCGCTCACGCTCATAGCTGCCCCCACGGGTTTTGGCAAAACCACACTGCTCAGTGAATGGGCACAGCACTCCATCTTCTTGCCTATCGGAGTGGTTTGATGGCCTACTTATCAGCCATAACGCACAAGGCGAGAGCATTCTTCTCGGCAACATCGCAGATCAGGCCGCCTTATTCGGCATACTCACAAAAATACGCGATACAGGCTTACCACTGCTTGAAGTAAGACGTGCTGCTGACATCCACGAGACACTGCATTAATGCTATCAATACATTATCAGCATTTCAGGTAATAGAGTTATCTAATGCAGAACATACAAAATACATGCCACTGTCTCTAATCTCCCCCCAAAACAGTATTACAGGTAGTACCACCCACCCTTCTTTAGCTTTTAGTATAGATCTATCTACAGCCAAGCCGACAAAGAGGTATAGCATGAGTCAATACAGTTGGGCTACCTGTCCCGAAGCGGTTAGAGCACAAATCAATCAGTTCCGTGAACATGCACAGGCGATTATTGGCATATATTTTAGCGGTCTCTATCTTCACGGCTCACTCGCAATGGGCTGCTTCAACCCTGCCCGCAGTGACATTGATCTGCTGATTGTCACAGCAGAGGGCATGAACGTCTCCACCAAACGCAAAATAGCCGAATTGCTGTTACGGACCTCCATGGCACCCAACGCCATTGAGATCAGCTTCTTGGTAGAGTCAGATATGCATCCCTTCACCCATCCGCTTCCCTATGACTTTCATTACAGCGAAGCATGGCGCGAAGACCTCTCCGCCACAATACAGAATGGAGAATGGCAAAGCTGGAACGACGAGAAAAAGACGGACGCCGACCTCAGCATGCACATCACCCTTATAAATAATAGCGGCCTCTGCCTCTATGGAAAACCCATTCGCGAAGTATTTCCCGAGGTTCCTATTGAACACTACAAAATCGCGCTCTTCTCCGAGTTCCACTGGGCACTTCAACACATACCCATCAATTCCACTTATTTTATTCTCAATGCGTGTCGCATCTATGCTTATCTGCGCGAGGGCAGCATTCTTTCAAAAGATGAGGGTGGCAACTGGGGCCTGCGCGTGTTGCCAGCGGAACATCACGCGCTTATACAGCAAGCACTCAATCTCTACCGTGGCACCAGCGGTGAAGAGCCAAAATATCCTCCCCACGCCCTCGACACCTTTACGTTCTACATACAACAGTGTGTCTACACAAACCCGTAAGGATGGCACGATGTTGTTTATAACGAAATGTGGTAACAGTGCGGAAAATGCTGTAGGGACCAGCTTGAGCGCGTCCCGTACCCGTTGAGAAACGTTTCGCCAACAGGTTACGGGACGCGCTGAAGCTGGTCCCTACGGATGCCTACGGATGCCTACGGCATCGTGTGGGTCCTATGGACTACTGGGCCAGGGTGCGTTCGCCAGCACCACTCATCGAGCGCACAACATCCTTGATATGGGCTGATGAGAGGCCGTACAGTTCCTTGAGAATGGTAGGCGCACCATGCTCAACGAAGGTGTCCGGCAGGCCAATCACATGCACGTCAACACCCTTTATGCCCTTACGCTCCAGCAACTCAAGCACGGCACTGCCGAAACCGCCCGCGACCACGTGATCCTCGACCGTTACCAGACGGCGCGTACCCTTGGCTAGGCGCAGAATCAGCTCTTCATCGAGCGGTTTGGCCCAGCGTGCATTCACGACCGCAACCCGCAACCCCTCGCTAGCCAACTCTTTTGCCGCCTCCTCTGCCTGAGCGACAGTTGAGCCATAGGCAAGTACGGTACAATCAGCTTGCTCAGCTTCGTCTAGCGTTGCTGGACTGAGCAACTCAGCCTTCCCGATCTCTAGCTTATGCAGTTCACGACTCAGCGGTGTGCCAACGCCCTTGCCGCGTGGATAGCGCAAGCTGACAGGGCCATCCATATACACAGCCGTATAGAGCATGTGGCGCAGCTCTTCCTCGTCCTTTGGTGCCATCACCTTCATATTAGGAATGGCGCGCATAAAGCCGATATCAAAGACGCCGTGTTGAGTATGGCCGTCCTCACCCACGATACCAGCGCGGTCCATCGCAAACACCACGTGCAGATTTTGCACACAGATGTCATGGACCACCTGATCGTAGGCGCGTTGCATAAACGTGGAATAGATGGCAACCACGGGCCGCATACCACCAGCGGCAATGCCGCCCGCAAAGGTGACCGCGTGCTGTTCCGCGATACCCACATCAAAGTAGCGATCAGGGAAACGCTGCTGCATCTTTTTCAGGCCTGTGCCCTCGGACATCGCAGCCGTAATCCCCACAACGGAGGTATCTTTTTCCGCGATTTCTACCAGCGTATTTGCGAACACCTCGGTATAAGCGGGCGGATCGTTAGGATTCTTCTTAATGATGCCATTCACAAAATCGAAGGCACCAGGGCCATGCCACTTGGTGGAATCATCCTCAGCAATCTCCCAACCCTTGCCCTTCTTCGTCACCATCTGCACAATCACCGGGCCATCAATCTTTTTCACATTCTCAAACACATCAATCATCTGCGGAATATCATGCCCATCAAAAGGGCCAAAGAACTTAAAGCCCAGTTCCTCAAAGATGGCACCACTCTTGCTCGGCAACACAAATTGCCTGATGCCCGTTTCGGCTCGGCCTGCCACCTCACGCATTTTATCGCCCGCGACGCGCTCTATCGAACCTTTTGCCATCTCGCGCAAGCGTCGATAACTAGGATTAGTCTGTACCTGGCGTGCCTTGCTCAGATAATGATGCAACGCACCCACATTATCAGAAATGGACTTATTGTTGTCATTCAACACAATGATCAGATTTTTTTTGAGGCTACCCGCATTATTGATTGCCTCTAACGCCATACCACCTGTCAAAGCACCATCCCCAATAATCGCAACCACCTTGAAATCCTTGCCTTGCAGGTCACGTGCCACCGCGAGGCCAAGGGCCGCGGAAATGGAGGTGCTGGCATGGCTCGCCCCAAAAACATCATATTCGCTCTCGTCACGACGTAGATAGCCAGAAAGACCACCAAACTGCCGTATGGTATGGAAGCGATCACGCCTGCCTGTCAACAATTTATGCACATATGCTTGGTGACCAATATCCCATACCAGCAAATCATCGGGCGTGTGGAACACTGTATGCAGTGCCATTGTCAACTCAACAACCCCTAGGTTTGGAGCCAGATGCCCACCCTTTACAGAGACCTTTTCAATGATTTCACGGCGAATCTCTTCCGCCAATTGCTCCATCTGAGCCATAGTCAAACGACGCACATCTTCTGGACTATTAATACTATCGAGAATCCTCGTCAAAGGTTTCCTCCCCTACTAGTCTTCGGCACCTCTTACACAGCGGCAAACGCGACCAGTGAACAACAACTCACAGTGAATGATCTTTATCTCGTATATATGATGCACAAATATCGGAGAAAGGGTGTGTAGAAGCCCTCCTTGTATTATAGGGGTACAACGTCAAGCCCGCAAACACTCTATCACAAAAATTCATGCACATGAGCACTTGACATACCTTCCCGCCGCATAGAGAGCCACCTCAGAGCATTTTTAGGTCTCTTGACAGCAATTTCTATTCTCTCTATGATGGTAGGAGCAATTTCGGCGTTGCGACTCTCAGGTGGAACGCATAGCTCGTAACGCATTGTAATAGAAGAATGCCTACACTGTAAAGGTATTCAGAAACGTTTCAGAAGGAGACACTACTAAGTGTCTTCAACACGAAAGGAGGCGCGGCACCCACATCGTGCTCATGTATGGCAGGAGTATGCTATGCTCCTGGCAGCAGACGAGATGTGGAGATCGCACACACATGACAAGAAAAGAGATCGAAAAAGACTCGGATCGACCACATTACTATTCCCAGTTCTGGCTGGATGTAGCCGCTGGACGCCGTATCATCGGCACCCCCAAAGGTGACGAGAGCGAGATCGCTGAGCCTGATGTGGCAGAACTAGTCATGCCGAGCCCGAGCCGCAGAAGCGCACCAGTTCGCCCAGACATCGACCAGAGCGAACGCTACAACCATGCCGAGGTCGATGGACATCATGAGGTTATCGCCCATCCAGTAGTTGATCCAGTTGTCGTCGATGACGATATCGTTGAACCTGCAGAACTAGATATTATCAACGATGAGGCAGAGAACCTGGACATTCAGGATAGTGCCATCACCGATGGCGATATTCCTGACATGGACCTTGAACCCTTTGATGATGAGGAGGCAACCGAAGAAGAAGAAGAAGACTTCTTAGAGGAAGCCGAAGAAGAGGAAGAGGAAGACACCGGCTGGAACCGTGGCCGGAAGAAACCCTCACCCAAGCGTCCAACCAAGCAGCCTGCGAAAAAACCCGGCAAGCGCGAGCCCCGTCGCGGGTTTTAAGCTTCCCTAGCAGAACTGGCACATGGTCTTCTCAGTGGAGAAAACCATGTGCCAGTTCTGCCTATGTTTGTCAGAAAACCCTCTTAATGCTCTTAGGGATAGATGCCGCGAATCTGAGTTGCCTCCGCCACCCGTGAAATGGCAAGCATGTTCGCCGCGAGCCGCATATTACAATGAGCCTGCTCAGCTTTGTCCGCAACCGAGGCAAAGGCATGATTCATGATCACCTCTAGCTTTTGCGTAATCTCTTCCACACCCCAGAAGAAACTTTGCAGGTCTTGCACCCACTCAAAGTAGCTCACCGTCACACCACCCGCATTCGCCAGAATGTCAGGGATGACCATGCAGCCTCTGTTGAAAAGGATTACATCAGCTTCAGGAGTTGTCGGGCCGTTAGCTGCCTCTGCCACAATGCGTGCCTGCACCCGCTCCGCGTTCTGCGCGGTAATCACCCCTTCAGTGGCGGCAGGCACCAGGATATCACACGGCACCTCTAGCACATCGTGAACACCCAAATTTTGTGCCGAGGGAAAGCCCACTACGCTACCGCGTTCCTGCTTGTAGCGTAACACAGCCGATGGGTCCAGGCCCTCTTCATTATAGATGCCACCACGGGTGTCGCTCACCGCGACCACCTTGCACCCCTCATTGTGGAAAAGACGGGCGGCCACCGCGCCAGCATTGCCATACCCTTGAATGCTCACGCGTGCCCCCTTCATGGGCATGCCCAGACGCTTCGCCCCCTGACGCGTGACAAACAGCACACCCGTTGCTGTAGCATCATTGCGCCCTTCGCTACCGCCAATCGATAATGGCTTGCCCGTTACCACAGCCGGAATAGAAAAGCCCTCATGCATCGAGTACGTATCCATAATCCAGGCCATGACCTGCGGATTCGTATTCACATCGGGGGCGGGAATATCACTATGGGGGCCAATGACTATGGATATTTCTGTTGCGTAGCGGCGCGTCATGCGCTCTAACTCGGCGGAACTCATCGTCTTGGGGTCACAAATGACGCCACCTTTAGCCCCGCCATAGGGTATGCCCACGACCGCACACTTCCAGGTCATCCACATCGCTAATGCCTTCACCTCGTCGAGTGTCACTTCGGGGCTATAGCGAATTCCTCCCTTAGCTGGGCCTCTATTCACATTGTGCTGCACGCGATAGCCAGTAAATGTCTTGATACGCCCATTGTCCAGGCGCACCGGAAAGTTCACTGCCAGTTCCCGCTTGGGCTGACGCAAAATCTCTTTCAGGTCCTCAGAAAGACCCAATTGGTTGGCGGCTAGCTCAAACTGCTGAACCGCCATCTGGTACGGATTGATGGTTGCAGACCTCACTTCATCGTGCATGACTGCATCTTCCTTTCATGGGATGGCCACCCTGCCTACGATGGCTGTGACTCATCCAGTTTTTTACGTAAAAGTGCTTGTACGATGTCTGCTTTCGCTTGACCTCGTGTTTGCTTCATCACCTGACCAACCAGGGACTGAATGGCGTTGGTCTTGCCACCTCGATAATCATTGGCGGCCTTCGCGTTCTTCGCAATCACCTCCTCAATAATCAGCTCTAAGGTGCTTTGATCGCTAATGGGGGGTTTGATACCCCTACGCTCTACAATCGCTTCTGGCATCTCACCAGAACCAAACGCCTCTTCCAGAATATCCTTCGCTTGCGTGCCGGTTATGCGCTGCTTATCGAGCAGGTCAACCAGATTCGCCAGCGCAGCCGGAGAAAACGTACTATCCTGAATAGTAATCGCCTTCTCCTTGAGTAAGCGCACCAGTTCGTTCAGCCAGTTACCAGCCACCTTACGGGCACGTGCCTTCACATCGCCACCTTGCGCCTGGGACGCCGACATGACACGCTCAAAGTAATCACCTAATGCCTTATCTTCAGTCAAAACGTTCGCATCCTGCACGCTGAGGCCAAAGATATCTTGATAACGAGTGCGCCGTGCATCAGGTAACTCCGACAGTTGTGCGCGAATCTCCGCGACCATCTCGCGGCTAATCAGTAGCGGCGGCAGATCGGGCTCGGGGAAGTAGCGATAGTCGTGGGCCTGCTCTTTACTGCGTTGCCCCACCGTAATCCCACGCTCCTCAACCCAGCCGCGTGTCTCCTGATGGATGACCCCTCCTGAACGGAGGAGTTCAATTTGCCGTTGTGCCTCGTATTCGATGGCGCGCTCGACGGCACGAAAACTGTTCATATTCTTAATTTCGGTCTTCACGCCCAACTCTTGCGTTCCTCGGGGACGCACCGACACGTTCGCGTCACAACGCAAGCTACCCTCTTCCATCCGTCCAGATGAAACCCCCAGATAAACGAGAATTTCGCGCAACTTTTGCATATACAGGCGCGCCTCTTCCGCACTACGCATGTCCGGCTCGCTCACAATCTCCATCAATGGCGTCCCGGCACGGTTCACGTCTACCAGGCTATAGCCGTTATGATGGGTAAGGCGCGCCGTATCCTCTTCCAGATGAACACGCGTAATGCCAATCCGCCGCTCCTGCCCACGCGTAGTGATATTGAGGTAGCCATCCTTGCTCAAAGGAATATCATATTGTGAGATTTGATATCCCTTCATCAGGTCAGGATAAGGGTAATTTTTACGGTCAAATTTTGAAAAGGAGGGAATCGTGCAGTTGAGTGCCAGAGCGGTCATAATCGTAAAGACGACCGCCTCTTGATTGATCACCGGCATGACACCGGGCATGCCCATACATACGGGGCAGACATGCGTGTTTGGCGGTTCATTGGCATAGCCTGTGCTACAGCCGCAGAACATCTTGCTGCGTGTCAAGAGCTGAGAATGCACCTCGAGGCCAATTACAATCTCAAAATCGGTGTTTATTGCTGCGTTCGTTGTTGTTGTCATCCGTCTCTCGCCTTTGTACAATCAAATGGTTTTTTCTGCTTCTACCTGTGTTGATGAGAACTAGTCTATGCTTTCTGACGTGATTCGTCAATGGTTATTTCCTGCCAATTCCTTCTACTCGACAGTTCATTATAATGAAAGTTCATTGATTTGCATTTTTTGCAAAATAATGTATACTGTCCCCTGATACAAGTAGCAGAAGTAGGCTACCCCAGACAGAAGAAATTAACCCTATGTACCCAGACGTGGCACATATGAGCGGGCAGGAGAGCTACGATATATGTCCCTGATAAATATGGCAAAACGCGAGATCAACTGTAAGATTGTCTACTACGGTATTGGTTTATGTGGCAAGACCACCAACCTGCACTTCATTCATAAGGCAGTAAACCCACAGGATGTCGGCGATATGGTCTCCATCGACACGGAAACAGAGCGCACACTCTACTTCGACCTGCTCCCACTCGAACTAGGAAAAGTTCATGGTTTCCAGATTCGCTTCCAACTCTATACCGTTCCTGGTCAGGTTCTTTACCAGCAAACACGCATTTCTGTCCTGAAGGGCGCGGATTGTGTGGTTTTTGTGGCCGACTCGCAGGCCAGTAAGTTGCAAGAGAACATCGAAAGCTGGAACGAACTGCAAGAACAACTGCGGCGCATGAATAAAGATATTTCAGAGTTCCCGCTAGTAATGCAGTGGAACAAACGCGACCTCCAGGATGTCCTTCCAGTATCCGTCATGGAAAAATACCTCAACCCACAGCGGGTTCCCAGTTTTGAGGCCATCGCTGTCACGGGCAAAGGTGTGATTGAATCATTGCGGGTTGGTATCAATTCCACCTTGCAAAAACTTGAAAGAATCTAAAATCATTTGGCGGTCCTCGTCTCAACAATAAGCATGGCTCGGCTATTTAGCTGAGCCATGCTTATTGTGTCTGCTATATTCAGCCTTTACAGGCCGCACATTTAGAACTATAATAGGCCAAATTACAGAAGATGATGTCCTCTGATCTATGAGGTTAATTATTTAAAGCACTGCTTACACAACATTACGAAGGGATCACATGGATACAATACGTGTCATCATAGTCGATGAGCAGCCTCTCTTCCGCCAGGGTATTCGCGCAACCCTGGAGCAAATGGGAGACTGTGTCATTGTTGGGGAATCTACCGACATGGATACGGTGCTGGAACTGTCTCGCACTGGCAACCCTGATGTAGCTTTGATCGATGCCGGTCTCACCACCTCAGACCCACTTGAAATAGCTCGTCAATCTCGCCATATTGCACCGCGTATGGCTATCATTATCCTCACCCCCTCTGAGGATGAAGAGCGTCTCTTTCAATCAATCAAGGTGGGTGCTGCCGCCTATTATACGCGCAATATCACCCCTGAAGAGTTGGCAGATGCCGTGCGTAAGGTCAGTCATGGCGAATATCTCATTAATGACGACGTGCTTTCAAAACCTCAGATCGCCAGTCGCGTGCTCAAATCGTTCCGTGAGCTTACCGTTGAAGAAGAGGAAGGGAGCAATGGTGACAGCAAAGACATCTACTCGCCCCTCTCTACCCGCGAAGTTGAGATACTAGACTATATCGCACGTGGCAACAGCAATAAAGAGATTGCCAAATCGCTCAAGATTAGCGATCAGACGGTCAAAAATCACATCACCTCGATCCTCAAAAAGCTCTCTGTGAATGACCGCACCGCCGCCGTTGTGCATGCCCTTCGTCACGGCTGGATTAAAATGCACGATCCTACCCCTTCCGCATAGCCAATTAGTACTATTTTTCAATTCATGAATTTAGAGGATGAGCACAACGCTTTCGCATTGTGCTCATCCTCTTTACCATCACGACCACACGGATAAGACTTCCTTCCCGTTATTGGCATCCAGAAACACATACAGATCATGATACGAATGGGGAAACGGCGTAGGGTCAACACCAGCATCGGCTGGCAAAAGCGGAATCTGCTGATACCAGACCATCCATACAGGCACATTGGTCAGATTGGGGTGCGCCCCCGCCGTGCCAGGGTTGGTATAGGTGAGCAGAACATACTTTGCCGTGACACTCTTCGCCTTGGTCGCGGCATCCGGTTCTAACTCGCCTGCTAGTAATACCGCTTGTTTCTGGTTGAGCGACGGTGTTTGATCGCTATGTCCCAACACAATACCTTCGACAAGCAATGGCGTCAGCTGTGTCTCTGGCACGGTCGTTGGCATATTAAAGCCCGGAAAAGAAAATTGGGGTGCGCCCCCATGTTGTGCCAACAGCATAGAGCCCAACCAGAGCAAACCGATCATCAATAACGCGCCACCAATAACCCCACTAATAACATTTGATCGCGTAGGACCCCTCGCCCCTCGCCTCTTCGCCATACGTGCTCTGCCTTTCCCAAAAACCTTCTATCCATAATCGCTCGTTCTGAGCAAGTATAGTGTATACTGTGTCTTCTGGCAATAATTGCCTATTAATGGACCTTGCCGAAATAAGCTGGGAAGAGGGAGCACTCGTCAAGGAGAGCAGCGAAGCGCGCTACGCACCCAGTAGGGGCCAGATTTATCGCGCCAATACGCATCAACCTAAGCGAACGGTTCAGGTTTTCCGTAGGGGCGGGGGAGGTGGATGATGAGGATAGGTGGACCCTCTGGGTCGCCCGTGCCTGGGGAACCGTGCCTTTTCGGGGCGTTTTCCCCACCCCACGGGCGACCCCGAGGGTCCCCCCCCCCCCCCAAACCCCCACCCCCCCCCAAAAAATACGGGGGGGCGTGAACCACAACCATATTAGGGTTTTTGGGTTTTGG
>JBBPYR010000208.1:0-11372 GCA_038199755.1 Ktedonobacterales bacterium | reverse complement strand
ATGCATTTTGACAATTTAATCTGGTAATCGCGTGAGCAGCAGCGAAGCGCGCTGCAGGCTCCGTAGGGGCCAGATTGATCGCGCCCTCCGCTCAATTTATTGAGCGAAATCCTGAATCATAGGCGATAAATCGCCCTGGGGCGCGATCAATCTGGCCCCTACGGATGGGCTTCCCTGTTTACCAGTTTCATTAGTAAAAGTGCATTAGCGCGTCCGCAGCCTGTTGGCCGCATTTCATTTTTAAGCGCATTTTCGCCTTTGAGTGAGGATGTGATGCCAGCAAGTAGCCAGCAAGTTCACGAATCTATAGAACAAGCCTTTCGCCAGGAAGCGGGTCGGGTGCTGGCGACACTCATCGGCAGCCTGGGTGACTTTGAGCTTGCCGAGGATGCACTGCAAGAGGCGTTGCTGGCTGCACTCGAACACTGGTCACGCGAGGGAATACCGACTCACCCGGCGGCCTGGTTGCTGACCACAGCGCGGCGGAAAGCGATTGATCGTTTACGTCGCGCAACCGTGCTGGCACGGAAGCATGAACTGTTGCAATCATTGCTCCAGTTTGAGCAGCAGGATGCATACCGATTTCATGAAGAACCGTTCCCCGATGACCGCCTCAAGCTGATCTTCACCTGTTGCCATCCCGCGCTCAATCTTGAAGCGCGTGTGGCCTTAACACTTCATACGCTGGGTGGGCTGACAACTCCTGAGATTGCCAGCGCATTTCTGGTGCCGGAAACGACAATGGCGCAACGGCTGGTGCGTGCCAAACGCAAGATTCGTGATGCAGGTATTCCCTATGCCGTGCCGCCACCAGAGCAGCTGGCGGAACGATTAGAAGGCGTGCTTGCAGTGTTGTATCTGATCTTCAATGCGGGCTACACCGCCAGCCAGGGTGAGCAACTGTTGCGTCGTGAGCTATGCGCGGAGGCGATTCGGCTGGCCCACGCCCTTGTTCTGCTGCTGCATGATGAGCCGGAAGTATTGGGTTTGCTGGCCTTGATGCTGCTCCACGATTCGCGGCGGGCTGCCAGAGTCAATCCACAAGGTGAGTTGATTGTGTTGGAAGAGCAAGACCGCTCTTTGTGGGATAGAGCGCAGATCACAGAGGGCATTGAGGTGTTAGAACGCGCCCTTGCCATGCATCGCCCTGGCTCGTATCAGATACAGGCGGCTATCAGTGCCCTGCACGCGCAGGCTAGCTATGCCGAGGATACCGACTGGCTGCAGATCGCCATGCTGTATGGTGAATTGGTCAAGATCAACCGTTCGCTTGTGGTGCGGCTCAATTGGGCCGTAGCCATTGCAATGGCAAGCACGCCCGCCCGTGGCCTAGCCATGCTTGCCGAATTAGATGCTACGGGCGGCTTGAAAGCATATCACCTCTTCCACTCTGCACGCGCCGACCTATTACGCCGCGCCGAAGATTGGCAAGCCGCGCAATTGGCCTATCTGCAGGCACTCGACCTGACCCATAACACGGTCGAGCAAGCGTTTTTGCGCCGCCGCCTGCAAGAGGTGCAAGCGCATCTGGAATGAAGTCTTGTTCTTATACAATCGCATAAAACTCATAGAACAGCTGAATTGCAGTCTTCGTCTTCACATTAGCATAAGGGAAGCACTGGGGATAGTCTTCAACACGTTTCAACTGATTGACCCGTCCTAAGAACAAGGACATTGTTTCTTGCTGAACACTGCAATTTCGCCGCAAGAATCTGCCAGATCGGGTTTGTTGGATCGAGGTTCCAATCTAATCCTAAAATTCGGTATAAAGCAGTGAAGCGTAAGACCACTTGATCTAATGATTGGTGTGACACATCAGCAATTTTCTGGGCAAAAACCAATTGGAGTTCGAAGAATTGCTTAGAGTAGACCAACGAAATGTTTGTTTTCAAGGGTATTCCTCTTTTCGAATACTCGCATGGTGTAAACATTTTCATGATGAGAGATGACATACATTGAAATGAAAGACTGGTTGCAATAGAACGAGCAATTGTATATCTTACACGAGATGCAGATAGGGAACAAGAGATCTTCCAAGAGCAAAAAGAACTCCGCTTATTGATAAATGTCACGGGTAGTGCTATAATAGCACTACCCGTGACATTTATATTTATATTTTGAGGAAACATAATGACACAGCAATCGAAGCATCCACATATGGACCCACGACTTGCGGAACGTATCAGCCGCAAGAAGACACAGCTAGATCTGTATCGGCCTCTTCCTCGTGATACGGTACGCCGCTTGAATGATGATTTGCGCGTATTCTTGACGTACCATTCCAATGCCATTGAAGGCAATAGCTTGAGTTTACAGGAAACGCAAATGGTGATCGACTACGGCATCACCATTCACGGGCACCCGATGAGGGAGTATTTAGAGGCAACGAATCATGCGGAAGCATATCAGTATGTGACCGCTCTCGTTGAAAAGCGCGAACGAATTAATCGTGAAACTATTTTGGCTCTGCATGGTCTGGTAATGGACAAGATTTTAGAGACAAAGGGGCAATTCCGCACTGTGCCCGTGTATATTCGTGGCTCTAATATGACTCCACCGCCTGCTGAAGAGGTGGAGCGGCTGATGCGTGAGTGGATTGCCTGGATTTACGGCGAAGGTCTGTCGTATGAACCTGTTACACGTGCTGCCATTGCCCATCATGGCTTTGAAGCGGTTCACCCTCATATTGATGGCAATGGTAGAGTTGGACGCTTGTTACTCAATCTAATGCTTATGCAAGAAGGGTATCCACCAGCGTTACTGCTCAATGATTGGCGTACACGCTATATCCATGGGCTTATGACGGCAAACATCGGCAATTATAACCCACTGCTGAATCTGATTGGGCAATCAGTTGAGGCTGGACTTGATCTCTACTTGGAAGCATGCGCCGTTGTTCCCAATTATCAACCACTGCGCGAGTTGGTAGAAGCCTCTGGCTATCCTTTAGAATATCTCAGCTGGTTAGCACGGCAAGGGCGCGTTGCTGCAATCAAGCGCAATGGACGTTGGCATAGTACATTGGAAGCAATCGCGCAGTATAAAATTGAAGCCGAGGAAGGCAAGCAGAAGCGTGGGAGACCTCCCTCTCGCCAGAAATCGTAGGGTCGTGACTGTGTAACGGGTTGAGTGCCTGCCATGACCTCTTGACCTGTACATTAATTGTGCCTATACTAGGGCAAAGCTGGTCAATATTGTAGAGTCATGTTTTCCTGCTCATGTCGAAGAGAGGATATTTGTCTGTGAAAGTTGTTGTGCGTTGGCGACCGTTGGCCTTGTTCGGCATTGTGCTGCTCGGCCTACTTCTGCGCCTCTATGGGTTAAATTGGGACCAGGGCAATAGTTTTCATCCTGATGAGCGGCAAATCATGTTCCATGTTACGGTGCTAACGTGGCCTAAAAGCCTTGCACAATTTTTTGACCCGGTGAATTCGCCGCTCAATCCTCATTTTTTCGCCTATGGGTCCTTTCCCATGTACTTGCTCGCGATCGTGGGGAATGTGCTAGTACATTTCTGGCCCACGCTCGGCTCATTTAGCAATCTTACGCTGGTCGGGCGCGTGCTATCCGTATTGTTCGATAGCGGCACGATTCTGCTGACTGGCTTGCTTGCCTTACGTCTGGCCAACGATGCCTCGCCGGGCCGACCGCAGGCATGGAATCTGGCATTGCTGGCGGCGGCACTGGTAGCATTCACGCCATTGGAACTGCAACTTTCCCATTTCTACGCGGTTGATACGATGCTACTGTTCTTTGTGGCCTTGACCGTGCTCGGGTGTGTCGCGCTGGCGGAGACCGACAAGCCGCTTTCGTGGTCGCTGCTGATTGGGCTTGCCTATGGTCTCGCCGTGGGTACGAAGTTTAGTGCCGCTCCTCTTGTTGTGCCGTTACTGGTGGCCGCGCTTTTGCGCTGGTATCGGCGCGATCTTATTTCAGCTCTGCTCTCCTTTATCTCTGCCTTGCTGATGACCGCGATAGTATTTCTTATAGTCGAACCCTATGCGTTGTTGGATGCGAAGAATGTGATTGAGCAGATTGCGGAGCAGGGAAGCCTGGCACGGGGTGCCTTGGATTTGCCCTATGTGCGCCAATTCGCGGGAACCGTGCCGTATGTATACGAAGCGCAGAACATGATTGTGTGGGGGTTGGGACTGTTGCTTGGGCTGAGTGCGCTGCTTGGCTTAGGCTGGTTTTTATGGCGGACATGGCGGCGAACGGCTGGCCTGTGGATGATTGTGTTGTCATGGGTGCTGTGCTACGGCGTGATTACAGGGAGCTTTTTCGTCAAGTTTATGCGCTATATGCTGCCTCTCTATCCATTTGTTGTGCTCATGGCCGCGGCTCTGTTGCTGGCTATCGCCCGTTATGATTGGCAAGGTACCGCTTTGAGCCGCATAGATCATGCGGCTCGTTTCAGTGCGCTGGTCGCGGTGGCGCGCTATGGGGCGATTGTGCTGGTGCTCGTGGGTACGATCTTTCAGGGGTTGGCGTTGCTCAATGTCTATAGTCAGCCGAATACGCGTGTGCTGGCCTCACAGTGGATGTATGAACACACACCTGCGGGAAGCATGCTCACCTATGAGCAGTGGGATGACCCGCTACCAGTGGCAGTGAATAACCACGACCCATCGCTGTACAATCAGCTTGTCTATGCTAATGCGAGTGGTCAACCTACCACGGGCTTAGACCTCTATGGAGATGACACGATAGCGAAGGCGCAACTGCTAGCCCATCTCCTGCCTTCTGTAGGTGTACTGACAATGGCAACGGATCGCCTCGACAAATCGATTCCACGTCTGCCACTGCGTTATCCCTTAACTATTCATTACTATCAGTTGCTTTTCAGTGGGCAACTAGGTTTTCATCTGGCCGCACAGTTTGAAAATCGTCCCCATCTCTTCGGTATTATCCTTGATGATAGTACTGCTGACGAAAGCTATTCTGTGTTCGATCATCCCAATGTGCGTATTTTTGTGCGTGATACGCCTTATCCTTACACCGAAGCGCAGTTGCTCCAGAAGTTGCTAGCAGGTGTGCAATTGCCCCCTGTTGCTGTACATCTTTCGGGAAGCAACGCTGTTTGATAATGCTCGATGCTTAGGAAGCAGTACACCCAAAAGGGGTACACCGTTGGAAAAATAGGAACTTCTGGTGATAACAATACGTTAGTAATACAGTAGGGCTATTGGTAAATAGGGACCCCTTTCTTCGTGTATTTTTTGAATGTGTTTGTGTCGCTAATTTGGTAGAGAGCATCTATGTTAGAGTTATTGCAAATGTGGGCCTTAGTTGAAGTATTAGGGCTAGCCTGTCTTCCGCTCACCATAACTATTTTTCATAACTTGCCTGATCGCGGTTGGGCGTTCAGCAAGGCGATTGGCACGGTATTGCTGGCCTTTCTTGTTTGGTTTCCACTGATGATCCTGCATTTCTTGCCCTTCAACCAACTCTTTATCTTGGGCGTCACGCTGATCGTACTCGCCTTTAATGCAGTTGGGTTGATACGAACACGCCACATGATCGTGAAAACGATACGCACTCACCTGCCATACATTGTAATTACCGAAGCCGTCTTCCTAGTTATGGTGTTCTTGCTTGGTTGGATTCGCTCTTATGGGCCTGATATTCGCTCATTTGAGATGTTTATGGATGAAGGCTTTATCGCAGCCATCATGCGCAGCCCACATTTTCCACCTAGCGATATGTGGTATGCGGGACAGGGTATCAACTACTACTATTATGCACATTTTACCGTTGCGATGCTGGCGAAACTCCTCGGTCAATCACCATCAATTGCCTTTAATACAGGCATCTGCATGTTCTTTGGTTTGACCGCAGTGAACATGTTCGGCGTTACCTGCAATATCGTGGGTTGGGCACGTCATGCCCGTATACATAAGGCCTCTGAAAGCAATGGTGAAGTTGAGCGACCAGAACATGCCTATATTTCTTTGTTGCACGGTGTGCCGTATGGGTTCCTTACCTTTGTGATCGGCCTTATCCTTGGCAATCTTGCGGCGACGCAGGAATGGTGGAAGGCCCATGGTGATGGTTTACCCTATGATTGGTTTCTGCCCTCGCGCGTGATCGATAAGACTATTAACGAGTTTCCAGCTTTTAGCTTCTTGCTCTCCTGCTTCCATGCTCATGTGTTGGCGTTAGCATTTACGATTCTGGCAATTGGTATGGCTTTCAATCTGTTTCTTGAGCCAGCGGGAAAGGGTTTCTCGGCTTTTGGGCGTGGCTGGCAGTTGCCTCTTACCTTGGGGATGACCGCGCTGGTGCTCGGTGGTCTATTTACGATGAATGGTTGGGATTTTCCAACCTATGTGGGGTTAACACTGGTCTGCTTGATTTTGCAGCAGTGGCTTGCGTATCGGGGACGTTTCCACTTTGAGTTGCTGCTGGATATTTTTACGGCGGGAGCTAGTCTGGTAGCACTCTCGTTTCTGCTCTATCTGCCATTCTATCTGAATTTCGTCTCGCCATCACAGGGTATTGGCATTGTGGGGGCGGCTGATCGTTCGCCATTGAATGGCGAGATACTGATCTATGGCCTGTTTGCGCTGGTTTTCATCTCGCTGCTCATAGCTAGTTTCATGCGGTATGTGTCGCCTGTGTCAAAGAGTGGACAGGAGATAACGACGAATGATACGAGCGAGCAGGAAAGCGGGGAGAATGGGGAGGGTGCCGAGAGCACGACAATGGCTTTACCCAGGTTTGTTGGTGTTGGCGTAATCGTGGTGATGGTGCTGGGTTTAATCACGCTGGTGGTCATGAAAAATGGTATGACATTTGTGGTGGCGGCTACGATTACGTTGATCGGAGCTATGCTGGTTCTCTATCATCTGCAAGATCGTTCACGCGCATTTACCTTGCTTTTGGGCACGGTGGCCTTTGCCCTGATTGCTGCCTGTGAGGTGGTCTTCCTGAAAGATGTGTTTGCTGGCAACTATCCACGCATGAATACGGTGTTTAAGTTCTACTTCCAGGCGTGGACGTTGCTTTCAATCTCCTCTGGTGCGGGCCTGTACTTTATTCTGGAGAGCTTTACACCGCTCAAAACGGCGGCACGGTCACAGCGGATCATACAGCGCGGCATTGGTGGATTATGGGGCGCGGGCTTCCTGGCATTGTTGCTGTGCGGTCTGGTGTATCCATTAGTGGCCTTTTATCCGCGTTTTGCGCGTATTGATCTTTCAGGTGGCCAGCAGCATTATTACTTACAGCGCACGAATAGCCTGGATGGATTGACCTATCTGAAAACCGATGCTGGCAACCCCGGTGATTATGATGCGATTCGCTGGTTGAACGCGAATATCGCGGGTAATCCTGTGCTGGTGGAGGCGGTTGGTCCTGATTATAGCAACTATGAACGCATCTCGGCCTTTACGGGTTTGCCAACGATTATGGGATGGGTTGGTCACGAATATCAGTGGCGTGTCAATTGGTTGAATACTGCTACCAACTCCGTCGATTTTGGGCGGCGCAGTAGCGATGTGGATGTGATCTATACTAATTCTAACCCGGCAACGGTTTTATCTGTAATGGCAAACTACCACGCACAATATCTTTATGTTGGATCATTAGAGTATCAGAAATACCCCACCGCAGATTTACACCGCTTTAGTAATTTCATGCAAATTGTGTATAATGTCAACGGGGTGACGATCTATAAGGTTCGTAGTTGAGCATAAGTAGAACTGATAGACTCCGTTGCTACGACGGACAAGCGCACCTGTGGAATGGTGCATGCACGGAAGGGGCAAGCCTTGAAGCGCTTTGAAACTGAATCAAAAATAGACGAGCCTGCTGTAGAAGAAGGTATAGTCGAATACGGCGATGGCGAATATACAGAGGAGAGTGTGGAGGATATAGAGGATGTAGAGGATGTAGAGGAGTCGGAGCAGCCAAAACAGCGTACACGTTTCAGACCGCCAACGCGGGAGCAACTGATTACCTGGGCACCGTTCTGGGCAGTCATTTTGCTGGGGGCGATCCTGCGCTTCTGGGCATTAGGCGATAAACCCTTGCACCACGATGAGAGTCTGCATGCCTATTTCTCTTTGCAGTTGCTGCATAACTTGCAAAATTGGGCTGGCTGCTTCAGTCCGACCGCTTCCTGTTATCGCTATGACCCGTTGCTACATGGCCCATTCCAGTTTCACGCTATCGCGTTTGTCTATCAGGTCAGTCAATGGCTTGGCGCGCCTGACAACGGTGTTAGTACGACCACGGTACGTATCGCGGCTGCCACGCTCGGCACGGTGATTGTAGGCTTGCCTTACTTCTTGCGTGATTATCTTGGTAAAATCGGCGCATGGCTAGCCTGTTTTCTGTTGGCGGTTTCGCCGAGCATGGTCTATTTCTCGCGCTTTGCCCGCGAAGATATCTACATGGCTTGCTTTACCCTGCTGATGATTGTGGCTACGGCACGCTATGTTCGTGATCGTAAGATGCGCTGGCTTGTGATTGCCGCTGCTGCCTTCGCGCTTTCCTACGCGACCAAAGAGGCTACCTTCCTAAGTATCGCTATCTTTGGCAGTTTCTTTGGTGCGCTGCTGGCGTGGGAGCTTGGTGCGAAGTGGTCTATTCGCGCTAAGGCATCTCCCGACTCAGCGTACACGCGCTATTTGCCGAAGACTGGCTCTCCAGTGTTGCTGGTTGCCTACTTCGTGATATTGGCTCCTATTGCGAAGTACTTTTTTGGCGTGATGAAGTCGCTGTCGATCTATATTACTAATCCTAAGAACACGCCGATAGCAGATGCGTATGTGGCGGGCTTGAAGGATAAGACAGTGGCGATTGTGCCGTGGATTGGCATTTTGCTGGGTGTGTATGTGTTGAGCATTCTGGCACGTGAGATGTTTGGTCACATGCCTCAACCCGGACGTAATGTTATCGCCAAACGGGTTGACCCGGAAAAGCAGCCATTGCTCGATACTATCTTTACGATGCAGTGGACACACTGGTTTTTCGCGTTGCTGGGCGGTTGGACGATCTTCTTGGTGCTCTTCACCGTCATCTTCACCAATATTCGTAGTGGCATCGGTGATGGTGTGTGGCAAGGACTGTACTACTGGTTGCAGCAGCAGCAAGTGGCGCGTGGTGGGCAACCTTGGTACTACTACCTGCTCTTGATTCCCTTGTATGAACAGATTGGCCTGGTTTTCGGGCTGGTGGGCCTTGTGCGCTGTCTTATCTGGCCTAATCGTTTCCGTCTCTTTATGGTGTACTGGTTTGTTGGTAATGTGTTCATCTACTCCTGGGCGGCAGAAAAGATGCCCTGGCTGATGATTCATATGACGATGCCGATGATGATATTGGCGGCGATTGGCCTGGAGCCAGCGGTAGTGACGGTGTGGAACTGGGCAAAAGACCGCTGGGTCTCCCGCGCACCGTCTATGGTGTTAGCCGTGGTTGAGCCGAGCGAGGTACCTTTGCTACCAGCTCCGGCGCGTCGTCCTGTGGGAAGGGTCGCTGGTGGTTTCGGCCTTGCCTCTTTGGTGTTTGCCGTTCTGCTGCTGTTGCCGACGCTGCATAATATGTTCGAGGTGGCTTATGTGCATCCTGCCGATGGGCCACATGAGATGATGGTGTATGTGCAGACGACAACTGATGTGAATATTGTGATGGCGAAGATTGATGCGCTCGATAAGAAGCTTGATGGTGGCAAACACCAGTTACGTATCGGCGTCATGACCGATGCTGAGTGGCCGTTTGTCTGGTATCTACGCGATTATCCCAATACCTGTCTCGGTTTCCCGACCTATTGTGGCGATGCAAGCACCATTCCAGTGATAATCACTGGTGGCGATAACCTGTATACGACGCAACAGCAATATGCCTCTGGCAATACGAAAGGCGTCAACTACCTGTTCCATCAGTATCACATGCGTACATGGTGGGATGAGGGTTACAAGCCCGCCCCCTGCTTACCAACGAAGGCCAACAATAATTGTGATGGGCAGCAGACCTGGGGTGGCGTGGGTCCCGGTCTCTGGCTGAGCTATGGTGATAATCCGCCGCCGGGAGCTAAGTTCAATCTCGGCTTGGCGGCGAAGAACGTCTGGGCGTGGTGGTGGCAGCGTAAAGCCATTGGCAGCACGCAGGGTTCCTATGATATGGGCGTGCTCATTCGTAGTGATCTGGGTGTGACACCGTAATGACCACATTGATGTATGATGCCATTGAAACGCCCGTTGGAACGGTGCTGCTGGTTGTGGATGGTGAGCGGTTATGTTCACTGGACTATGCCGATTATGAGCAACGCATGATGATGCTTTTGCAAAAACGCTATGGTGTCGTGCAACTGAGCAAGGCTAGTGATCCCTGCGGCTTTAGCAGCCATGTGCAGCGGTATTTCGCGGGCGATTATGCTTGCCTGGATGAGATCCCGGTTAGTACTGGTGGGACGCCGTTTCAACAGCAGGTGTGGGCACAGTTGCGTACGATTGCGGTTGGCAAGACGGTGACGTATGGGGAGCTAGCAGCACAACTAGGCAGGCCAAAGGCGTATCGCGCGGTGGGAGCAAGCAATGCCCTTAACCCAATTGCGCTTGTGCTTCCCTGCCATCGTGTAATCGGGTCAAATGCCTCCCTTACGGGGTACGCTGGTGGTTTGGAGCGCAAGCACTGGCTACTTCAGCATGAGGGCGTTGACCTTTAACTGTTAAGAATTTTCCAAATTATCAAAGAGTGAAGGCTGCTGTTCACGCTCGATACGTAATTGCTCTCCATGTTGTAGTTGTTGAATGCTCTTCTCTGGTGTTGGCATATTTTCTGGAAGAGTTGCTCCTGCTTCTTTGATTGTCGCACGGACAAGCGTACCCATCTGGTGATGAGCTTGATTTGCTTTCTCTTTGCCCTGAATTTGTTCTCTGTCTATCTTTTGTCTAGCGAGGCTGGCGCGGAATGCATTGGCTACAAGCTCATCACTGCCCATATGATCAAGGATATCCTGATTTTTCTTCGTAAGTCCTTTGCGTGCGTGTATGTCTTTTGCTTTGAGACCGCCGTAGAGACCTACATAGCCGTGATCTTGAAATATGGCGAAGTCGCGTGGAGAGGCAACACCAGCTTTTTGTGCTGCCTCTGCCAGTTGCGTGTTGAGAACGGACATTTGAGAGCGGCGCACCAGTCGTAATTGATCTTCCGGTAGTTCTGTCAGTTCGTCGGCAATTTCTTGTCGGCGTGTTTGGACGGTGAAATAGGTTTGTCCCAGGGCGACGATGGGAAGTTTGCAGCAACACTAAGTGTTGACATTCATACTCTTTTGTTCTCATTTCTTCCCTCTTGACATGAGAGTCAAAAAGATGTATAATGACTCATATGAAAGAGACAGAGAAACAATTTACGATACGCATACCTCT
>JBBPYR010000207.1:0-40511 GCA_038199755.1 Ktedonobacterales bacterium | reverse complement strand
TACCCTAAGTTCTAGGGGAATTGACGCTTGGGGACATCGGTAGCTCTGGCATGTCGGAAACGGCATGTGAAACTACGGTGGAGGAACCAAGAACTGACGATTGGATGTTTGTCTCAAATGTCCATAGAGCAGAGAACGGTTAAGCTCGTTGTGTGTGGTGTGGCGAGTCAAGTCACTTCATGCGTTACGGATGGTGCTGCTAAAGCGCTTTGCTGCCCTGGCTCTGGCGGCACTGGTAGAACTCGCGCTGAGCGGTGCTATGCTGGCTTGGCTCCGCTTCCCACGTCTAGCAGACCTTGTCACGACAGCGTATGGATGGACGCTTGTGCTCAAAAGTGGTGTACTGCTTGGCGTGATCGTGCTGGTCGCGTTGACCAGGAGCATACAGCAGAAGTACAGAGAACGCTGGTGGCTGATAGAGTTACTTGCTCTCGCCAGTATTCTTGTGCTGGCTGGTTTGCTTGTTTCGCTACCTCCACCGTTGCAGTGAAATACTGTCTTTCTTGTTTGTCTTCTTCTTCACTGAGTGTGACGTAGTAGGTATAGCTAATCTGTTTTGAGTACGAAGGAGCTTCTCATGCCTAGTTCATTTCGCATTGCGGTTATAAGATGGTCAGGACAACTTTACCCGTGGTTGTGCGGGCGGCAATCGCTTTATGAGCCTCGGCAGCTTCTGCCAGGGGGAAGGTCTGGCCTACGATAATTTTTAGCTTGCCTTGTGCTAAGTAGCCCATGAGTTCCATGGTTGCGGCTGCAATGCGATCAGGGCGACTCATCCAGGCGGAGAGCCAATAGCCAATAATGGCTTGATTTTTATGCATGAGTTGGATGCCTGAAAAATGCACAGGCTGCCCACTCGCAGCTCCAAAGACAACCATACGTCCAAATGGGGCTAGACACTGCAAACTTTTTTCAGCGATGTCGCCACCGACCATTTCCAGAATGATATCGGCTCCTTGACCCTGTGTGGCCTGCTTCACCTCCTCAACCCAATTTGCCTCGGTATAATTAATAGTCACATCGGCACCCAGGCTCCGAACAAGATCAAGCTTGGCCGCACTACTAGCTGTACCAATCACGGTGCCTGCCCCCATCAGCTTTGCTAATTGCACCGCTAATGTACCAACACCACCTGCCGCGGCATGGACTAACACACTTTCACCTGATCTGATATGAGCTGATTCTCGTAGTAGCTGGTAAGCGGTTAAACCTTGCAATGGGAAGGCCGCAGCATGCACAAAGTCCAGGCTTTCAGGAATAGGGATTACCGAATTAGCTCTAGCTGTAGTATACTCTGCATAACCGCCATCACCGAAAGCGACCACGCGAGTCCCGATGGTTGGAAATGAAACACCCGAACCCACAGCGGCAACGGTGCCCGCAACCTCCATGCCGAGCGTTAATGGCGTGCGTGTTCGTGTAAGATATGCGCCTTGTCGTTGTGCAAGGTCGGCATAGTTAACGCCAGCTGCCGCAATCTGAATGAGTACCTCCCCCTCTTGTGGGGTTGGAGTGGCGATCTCTTCCAGATGCATAACCTCTGGCCCACCGACTTCTTGAATTCGTATTGCCTTCATATGTGAAAACCTTTCATCAGGGTTATAGAGTGAAACGTCGTTCAATTTCATTACGTATTTTGATTGTATCATCAAACGTGGGAAATTGCCCTCATTTGAGCTACTTTTCTGTATCTAGGATGTTACTGCATAGCGTATTAGAGGTAGTGAGCTTAAAAAAATCTCCCCTATAAAAAGTAACGATGAGCGTCTTTTTATAAGAGAGCGTGTCAAGTTGTTTCATAGTGATTTCTTCACCAACGCATGAGCAGCATCAATAACGATAGAGCTGGTCATAAGAAGAAAGTACCGAATAGGTGGCACTTTTGATGATACGCGCTACACTATGTGCATACGTCCATAAATGAAACACCTGCTTTTTAGTCTTTTAGTCATTTTTCGGGTCTTATTTCTGCGTCATATCACGCAGGAGTGGTCACAACGCGTTCTTTTGGTGGGTGGGTATTAGATGTGGGCATGTGATGATGAGGAGAAATAAAGGTTTCAAGGGGGAAATCTTTATTTTATACATGCCAATGAGGGCAACGGAAGAATGTTGTTG
Source organism: Ktedonobacterales bacterium (assembly GCA_038199755.1). Taxonomy (GTDB): domain Bacteria; phylum Chloroflexota; class Ktedonobacteria; order Ktedonobacterales; family Ktedonobacteraceae; genus JBBPYR01. Next base: position 38,393 of record JBBPYR010000207.1, on the reverse strand, counting down.
TTGTGTTGGGCAATGAAGATGGTGCAGGATCGAAACAGAAGTAGAAACTAGATTGTACATTCTACAGCCTCTGCTATTTCTGTCTCTGCAACTTACACATGTGGGGGTCAGCAATTTGGCGACCTTTTCAGGCGAGGTGAACAAAAAATGGACGGTACGAGTAATCGTCGAATAAAGTTTAACCCACGCAGGCGGAGACTGGTACGACCTGCATTTTGGACAAAAATTACTAGGAAAAACGTAAGGAAATTTCTCATCGAGCATAAAAGTAGCTTCTTTTCAAGCTTCTTGCTTGTTTCCTTGCTGGTATTACTCTTTGCTATAGCGGGTCAAATGCAACCCCCAGTGGCGAATAATGTCCCTAGCGGTGCAACGGCAATAAGCTATACCTCTCTTATCCAAGAGGTGCAGTCAGGCAAAATTGTGGCCGTGGCTATACAAGGTAACAACATCAATGGATTGGTATCCAATACTCCTACAGGCCAGGGAAATACGACTACCAATGCCAATACCTCTCTTGATTATGCAACCTGGGCACGAATATTAAATTCAAACGGCGTTTCCTGGACTGGCTCACCGGCAAACACCAGTGCCATGCAGCATACCGTCTATACATTGGCTCCGCAAGGGGGCGATCCCCAGTTGATGTCCTTACTGGTGAGCAAGCATGTAGTTGTGAGTATATTACCAAAGCCGCAAACTTCTGTATTGCTTAACCTGCTGTGGAAGTTCTTACCGGTGATTTTGCTGGTGACATTTTTGCTCATGTTCCTCTCCTCGCGCAAAAATGGCCGTGGCTCACGAACCATGGATGATCGTATCACACAGATTGGCAAGAGCCGTGCTCGTCGTTTCACGCGAGCGAAGGAAGCAAACAATGCAAACACTCCGCCTACTCCAAACACTGCGCATACGAAAGATGTGTCATCACACATAAGGAAGCCCTCCGCTAGTGGACAAGCGATTCAGCCAGCTGCCACAAGGGTGAGCCTGGAGCCGCCCGTTACTTTTAATGATGTCGCAGGTATCGAAGAGGTACGCAGCGAATTAGAAGAGATTGTGCGCTTCCTACGTAGCCCAGAGCAGTTCAATCGCTTAGGGGCGCGTATTCCACGCGGTGCCTTGCTGGTTGGACCTCCAGGGACTGGCAAAACGCTGCTGGCGAAAGCGGTGGCTGGCGAGGCGAATGTTCCTTTCTTTAGCATGAGTGCATCTGAGTTCGTTGAGATGTATGTTGGCGTCGGTGCCAGTCGTGTGCGTGACCTGTTTAATCAGGCGCGTCAGGTTGCGCCAGCCGTCATCTTTATCGACGAGCTTGACGCGGTTGGCCGAAAACGCTCTATGCGTGCTGGCGGTAATGACGAGCGTGATCAGACGCTGAACCAGTTGTTGGTGGAGCTTGATGGCTTTGCTGAACGACAGGCCGTCGTTGTGATGGCCGCCACGAACCGTGTCGATATTCTGGACAAAGCCTTGCTACGTCCTGGCCGTTTTGATCGCCGCATCACCGTCTCCCTGCCTGACCGTGTTGGTCGCGAGGCGATTTTACAGGTGCATACCCGTAAAACGCCCCTACACACGAGTGTTTCTTTAACTCGCTTGGCCCGCATGACTACGGGCATGAGTGGGGCCGACCTTGCCAATCTAGTCAATGAGGCGGCGTTATGTGCTGCCCGCCGTGACCTTGATACCATCGATCATGAGTGTTTTGAGGATGCGCTGGCGCGTGTGCAGCTCGGTGCATTACGGCCAATTGTGATGAATGAGAAAGAGCGGCGCATCATTGCTTATCATGAAGGTGGGCATGCATTAGTGGCACACCATCTGCCAGAAGCTGATACTGTGAACCGTGTGACCATTCTGCCGCGTGGCCAGAGCCTGGGTGTCACGCAGTTTATCTCTGAGGAAGACCGCTACAATTATAGCCGCCACATGTTGATGGCGCGTATCGCGGTTGGCCTTGGTGGGCGCGTGGCAGAGGAATTGACCTTTGGTCCAGCTCATATCACAACGGGTGCCGAAAATGATCTGCAAGTTGTAACCGATCTTGCACGCCGCATGGTGACGCGCTGGGGCATGAGTGAGCGCATTGGTGTTGTCTTTGCTGACTATCGGGCCGGTGAGGAAGCGATGAGCTTGAATATGCAGCGTGTGGACCCAGAGACAATGCCTGGACGTACAACCTCAATGGCGGTCGATGCGAATGGTCAGGTTGTCCAGAATGGACAGCCCCGTATGTCGCAGTACGCTTTTGCGGCCTCTATGCCTGCGGCATACGGCAAGAAAGGCTCTACAATGAGTACACTGATCGACGCTGAGTTGCAGTGTATTCTGAATGAAGGGCGCGAGATGGCGCGTACGATTCTGCTAGAGCATCACGATCAGCTTGCACGTCTCGCGGAGACGCTCATGGAGCATGAGCAACTTGACCGTTCACAGTTCGAGGCCTTATTCTCAGAGTGAGCTAGCTCTGTGGCGCAATAGCGAGAAAGAGCCAGATAAACCTTCAACAGGTTTGTCTGGCTCTTTCTGTTGGAGAAACAACGCATTGCTCATCAACCTTAGCCTATTCAGGCTACTCTCGGCAATTGCATCTTAGCGAGTTCTAGTAGGTAAGAGGCCAGTAATTCGACCGCAAATGGCACTTGCCCAAAGCTAGGAAAGTCGTTGATGTCAACAATAATGGGGCCATGGGCTGTTTCGACCACATCCATGCCATAGATATCAAGAATGAGGAAAAAATACCTATGGACACAATGGGCTTTTATCCCGATGATGGTGTCTGGTAGGTGGGTGTACTCATGCTTTCTAGTTGCCGCAATAGTGTTGGAAGGCTCGCAGAAAATGGGTGATAGAGCCGAAGCGTTCTTCTGGCTTTTTGGCGAGGGCGCGTAGCAGTACATTGTCGAGGGCGCGTGTGACGTTGTGGTTATAGGTGCTTGGGGGTTGAATGGGCATATTCATATGGAGATGGTGCATGATGCGCTCGGAATTTCCCTGAAAAGGTGGGCGTCCAGTCAGCAGTTCATAGATGATCGCGGCAAAACCATACTGATCAGAGACTGCCAGTGGTTGGCCATTCCAGCATTCAGGAGCCATATAAGGATATGTTCCTTGCGTTCTGGTAAAGCCAATTTCGTGTGATGAGACGGCGAAATCTGTCCACAGGCCTTGTAGCTGGCGAGTATGCCTGGGTTGGTCACGCAGCATGATGTTGGAGAGCTTGAAATTGAGATAGAGAATATTGTAGTCATGAGCGTGTTGCAGCGCATTTGCCAATTGTGTGACAAACTCTACGATATCTTTAGGTGCCAGTTCTTTTGTGATCTGCCCGTAGAGCCAGTCTGCGACTGAACCTTCAGGGCAAAACGGCATGGTTTTATATACAAAAGGGATGCCACTGATATACGATTTCCCATAATTCGCAATTGGTAAAATATGCGGGTGTTTCAGCATATCAATCACCTCTTTTTCGCGCTGAAAAAAAGAGAATTCTTCTATGGCCTCGTACGCGCCGATTTGCGTAATGTTCTGTGCATGAATAGCTTTTAAGGCTATATGTTGCTCACGTAGACGGTCATAGGTTTTATAGGTGGCACTTTTGCTCAATTGCTCTTCGATATGGTAGCGTCCGATATCGTGTCCTTGCAGCGAAACCACGGCGAGATGAGGGGTCGAAGGGAGCGAGGGGAATGCGGGCATCTGTTGTGGTTTTGCTGTGGAAGGCTTGCGCGTAACTGATGGCTGTGTGGCATTTGCGGGTGGTGGCAAAGCGGGAAGATGGCGTGACACCGTGGACAAGACGGGTCTCGTCGACGTTGGTGCTGGTAATGCAGGGAGAGCTCGTGATGGCCGTGCAGTTTGCTCTGGTGGCAGTGTCTCTGTTCGAGGAAGTTGTGGAAATGAGCCGGTAAACTGTCCTGTGCGTCTGCTTTGCTCGTTATTATTGGTATACTGCTGATTGTGTAATCGGATGAGGGGCGTGTTCCAGTCATAGCGTTGCTTTAGTTGTTGTAAGAGACGTTGCAGAAAGAAACGGGTCGATAGGTCCTCTTCTCCTAGCAGGATGGCAAAGGGCACGCATGTACCTTGCAGGAATAAGGTGAAGGCGTCAAGGGCATTGAGCGCGATAGAGGGACGATACCCTACAGAGGAGAGGAGTTGCGCAACCTGCTCTGCACGTTGCTGCTGCGTGTCAATGACGAGCAGCATCCGCGCATTCAAGAGGGGCATCATCCTAGCTGTTCGTACATGCTGTTGCGTCAGCATTTGTTGTATAACGTTGCGTAAAGGATTGAGCACAGCATTTGGCTCATCATAAGAGAAGGAAATCTCATATGTGTCAACATTCATACAACAGTCTCCTCGCGCTCTGGGGATTAGTATTCGAATCACATCGATGGGATTGTATGTAGCATAATAGTAAAGTTATGAGTAGCTTGTCAATAGCCTATGCTTAATGTTCTTGTATAATAGTACTTGTGCAACACAAAGCACGAGATTTGGCAAGGCCGTCCTCTCTCTCAAATCAACCGCACCGCAATCGCAGCCTATAAGCTGCTATCTCATTCACTGCCATACGCACAATCCCTTTACCAGCCGCCTATGGGAGCACGGATTGTATGCTCGCCAGGAAGCTGGCAGCAGTTATGCGCTGTTGGGACTGGCGAGCGAGGGCGATGTCTTTGTCCATGGTGCGCGAGCAGCAGATGGTGGCCCATTGGAAATCGGCTCCATGGGCTATACCGTCTCTCTTGAAGATATGGCGCGCTGGGCAGCCGGAGAGAATGTAGAGCCGCCGCATATCACGCAGCGACAGGAGGAGAACGGCTGGCAGGTACGCACCGTGGCGCTCCCCTTTAGCTTTACGCTCGATAGCCATCAGGAGCGTATCATCAACGCTATTTTGGCGCGAGGCGTATCACGAGACCAAGCCATCCAGCACTGGGAGAGCGGTATCGAGGAGATCGCCCTGGCAGAAGCTGAACACCGGGCAGACGATGAGCAATTTTGGGAACGAGCACCACAGCTTTCGGGTGACTGGCCCGAGCACTGGCGGCGCGGCTTCGTCTACGATTTGGAGACGCTGCGCATGGTGATGCGTCCTTCCGCTGGCGTGGTGAAGGGCATGTTTGATGGCATGCAGATACAGGCTCCTCGCCTGGTGCTGGCCGAGGCAGCAATGGACGCGCTGTTTCTGAGCTATGCCGATCCGGAGCTCGCTTCCGAGGCCATCCTCACGCATTTCGAGTCTGCCCCTCATCCGAACCTCCCCTGCATGCGCGAAGATGGCAGCTATAACATGGTGGCCGATGACGGACAAATCTGTGGAACCGCACCAGAGTGGGGATACCCTTTATGGTGCTGCCAACAACTGTGGTTGAGATCGGGCAATCTCTCCTGGTTTCTCCGGCTGTATCCTGGCGCGGCTGCATATGTGCGCTGGTGGCTCGATCACCGTCGCGACGGTGAAGGTTGGGAAATATACGAGTGCTCATGGGAAAGCGGCCAAGATGTATCCAGCCGCTTTGGTCCTCAGCAGACCGGAGGCACTATCATCCAACATCTCCGCCCGGTTGATCTTCAGGCCAGCATCGCTCAGAGTGCCGCGATTCTGGCTTCCTGGGCCGAACTACTTGCGCCGACGCATACCGATGAAACACTTCCCAACCCCTATCCTGCTGATATCGCTTTCTGGCAGGAGATCGCCCACGAGTTCACCGGGAAGACTCGGCTGATGTGGCACGATGGTTGGTTCCGCGATTATGATTCTGTCTCGAAGGAATGGTCTACTGAGCAAGACACGATGCATCTGGCGCCGATCTTTTGTGGCGTGGCAGGTTGGGGACATATCGAACAACTCCGCCCGTACTTCGCTCAGCCGCCCATGCATAGCGGCTGGACTCCGCTCTCCTGGCCCCCAGTTGTCTTAACGCTGGTGGGAGCCGCCGCAGCCGCTCAGATGCCCCAAGAGGCCGCCGAACTAGCCTATCGCTTCATCGACTCTTCCTTTTGCAGCACCGATAGCCGCGAACTGGACGAACACGGTGGCTTGCCCGGCGTCACGCGCGAATATCTTCGTGCCGTTCCCAAAGGCAAATGGGGAGAGATCGACTACGCCAATGCTGGCATCGAGGGCTATGGCTGGGGAGCACTCAGCATTCACTTGCTCATACGCCATTTGCTTGGCCTGTCTGCCACTAATCTGGGCAGCATCACCCTGGCTCCGATACTTCCTATAGTCATGCGTCACCCTGGCGCAACCTATACCATCGCCCCCATTCCCTGGGGGAAGTACATGCTGAGCCTCACCTGCCAAGTGAAAAGCGCGAACCGCTATGAAGCAACCTTCCATGTGCGTCCGCGCGCGCAAGAAGATCAGTTAGAGGCTGTCGGCGAACAGGAACATCATTGGGAAGGAACCTGGGGCGAAGCGCGGACATTTCTCCTGGATCACTGATGATCAGGTAACGCCTTTTCTTGCTATTCCCAGAAGTATGTGGTATAGTTCCCCAAGAACAAATCACTTAATGGAGGTGCATATATGGTAGCATTTGTTATTCCTGCGGTTTCCGCACCCGGTGGTATTCCTTCCTGAGCATACCCTGGCTTCTGACATCCTATAGGATAATTCTCTAAAAGAGTTAGTGCGCTTTCCCACGTTGTCTGGACGCTAGACACAGCACTTCTCTGTTTTGCTACGAGCGATCAATGGCTCGTGATTGCCTCCTATGATGTTTAGCCTGTGGCACGCTCCTGCCATAGAAGGCTTGTGATATCCCTCGGAGCTGCGGTTCCCACTTTCTCATCATTCTTCCCGCCTGATTCTATGCCCATTTTCCCTGAAGGAGTGACCGATTGGTTTCCTTACCGTATACTTTCCGGGTCTATTCGCGCCACGGAGAGGAGTTTACTCTGCCCTATCCTACCCCAAAGTGGAACAAAGAAAACATCAGGTGTCCCTACCATCAAAAGGAGCAATTGCTTTGAGTCGATCATTTGAAGATGATTTTGAAGAAGAACCCGTTACCTTTGTTAAAATGAAGCCCGATGCCCGCGAACGCTACCTTTTACGCAAAGCTAGCCACGTCAAACCGACGAAAAAAGCGAGCTATGAGGGCAGTTCACAAGTGCAACGTTGGCTTAAGCAGCAGGCATACGACTACGAGCCACAAGCTGAGCAACAGCAGGAACCAACGTTTCAACCAGCGTTCCTGGCCGGAAGACGTGACGCCCCCTGGATACTCTCGTCGCTCACCCCACTGTATGATCAGAAACTTATCACGGACATCGTCCACGAAGTCAGTAGTGGCAAGGAAGCGACGGTGTTCTGCTGCTTGGCTCATCCTAATACAGGCCAGGAGTTTCTGGCGGCGAAGATTTATCGCCCACGTATGTTCCGTGCCCTGCGCAACGATGCCGTCTATCGATACAGTCGGGTGCAGCGCGACGAACAAGGGCAGGCAGAACACGGCAACAGCCGCCGCGGTAGTGCCGCTACGCGCAAGACGGAAAAGGGGCGTACCGCCCAGGTCGCGTCCTGGATCGAGTATGAATACCAAACGCAGCGCATCATGTATGAGCATGCTGCCGACGTTCCCCGACCATTGGCCCACATTGGCAACACTATCCTGATGGAATACATCGGCATCAAGGATCAGCCTGCACCGCGGCTGAGCGACGTGACTCTTGAACCGGAGGAGGCGCGTGAACATTCTATGTGCATTCTGCGCAACATCGAGCTGGCCCTGACGCACGGGCGTATCCACGGCGACCTTTCAGCACATAACATCCTCTATTGGGAAGGAAAAGTCACCTTGATCGACTTTGCCCAGGCCGTCGACCCTTATCACAATTCGGACGTGTTCTCACTCTTCGTCCGTGATATCGAGCGCACCTGTCAGTACTTCGCTCGCTACGGCGTGCAGTGCGACGCGTCCGAAATCGCTCGCGACATGTGGACACGTCGTATGGGACCACTGCCAGAACTGTTCTAGCTCTCGGAGAGCAGCGGAGTAGGAAGCCACAAGCGGTGCTAACTTCCTACTCCGCCATATCGCTAAGCTACGGTAAGGACGGTGCAGCCACGCGAGGAGAATCCAACCTCGTTCCATTATGCTATAATAACCTCATAAGTCGCTCCTCGGGGCGCAATAAGGCTACCTCGTTGTAGCCCTTTCTTGTAACAACACGTGTAACCTCTATGTGACACTGTTACACATCACGCTACACCCGCCAACAGAGCCGGATTAAGGTAGTATCCGCCCGCGTTTACCCCGACAAAGTACCATTTTTGCGACTCATTTTTCTGGGAGAGTGGGCAGGATGTCTCAAGCCGCTTTGGGCCGCAACAGACGGGCGGCACCATCATCCAACATGTCCGATCGGCAGACCTGCAAGCGAGTATGGCGCAGGCGGCTGACATTCTCGCGCGCTGGGCTACGGTGCTTGCGCAAGACGGTGCGCCTGTGGCTGGCGTTGATTTCGCGGCAGAGGCGAGTCAATGGGGCGTAATCGCCCATGAATTTACCATCAAGACGCGGAAGATGTGGCAAAATGGCTGGTTTCGTGACTATGACTCTGTGGCAATGGAGTGGTCCAGCCAGCAAGACGCGATGCATCTGGCACCCGTTTTTTGTGGGGCCGCGGGTTGGGGTCACGTGGAACAACTGCGCTCCTATCTGGCGCAACCGCCTATGCATAGCTCTGGTTGGGCACCGCTCTCGTGGCCGCCTGTGGTGATGACGCTCATCGGGGCAGCGGCGGCGGCGCAAATGCACGAAGATGCTGTCGAGCTGGCCTATCGCTTCATTGATGCATCTTATCGCAGCTCAGATGCTAGGGAACTGGACGAGCAGGGTGGGCTCCCTGGTGTCACACGTGAGTATCGGCGCACCATCCCAACAAGCGAGGGACAAGATGTCGATTATGCCAACGCAGGTATCGAGGGGTATGGCTGGGGAGCCTTGAGCATCCATCTGCTGATACGCTATGTGCTGGGGTTGCACGAAGATGAAGCCGGGGTGGTGACGGTTGCCCCTGTGTTTCCGCATGCCTTACGTCGAGTGGGTGCGGTCTATCGTGTAGCCCCGATACAATGGGGGAAGTACGCTTTGGAGGTTGAATGTACCATAGGGGCTGCTGAAAGCTATACCATGCGTTTGCGTTGCTCTCTACGAGCAGGAGAAGAAGACCTAGCTGTCCGTGAGATTGAGGAACAACAAGCAGCAATCGTTTACACCCATACGTGGGTGGGAAGATGGGGTGAGCAACAAACGCTGCTCCTTCCTCACTTGACGGTGAAGAGATCGTAGAACGTCTTTGTTCTGCTTGTAAAGGTTCGCGTGACGACATTGTGTGCGTTCTCGTTGTAGGAAACAGAGAGGTTCTTATGCCTATAATTTCCTGCATCCAGATACCCGTTTTTCGTTTCCAGGCGAAGATTGATTGAACATATAGGAGAGAGAGGATTGTATGACTGAAAATACTTTGATTATTGTCGAAACGGAGCACCTGATATTTCGACCATTGAGGCTTTCTGATCTGGATGACTTAGCCGCACTCTATGCTGATCCAGAGGCAATGCACTTCCTGGGGGGGACACGCAGCAAATCTGAGGTGCAGTACATTTTGAACAAGTATATCCGTGAATATGAGATGTTTGGACACTCGTTCTTTGCCACCATTCAGAAGAGCGACCAGCGTTTTATTGGCCAGTGCGGACTGCTCAAGCAGGAAGTAGAGGAGCGGCCAGAAATAGAACTGGCATATATTCTGGCGCCAGAGTATTGGCAACGTGGCCTCGCTTTGGAAGGGATCGAGGCTCTCAAAAACTATGGACTACAGCAACTGGGCTTGCTGCGTGTGATTTCACTCATTCCGCCAGAAAACGTAGCCTCCATCCACATTGCCGAGAAGATTGGCATGCGCTACGAGCGCGATGTGGATCAGTGGGAACAGCATTTCCGTCTGTATGCTATCAAACGGCCCTTGAGCAGTGCTCTTTGATGGCCTGAAGGCATATCAGGATCAAGTCCTTTTGTGCGAGTGGCAGCAGGGCAGTTGGATGAGCGATGAGCCTCCACTTGCTTCTGCTTGCCCTTAGACCGGAGTTTGGCTGTTACTGCCCTCTGCTCGCTTGCATCCTCTTATCGGCGGCGGCTTGTGGCGAATTGGGCATAATCTGCATCAATTCGATAGGGTTGCCATCGGGATCGCGAAGCCAGTATTGCACGTTGAAGTCTAACCCCTGTTTCGGGGAGCCAGGAATTGCAAGGCCGTGTGCCGCTAACTCTTGCAGGGTGGTTGTCATATCGTCGACGAGCAGGCACACGTGTTTGTAGCTCGCAAGCGGATCAAGTGGGGATGGTGGGCCAGGAGCAGCTTGCTCGTCGGGAAATAACTCGATAAAAGAGCCGGGCGCTATCTGAATATACACAATCCAGGGTGAAGGTTGCCCGTCTTGTTCGAGGCGAAAGGCTTCTGTGAAACCTAGTTTGTTGCAGTAGAAGTCCAGTGCTCGCTGCAAGTTTGTGACGCGAAATGCGACATGCCCGATACCTGTAATCATAGGGTGTGCTCTTTTCTAGCTAAACATACACCGTTTGGTCTCATATGTAATAGTATGCCCTAGTAGGGGCTCATGACAAGTGCAGGATATTGAATTGGGACGCGCAAATGGAGGTGAACGAATGAAACTGGTAACAACGGAAACCGCTGTAGGGACCAGCTTGAGCGCGTCCGGTACCCGTTGATAAGCGATTCGCCAACAGCTACGGGACGCGCTCAAGCTGGTCCCTACAGCAAAAGGGGGATATGAATATCTGTTGATGTCAGGCTAAGAGGTGATGGACTCCTGGCAGGATGAGATCGCGGAAGAGGGTGTCTATGCGTTCGGGTGGCCATGCCATATCTGTTTCGAGCCACCATTGCAGGAGTGTCATGAATGCCCCTGCAATATACGCTGACACTGCGGCAAGCTGATCGTCCGCGATTTCTTTTCCTTTTACTGCTCGTATCCGTGTCTCGATCCGTGTGCGAAGGTGATTCTGAAATGCATGGGTAACGATCTCAATACCCTGTCCATGCAGGAGTGCTTGGTAGAGGTGATGCTGCTCGTAGACGTGCTGGAACAAGGCAAGGCTTGGCAGGAGGTCCGTTCTATGCTGTCCAGCTCTTTCAGTATGCTCGAAGTGCTCGATGTGCTGGTCGAGATGGTCGATGACGCCTTCAATCTGGCTACACATCAGGTCTTCTTTATCCCAGAAGTGTTCGTAAAAGGTTGACCGCCCGATATCTGCGCGCTCCAAGATATCCTGAATGGTGATGTCCTCATAGCGTTTCTTCTCCACCAGTAACGCAACCAAGGCTTGACCGAGCAAACGTTGTGTGCGTAGGGAACGACGATCTGTTTTCTTCTCTTTCAGTACACGCCTCACTCTCTTTATCCTCTTATACCTTTCACACACTGCCGAACAATTTGGACTGATTGTCTGTTAGCAGACGTTTGTGTTGTTTTGCTTCTTGTGTATGCCCCAATTCTCGGCCATACTAAAAGCAGAGAACGTATCTTATGTTCACTAACGAACAATGAGTTCATCATACACTAAAGGAGTTGCTATGTCGAGAACTTTCCACTCGCCCCATTCGGTGGGGCATCCTGAAACTGAGGGGCGCACAATTCACTGGGCCACGCGCTATGATTTGCTCGTCTTTTTGCTGACCTTGGGACAGGCCACGGTCTTGCGCTCACGTACCGCCAGCCTGGCTCACATTACCCCTGGTGAGTCGGTCCTTGATGTTGGTTGTGGAACTGGGGATCTTGCAATAGAGGTTGCCCGCCGTGTGGGAGCGGCAGGACAGGTTGCGGGTATCGATGCTTCTCCAGAGATGATCGCACGTGCTCGTCAAAAGGCGATGCGTCGTCACCTGACGATTGATTTCCGCGTCGAACCTATCGAGGCCTTGTCTTTTGCCGATGCTAGCTTTGATGTTGTTGTGAGTAGTCTTGTCTTCCATCATTTGCCACATACCCTCAAGCAGCAAGGCCTGGTCGAGATACAGCGTGTGCTCAAACCTGGGGGGCGTGTGCTGTTGGTTGATTTTCTGCGTTCGACACATCGTCCTCCCTTTCATTCCGCTTTGGAAGAGGGATTGCAAGACCTGCCATTGCTGCTTGAGGAGGCTGGCTTTCTCCAAGTTGAGTGGCAACGTGGCCCGTTTCCCATGTTAGGCTATCTACAAGGACGAGTGGCTGGCTAAATCTTGCATGTATAGCAGGGCAACACCATAATCATAAAATGAAAACTGGGAGCGGGTCCCTACCGATGCCTACAGCATTGCCCGCGCTAGTACCAGTTTATTTTGGTAATGTCCATAAAAAACCGTAATTCTTGATATGTTTGCTATATTGTTTTGTATACGTTATACTATCGAATATAAGCTGCACCATACATATTTATGAGTAGGTACGTAGAAGGGTTGGTCAAGAAGTTTTGCTGCACAAACGCGCAATCTCACACTATCATGAGCCAAAATCATTGCCTCTCGGTGAGGCCAGCCGTGATGTACCTCACGCCAAGCAACACGGCTCTTTTTGGTTACATGATCCGTTTGGTTATCTTTTCAGTCCGCTACTGGTTGGTCTGGGTCTTGCTGTACTCAAGCTGGAGTTTTTCTTTCTCCCTGCCTTTCATTTTCCTGGTGCCCCCTTCTTTTTTATTATTTTGCTAGTGGCTTACGTCTGGGGTCTGGGTCCTGCCTTGCTCACTGTGGCGTTATGTGGGCTTGCGCTTGACTTTTTTTATTTTCCTGCAACGTTTACCTTTCGGTTTGATATTATTACCGCGAAAAGTTTTGCGCAAATGCTGCCGTTTGTCGTAGTGGGGTCGCTTATTTCTATTATTACCGTGCAGCGTGAAACTGTCCATAAGCGCGTTGCTGCGGCTGAGTATGAGCAGTACAAACGAGCCAGTGAGTTAGAAGCTACGTTTGAGGCTATCGCTGATAGTGTGCTTATTTTTGATGACGAGGGCAATATCCGTCGCTCAAATAAGGCGGCTCGTCAACTCTTTTCTCTTGCAGAAACATTTCCTTTAGCCGAGCGTGCAGCACACTTCGCAGTCTGTGATGAGCAGGGTACACCACTCCTTTTTGAACAATTGCCTATCACGCGTGTGCTGAAAGGCGAGGTGTTGACTGGGACAGAAGCCGCTGATGTTCAGGCATTGGGAGCACAAGGACAAAAGGTACAGATTAGCGTGACTGGTGCTCCCATTTACGCTGTTGATGGTCGCTTGTCTGGTGCCGTCGTTGTATTACGTGATGTAACTACACGACGCCAACTAGAGAAGCGCACACATCATGCACTGGGTGCTTTGCTGACAATGGCAGAAACGCTTGTGCAAAGGGACACTGCCCACGAAGAGTCGCAAGTAACGTCGATCACTGCTACTCAGGAGACGGTTACTCGCTTGGTAAAGATGGCGCACAAGACGCTGGGTTGCATGCATGCATCGATCACTCTGGTTGATGATGCTGGCGTATTACAACCTGCGGTCTACATCGGCTTCTCTGCTGAACAAGAACGGAATGCACAAAGGATTGGCCAAAGCTTGAAGGAAAGTAATGCCTATGCTTCGGTTATCAAGCGTTTACAGTTAAATGAAGTGTTTGTGCTCGATGCTACAATACCACCGTTCAATATATGGGCAGAGGTTGGTGTTTCTCATCCGTTACTGGTGCCAATAGCTTTAAATGAGCAGTTGATTGGGGTGCTTTCGCTTGACTATGGTGATATTGACTACGACTATGACACTGACGAGATAGCTCTGGCTCAGGCGACGGGTAGGCTGATCGCATTGGTGATTGAGCGTGATCGCTTGGAGCGTCAACGAACTGAGGCCCATGCGAATGAAGTGAGTCTGCGCGAGGCGAATCGCAGAATGGATGATTTTCTAGGTATTGCCAGCCATGAACTGAGAACGCCGCTTACCGCCATGAAGGGCTATATTCAGGTCGCGGATATTAAGTTGACGCGATTTATGGCTCAACCGCCTTGTGTGTCCGATGAGCTGGTAGGTGCGTTTGAAGCGCTGCAACACCTGTTTCAGAAAGCTGATGCACAGGCGGAACTGCTGAATCGGCTGGTCAATGATCTGGTCGATGTTTCACGTATTCATACGAATAAATTGCGCTTGAACTTGGCAGCGTGTGATCTGGTAGAGGTTGTCAGTAACGCGGTTCAAGAGCAGCGGCAGATGGCTATCTCGCACACGATTAGCTTGCAGCTCCCTGGTAATGGCGTACATGTTTTTGCTGATGCCGACCGCATTGGGCAGGTGGTGACGAATTATCTCACCAATGCCCTCAAATATTCGGCTACCACCGCTGCCGTTGCTGTACGCCTCTCGGTGGAGGGGAATGCTGCTCGTGTCGAGGTTTCTGATAAAGGTCCCGGCCTTGCCTCTGAGCAGATGGTTCATCTGTGGGAACGCTTCTATCAGGTGCCGGGGATTATGGTGCAAAGTGGCTCTAGCGTTGGCCTCGGCATTGGCTTGTACATCTGTGAGACGATCGTGAGTAGCCATGGCGGTGCGGTTGGTGTTCACAGCACACCCGGACAAGGCTCGACCTTCTGGTTTACGCTACCTCTCTATGAAGAGGCAGGGTAGTTCCCCTACACAATGTTGCCTTGATGGGATGTTTGTTACAGATGTTACAGATGTTACACTTGTTACACTTGTTACCGCTGTGTTGATTGTGGTCATGGCCAAAAGCAGCAGCGAAGCGTGCTGCACCCCCCCGTAGGGGTGAGATGTATCGCACCCTCGTACCCGTTGGCGCATCGCACTCAATAGGGCATCATGATGGTTGCATGCGGTAGTCTCAGGGCAATGGGCGCGGTACATCTCGCCTCTACAGGCCTGCATTCAACGGATTCGGTATCCCTGGCGACGGGCGACCCAAGGGTCCTCGCCCTGCCACGTCGTCCGCTCCCGCCCCTACTGTGAGCGAGCGATGATTGTTGTGATGTGCTGGGCAAATGAGGCTTCAAAATAGGTTTGGAGGCGGTCCCAATGCGTTCCGAGTTGTTGCCGTCGTGCGAAATATTCGAGATCGATTGTCCAAGAGTTGTAGGTGTCCTCGTCTATCAGCTTTTTGCGCCATTGGTGGTAGATGTTCTCGTGCAGCATTAACCACCATGTCAATAAACTGAAGTAGCGTTCTCTATCAACCTCGTCCAGCTCTTTAACGTGATGGGTTCCTTGCTGCCAAAGCTCTGTCAATGCGCGATCTTGGGCGAGTTGGAGGTAGAATGGGGTGGATAATTCCACTAGCTTTTGGGTGTTGCCTGCCCTGACTAGCGCGGTGTTCTCCCGCAGTTGGTACCAGACCAGGCCAATGGAGACGATGAAGAGAATGCCTTGAACAACAATGGCAATGCTTGCCAGATCGCTTAACGACATATTACATGCTTCCTTTCAAAACGTGCGATATATAAGCCATTCTTGCTCGATATGGCAATGCATAGGAAGGGAGAGCAGGATGGTCTATCGATCTCTATTCCCTTGTTCTTGTGCGTCCAGCGACAGGGATTTTTTTCACGATAGGGACCAATTCTGTGGCGAGTAGATCGAAATCCGCCAGATTAGCGGGTGCGCGCACCATAACTTCGTCAACACCAAGTTCGGCCAAGGCTCTGATATAGTCAAGGGACGCTGAATCTAGCTGGCTGTTCTGAATAATGGGAGCCATAAAGAGCGTGGTTTTCTCGATCTGCTCGTAAGGACGGTTTAGGGTCTGGCAATGCCCACGCAGAACCTCTAGTTTCGTTCGCAGGTCCTCAAGGTCGCGGCCAAAACCTATGCTTATGGCGTCAGCGTACTTGGCCATCAGGCGCAGCATCTTGTTGCCGTTGCCCGCAATCAAAATGGGCGGGTGTGGCTGCTGAAGGAACAATGGAGTACCAATGGTGCTTGAAAGTTGGTAGTAGGTGCCCTCAAAGGGTTTATCCTCGCCTGACCAGAGCTGATGGGCCATCTGGAGAATTTCTTCTAAACGGGCAACTCGCTCACCCGCGGGTGGAAATGGTAGGCCCATTCTGCTGTGCTCGTCAGCCCCAAAATCAGGACTCGCGCCTACTCCTAAATATGCACGACCGTTCGAGAGTGCGTCCAGTGTGTCCGCTGTTTTCACCAGGACTGCCGGGTAGCGCATGGTGATGCCCGAGACCAAAGTACTGAGCCTGATATGTTTGGTGCGAGCCGCGATGAAGGCCAGCACACTCCATGCCTCATAGAAATCGGTGACGGCTGACGTAATGGTGCGTTCATCTCTTCTGAGCCACGTGGTACTCTCTGGCCGGAGTGAAAAGTGATCTGGCACTACCAGCGTAGCAAAACCTGCCTGATCGGCAAGCTCGGCTATGCGGATAAGCGATTCGCTGATGGATTGGTGTTGTGTTTTCGTTATCCCTATTTGCAATCCTAGACGCATGTTTTCTCCTGGAATTAAAGTTAATTGAGATCCTTGCGGAAAAGCCCTAGCGGGTTAGCAAGGAGTATGTATCCTAGCAACACACCCGTACATTCTACCCCAAGATAAATCGAGCTGACCAGGACCAGTTGCCTGTCTACGCCTGATAGAACACGGTGATTTTTGTGGGTCGCTTCCTTCTGTTCTTGTCGGCCTACACGAAAGGGGAAATCGGCAGCGGACTGAAAGAGGTGATACGTGATTCAGCGACTCTCTTCTGGTAGTAGCCAATAGCCGCCGACGGTCTCCGAGGTGTACTGCTGGCCCGTGACCTCGGAGAGCCTGCCTAGAATCAGCTCGACATCCTTGCGGGCAAGGGTGCCTCCCTGTTCCATCCAATACACCAGGCTCGGCTCAACACCAGCGATGGCAGCGACAGCGAGTGGGCTGAGGCGGTGCTTCCTCTCAATATCTCTCAGGGTCATTTTCCCCTCTCCACTGATGTAAGGCATTTACCCGACCGTCTTTATGTAGGACTCGACGACAATACGATTGGCTTCTTCTAGCCCGACGAGCTTGCCAAGTGCCTCCTGATGCTCACCCAACGCGTTATACTTCTGCTCTATAACCTCGTGAGATGCGACGGTGGCGTAGCCGGAAAGGGCCAGCCGCATGGCCTCACATTCCAGTTCGATCTGTCTGCGCAGTTCGGCGATCTCGCTCATAATCCATCTGCCTTTCACTCTGTATTCAAAATGCCCTTCAAAATGGATACCGCTGTAATACATACCATTACAAAGGGATTGTGTCAAGTGGGTAAGTCGAGTATGATGGAAGTGGAGCGAGAAGTGAAAGAAAAGGAGCATTATGAGACGCTTGCGCGTAAAAGAGGTCGCCCAGGCCAAAGGTTTCACCATGGCCAAATTGCAGCGGGCCGCCGACATCAATCTCAAGACTATTCAGTCGATCTGGCATGATCCGCGCCACAACGCGTCATTAAACACATTGGATAAGCTTGCCGAAGTGCTCGGTGTTCCCGTGACCGAATTGATCGAGGATGTGCCAATGGAGAAGGAACCCAAAAAGGTTGCGGAAGATCCCGAAACCTATTCGGCACGAGAGAAAAGTTGATGCCCTCTTCGTTGGAATATTGCCGACCTGGAGGAGATTTTCTATGATACCGATGAGAATGGCGAGGAAAAAGCCTTGACGCGTCAATGGGTCATTTGGCATCTGATTGAACATGATCTGCATCATGGTGGTGAGATCTCGTTCACTCTCGGTATGCACGATCTGGCTGCCATCGACCTGTAAGCAATTGTACAGGTATCACCGATTGAGGCGGAGACCAGTTCGTTTCCGCCTCAATCGGTATTTTTTTCTTTCTTCTTTGCTTGTGGTTATCTCGCTGTGCATCTCGTGGGCCGAGAGCTCCTGCTGGGCTCTGAAGACAAACGGAATGTGGTTTCTAGCTAACCATATCTTCGGTAAACCAGACCCAGCCGTTGGAGTCTACGAAGACGCCGACGCCGACGCGGTGGAGGGTGGTGCTGGTGAGGTGAATGAAGTGCCAGCCGTTGGCTCCCTCGTGCATCATGCTTTCCTGGATGTTGTAGACGCCGCCCCAAGGTGTGGGATAGGGACCCGCCTCTGCAATGTTTTCGCCGCAGTCGGTGTAGCCCGCGAAGCCCTCGTTGGCGATGCGCACACACTGGTCTTTACCGTCGGGGCAGGTGTGACTGAAGCCGCAGTGGGTCATGTTCCAGCTATGGAGGCGCGCGCCACCAGCCAGGGTTGCGTTCCAGGTGAAAGGGTAGAGACCGCGTGCTGCCCTGTCACTGTTGATGAGGGCAAATAATTGTTGGGTGAGCTGTATTTCTTCGGCGGTCATAGCTGGTGGTTGTCCATAGGGAGCTACCCCAGAGCCGCTGCCAGGGATGTTCGTTGGTGCCGCTTGTACGGGTGGCGGGTTGGTGGTGGTGGTTTTTTGTGGGATGGGTGTTGCTGTCGGTTGTGGCTTGGCGGTTGCCGTTGGTGTGATTGTAGCGATCTGGCGAGGAATGACGATTTGCGGTCCGGTTTTTGCAGCCTGTCCGATGCCATCGCTATTGATAGATTTGGACGGTACCACTTGTCCCTGTATTTGTGTTCCGCACGCGCTTAGTAATACTACTATGAGCAATCCAAGCGCATAGCAGAGTGTTCTACCCGCAAACATACGCAAAACTCTTCTCCTTTCAAGCACTACGTTCTCTTCACGACCAATACGACAAAAATGTAACTCATATCAGAGTAACACATTGCATTGGATGATTTGCACATATGGGAATGATGTAGTACTTTTGGAGGAACCGTAGGGGCCAGATTTATCGCGCCCCTCGTATTTGTTGGCGAAACGCTCCACAACGGGTACAGGGCGCGATAAATCTGGCCCAATACGCATCAACCGAAGCGAACGGCTCAGGTTTTCGTAGGGGCGGGGGTGGCGGACGAGGCGGGGTGGGGAGGGAAAACGCGCCCGAAAGGGAATGTTCCCCCGGCACGGGCGACCCAGAGGGTCCACCCCTCCCCACATCGTCCTCTCCCGCCCCTACGGAAACGGGCGAGCCTTCACCTCATTAATTCTTAGGTTGATGCATATTGGGCGCGATAAATCTGGCCCCTACGGGCGTTCAATTGGGTTTATAGCGATTGAAAACGGCAAGTGATGACAACAGCACTCATATCGTCGGGTTTGGCGCGAACTGTGAGGTAGCGTTCTTGGCGTGAGCGAATGAGAGAATGTTCTACAAGGGCGCGGGCTGCGCTTTGGCGAGGCGTACTGCGTATGATAGCTTCAATTTCTTTATCGGTAAGGTTATCATGGATGCCATCGGTGCAGAGGAGAATGCGATCGCCAGCCGCGACGGTAATCTCGCCGGTGTGAATAGTGGGTGTCGGCGGACCACCGAGGGCCTGGGTGATGCCACCACGCAGGCGAAAGTAGTTGTACTCCGTCTCTGATAGGTCATCGACACTCATCGCCTGATCGATGCGCAAGGCACCGTCGTCGTCAAGCATCTGGTTTTCTATCAGTTTGGCCAGCAAACCATCATCGCTGGTTAAGCGTCTCAAGGGTTCGTTGTCGTGTAGCAGGTAAATGCGACTATCCCCAACATGAGCGTACACGAGTTTGTAGTCTCTGGTATCTGGCTGGCGAATAACTGCCGCCATTGCCACCGTCGTTGCCAGGTCATTGGTGCCTGCCTGCCTAGCTCCGTCAGTACGCACCTGTTGATCGGCCTCAAGAATAAGGTGCTCAAGAACAGCACACAGATCAGGCGAGGTGTTACTATCGAGCAGGGTTGGCTTTTTGCGCCCAAGTTGTAGCCTAGTGATGATATCGTCCCAACGCTCACGAGCCGCTCGTGAAGCGGTCTGTGAGGCAACATGACCTGCGGCACTGCCCCCAACACCATCAAAGACTGCCGCGAGGCCACTATATTCCGCCACAAGGACATTATCCTCGTTGCGGTCGGGATGACGCTCACAAGGAATACTGTACTTGGCAAAGACGAATGGGTTGCCATTCAAAGAATAGAGTTGTGTTGTATTTTGCTTCTGTTTATGTGTTTTGTGTCGCGGCATCTTCGTTGAATGCTGCCTTTCGGATTTCGGAATGTATAGAATAGATTAATTGATTGCAAGTATAGCAGAAAGAGGTAATAAAAGGAAAGTGTTTCGTGCTATTTTCTTATATCAATTTTGCTATTCGCAAAAAGTTCTCAAAAAGTAACCGTGAATGAGCGAAGTAGAGCGGGAATGCTTGCTCTTTTTCCCGTTCAAGTTGTTCATACCTTTCTTTCCCCAGGATATCGATAATATCAGGTTGCAGTGAGGAGTGATGGAGCCAGATGTCAAGCATCTCAGCGTTGAGTTCAATATGATATTGAAGTCCGTAGATATGCTCGCCATAGCGAAATGCTTGGTTGGGGGTTGTCTCAGTGCTTGCCAATAAGGTGGCTCCCGGTGGGAGATCAAAGACATCCTCGTGCCAGTGAAAAACTTTTTGATAGGGTGGTAAACCTGCAAAAAGCGGATCGGCTTGCCCTGCCTCGGTGAGTGGTACGTCGAAAAAACCAATTTCGGTGAGATTGTGTCGCTTCACAGGCGCACCAAGCACGGCTGCGAGCAGTTGCCCACCGAGGCAGAGGCCAAGAAATGGCATGTTCTCGTTCACGGCCTTGCGCAACATGAGCTTTTCCTGCACGAAGTAGGGGTAGCGTTCATCATCATATGCCTGTTGTGTGCCACCAAAGACAATCACGGCATCATAAGATGTTGGGTCTGGCACAGGTTCGGCCTCTACGTTGATGATATCGCAGGCAATGTGATATTCTTCCAGGATTTCGCCTAAGTGCCCCGTATGGTCATCCCACACATGTTGGAGCGCAAGTACACGCTTTTCCACTGGTCGTTGTTCCTTTCCTCTATGGTGTTATTGCCCCTCACATACAAGCTCAACGGTCCAGATTTGGCCCGCATCGAGCACGAGAGGCCAGAGCAAGGTCAGGCTGCTGCCCTGATGGTTGCGCTCGAAACCCGCCTCTGAGCCGGTGACGGTCTCGATAGAGAAACGCCACAGGGTCGCGGGCTTGCTCACACTGAAGCCCATGTCTTGCTGTATCCATTTGTTGCCAATGTGCAGCTCGCTAACGTCGGGTACCTCGCCTGTGCTGTCGAAATAGCCATTGTCTAACGTCGCATTCGCGACACGATAATAGGCCTGATCGTTGTTGCCGCCGCCGAGCAGGTGAATGTTCCACTCGGTGGCGAAGGTTGTTTGCAAGCGCGATTGTCCTCTGTTCTCGATAGCGTAACGCACGAGCAATTTCTCTTCACCGACAGGAACAAAGAGCGTTTTGGTGAGGCAAATGGGCATGGGACTCATGGCTCCGGGGCGTTTGACCTGACCTTCGCGCATCATCGTAATCGTGATGCCGTCGGGATGTTGTTCAGCTTGCGTCTCATAGGGTTGTTCGACGAAGTTGCCTTGCTCTTCATAGCGTTCCTGGGCAAAGTTGCTCAGTGACAAACCTGGCGGCAGAAAATGATCGATAAGGCTGTTGCGGCGGTAGTGATCAATGACGAGAAATTGATCGAGATCGGGTTCCTTGGTGCGGATGGCACTGTGCGGCGATACCGGCTCACCTCCTGTGCTGGCCTCATCGTGCTGATAGGAGGTGTTGGAGGACTTGCGGCGGCGTTCCTGCTCGTGTTCGCGCAGGGTTTGGTGGTAGCTTTCCTCGCGGCGCGTCATGGCACTGAGCAGGTTGTGTGCGCTGCGTCGGATGTCCCATTCAAAGAGTGTGCCACCGCGCTGTGGGTCGATGTAGAGATTTTGTTGATCGCTCTCTACAATTAACTCGTTTTGGCTGTCGCGGTCAAAGTCGGTAAACTCGAAGCGTTGCCAGTGGCCTGCTCCATGCAGCTTCTTGTCGGCGGCGGTCTCTGCCTTAATCAGGTGATGATAGATGGCGGAGCGCACATGGCCCATGTAGATGCCACCGAAGAGGCCGTGCCAGTAGGTATCGTTGGCCTGGGCCTTCCACAAATGCACGACGCCTGCCTCCAGGTTTGCCCCTGCCTTATAGACATTCTCATGGACACGGAGCATCTTCTTGTGCTGATTGTTGATTTCTGGGTAGCGCACCAGGAAGTTACGCCAGAAGCCACCGCGCATGAATTGTAAGATGGTGTCTTGTTTTTCATCCTCTAACTTGTGCAGGGTTTTGCCGAATAGTAACGATTTTTTCGGGGGCAATGCCCACTCGGTCATTTCGATGTAGGAAGAGGTGGGGATATAGACACGTCCGAGAGCTGGATATTGACGGGCGTATTCGCCCAGTGGTGTGGTGTGTAGCCACTCGCTGTTCTGTTCGAGGGCGGTGAAAAATGCTTCGACCCAACCGTTTTGGCCAGGAGGTCCCCAGCAGTAGGGGCCTGTTTCGGGCCAGCTCCCGAATTTCTCGCCATCATCACCCATCACCAAAATGCGATTGCCCTCCACTGTTGCGAGTGAGCGCAGGGTTTCAATGGTCTCATGCACGGGTCGCCAGGGAACGGTGTAGCGCAAGGCTTTGCTGGTGGCATAGACTTTCAAGGCACTGCTCTGATCCTCGGTCGCATAATAGCCGTAGAGGTCGCTATCTTCTAGGCCCACATTCTTAAAATGGACGTCATCGAGGATGGTCCACTCTATGCCAGCCTCACGCAGGAAGCGCGGCAAGCCTGGCTCCCACACGCGCTCTGCGATCCACATGCCCGTTGGTTTTGTCTCGAAGTCGCGCTCGACCCGCTCACTGAGGCGACGAATCTGCGCTAACTTGTCGGCGTCGGGTATGGAGGGGAGAATAGGTTCATAATAGCCACCCCCTACCATCTCGACTTGTCCTCTTCTGACGAGGGCCGCGACACGATGCAGAAAGGTTGGGTGTGCTTCCTCCATCCAGTCAAGCAATGAACCGGTATAGTGAAGCGAGAGACGCACGCTGGGGTGCCGTTCTAACGCCTCTATCATGGGAAGATAGGCCTCTTCATATACCTGCTGGAAAACCCAGGGGAAGTTGCCCACCGGCTGGTGGTTGTGTAGCAATAATCCCAAATGGATGCTACTTGTGCGCCCTGTTGTCATATATTACCACCCTGTAAAAATAAATTAGTAGGGATGCCCCTTGTGGGCATCCAGCGAGCCCGTTTAAGGACAGGTGAACAGTACATTGCTTCGCTCGTGGGGTGCCCACGAGGGACGTCCCTATAGATTGTATGGTTTGTAACCAATATATCACATGATGCTAGAGCGGCAAATGTCATAGTGTCTGGTACAAGGCTGTTGCAAATTTCGTAGGGACCAGCTTATTGGTGCATCCGCTAAGTCAGTAGGGATGCACATCCTGCCTTGTTTGTCCTCAGATCAGGGCAAATCTGCCCCGACAGATACCTATTTTCTTAGCGGATGCACCAATTAGCCGAGCGTTATGAAGTGGTTGATCGCCTGCGGTAACTCGTCAAAACGGGCCATGATGTAATCGGGCGTGATGGTCTGATGAGACGTATACCATTGATTGTAAGAAACGAAAATGGCTTTCATGCCCACCTGCTGCGCGCCGAAGATGTCGTGGTAGAAGTCGTTGCCGATAAAGAGGGCTTGGTTCGCTTGCAGGTGCAAGGCATCGAGTGCCTTCTGAAAGAGGCGGGCATCTGGCTTACGATAGCCGTAATCGCCGGAAACGATAATGGGGTCGAAGTAATCTCGCAGCCCAGCAGAGCGCAATTCGGGTATCGCATAGGCACTCTGGGCGTCGGAAACGATGGCCATGCGATAGTGTGAGCGTAGTTGGTCGAGCGTCTGTTGCACCTGGGGAAAGGGACGAAGTCGCTTGCGCGCAATGCCTCGGTGGAGTTCCGCCAGAAACAGCGGAAGTTGCGCTCGTTTTTCTGCGGGCAGAGAGCGGGTATAATCGCTCTCCTTGCTGTCGAGCAACTCACGCCAGACCGCAACGGCATCCCACTCCACGAATGTCTCTGCACTTGCCGCACGTTGCTGCTGCATGATCTGAAAATAGAGGTCGCGTACCTCCCAGCGGTGCAAGTAAATACCCTGATAGGCCAGAAAATGCGCGATGGCGCGGTAAATCTCCTCTAATCCCTCATCGGTCTCAATATCAATGAGCGTTCCGTTTACATCAAAGAGTAGGGCACGAATATCCATCAAAACGTCCTTAAGGTGAGTTTTGCTTCCTCGATGAGCCGCCGCCGATGGTCAGGACTCACCCAGGAGTTACGCGAGATGCGCAGGAGCGTCAGGGCCATCTGGAATGGCAAACGTCCGCTGATAGAACGAAATGCGCTGTCTCGGTCGGGGAAGTGGCAGGCATATTCCCACAGGAAGTGACCGATAAACGGTTCGGCGGCATATTTGTTGCCCGTGATTTGCAAGAAAAAGTGCTGGAGTTCTCCGGTGATACGCCCGATATCAAAGACACGATCAGCCCGTTTCATTCTTTCCAGATCGATGCCAATGACGCTCAATCCTTGCGCAAAGAGGAAGTTGGAGGGGGTGGCATCACCGTGAACGAGTACTTGTTGATCTTCCCACATCCGTGGCTGTTCGCGCCAGCGGTCACGTAGCCAGGAGAACTCCTGAACATCATCCCAGGAAATAGCGTGTTGTTTGGAGAGCTTGCGCACGAGGCGGTCGAGGTAGGCGCAATCTTCATGAAAATTCACGCCATAGCCGTTCGCCGTGCGATTATGAAAGGTGGCCAGAAAATAGGCCAGAGCGGTGAGCTTGTTGTAGAGCATTTCGGGCTGGCGCGAACGAATAGCATCAGTGATGACACTGCTCAGCGACTGCCCGCCACGAAACTCCTCGACTAACAGGCTGTTCAACCAGCCATTGTAGCCAAGCGGACGTACAACGTCATGGGGATATCCGACCAGCCCATAGCCGCGCATCAGGTGGAGATTGTGAAATTCCTGTTCCATGCGCTGATATTTTTCTTGTAGACGGGAGCCATCATCTCCATTGGCGGCAAAGAACTTTCCTACCACCTGCACATTACTATACTTCTCTTCATACAGGTATACTTCGTTGCTGCCACCCATGCGAAAGACGCGAAATTTAGCGCGATGATCATGCAGCCCTATCTGCGGCAAGATCTCATATTGTAAGTAGTGATGGAGTGGATCGTGCGTAGGCAAGTGTCCTACATACTGCTTTGACATGCTGCTTGACTCCCATGCTCGCTTTTTAGCGGAGGATCTTAGTATAGATAAGTTAAGTATATATTAACGGAATGTTAATTTAATATCCTTTATGATAGGAGAGAAGCGGGGGAATGTCAAGCTGGTCCCTATGGAATGGTCACGCCACATGTTTCCGATCTTGCAACAGCCCTGCCCTGCCTTGCGCTCGTCATGGCGATGCTTACGCGCAAACAAGCCAAAACCCTTGTATTATAGCTGTTCTACAGGTATAATTACACCAAGCGACCTCTTCTTTTCTACTACTTCTATAGGGAAATCTTGTATTTACGTTAGGATAGTGATGTCCAAACAACAGGAGGGCCGTTCATGCGTGAACATGCTGTAGTAACGTTCCGTTTCTCGCGTCGTTTTGCCTCTTCGCTTCTTTTCGCATCCCTGCTCTTACTGATCGTTGCACCCGCTGTTATCGCCTCACCCCATGCCGCTGCACTGCTTGGACCCAAGAAATACTATCTCGCGCTTGGTGATTCGCTGGCCTTTGGCTATCAGCCCAACCTTGTCTTCAACCACGGCTATGTTGATGATTTCTATAGTAATGTGCAGGGCAAAGGTGTCAAAGCTTTAGCGAACATGGGCTGTCCAGCGGAGACGAGCGCGACGTTCATCAATGGTAACTGTCCCGATGCCTTCTTACGGAAGTTTCCTTATTTTGGAGCGCAGTTGGATGCCGCAGTCAGCTATCTCAACCTATTTGCGGGCCAGGTGAGTCCGGTAACGCTTGATATCGGGGCCGATGATGTGTTGTCGGATATCGACGCTAAGAGTTGCATCGTCAACACCACGAAGTATGCAACGGATCTGGCGACGCTTGATACGAACCTGACACAGACGATTTTGCCGCGCTTGCACACGGCCTTGATTGTGAATGGGAAAGTGACGGGCGACCTGTTGCTGATGAACTATTATGACCCATATCAGAATATGTGTCCTAAGACTGTGGCGTATGTGCAGCAACTCAATCAGCATCTTACTAACGATGTGAGGGGCTATGGCACGATTGTTGACGTGTTCTCAGCCTTTGGCGGTGCCGCGACGCCGAACACTAACCTCTGCACCTATACCTGGATGTGTAGCGCATTCCAGAATATTCATAGCAGGAACAAAGGCTATGGCGTGATAGCCCAGGCCTTCGAGCATGCCGCTGGGTATTGACTTTATATAGGCCTCGCAACGAAGCGTTTTCGTGTGCTCTTTTGAGTGTCTGCGAGGCCTATATAAACTTACAGAAAGTTGGTATACTACGGAGGGAGATTTTCGCTAGGCGTTATGGGAGCAGGGAAAACGGATGGCAAAGCTAAAATTACTGATTGTTGATGACCATGGTTCGTTGCGCAAGGCTCTGCATGAGGGGTTGGAGGCGACGGGGGTGGTGCAGGTGGTTGGTGAGGCGGCGACCGGGCGAGAGGCGGTGGCGCGGGCGTTGGAGCTGGATATGGATGTCATCTTGATGGATGTGCAGTTGCAGGATGCGCAGGTTGGGCGCAGTGCGATTAGTGGTGTGGGAGCTGCCGTTGCCATTCGTCGTGAGCGACCACGTATGCCCGTCGTTTTTTATTCTATTCAGGATGATGACGAATATTATCGCGAGTTTCGGGCTTCGGGTATCTTAACGCATTATGCGTATGTGCGTAAAAGTAATTACCTGTTGCCGAGTATGCTGATTCCTTTGCTCAAGGATGCCGTCAACGGGCGCAGCTTGGTGGACCCGGAGATCGAGGACCGCGTACAGGAGGTACATGAACTGGATGCACAATCGCCGCGTGCCCTGTTAGAGCCGAATGAGCTGCGGGTAGCAGAATTGATGGCGCAGGGCATGACGAATGAGCAGATTGCGGTTCGCTTGAACTTACACGATAAACGGGCTGTGAGCCGCACGAATGGGCGCATCTACGCTTCCTGGGGCTTGAGCGAAAACGCGGTCGATGATAAAGTTGCGCGTGCCAGGGCTACCCTGATCTTCACGCTCAATCGTATGATTATCTGGGACGAGGATGGTGTAGCATTGGTGCAGGACCGTCGCGGTGAGTGGGTTCCGCTGTATAAAGAAAATTAAATGGTGAGTTCATAAGGTTATTGGCTATGTCTTTTCGCGCTGTTTTTGAAGCGGCGACTGTGTTGCAAACACTCGCTCTGGCTCTTTCCATCTTTAATCTTGTGGCCTTCCTTTGGCTGGCGGTGACCGTCTGGCTGAATGGTGACAGGCGCACCATGATCGCTCGTGTGGGTGTCGTCGGGCTGGGATTTTCTGCGTTCTTTTTCTACTTGCATGCACTGTTGGTATATAGGCCAACTTCGTCGTCAACTGGCTTGATCTCTTCCGATTTTTTGTGGCATCTGATCTGGTTCCCTGCTCTCGTTGTACCTTACATCTGGTTTACAATCGGCCTGCATTACGCGGCTCTTATCAATGCTGGTTGGCGGCGGCGGCGGCCACTCTTGCTTGTGGGAAGTGGCTTGTTGGGTGGCAGCGTTTTTGTGTTATTACTCTTTAACCGAGCAACGTATACTTTCGCGGGTACGTTGCGCTTATTGGCTGATAGTGATGTGGACAGTAATTTGCACATTGGCCTGTTTTCGCCGCTCACGTTGCTGCCAGTGCTGTTTCTTTGCTATGTTACCTTTTGTGCCATTGGTCCCTGGTTTACGCCTGCGCGGGTCGGGCGACTTTTGCGTGTGCTCTGGTATGTGAGTATACGCCGCAAGGTCGAGCAAAATGTGCCGCACCCGCAACGCTTTGTGGAGGCATTTTGGGATGATAAACAGGATGTTAAAGGGTTTGAGGAGCCTGTTTTATCCTGGCATCTGGCACAACCGGGGCTCCTCGTCGCGGCCCTGCTGATGGTAGGCCTGACAACCAGCCTCGGCGTCCTTGGTGTGTGGTCGATGGTGCGCTGGTTAACAATGGACCGTATCGCTTCAGCGGTCGCTCGTGTGACGCCGCTGCCTATATTGAGCGTGATCCCGTTTAATCTGCTGGTGCTTGATATCTTTGCAACTGGCTCTGTTGCCCTAATTATTCTGCTGGTGGGCTATTCCATTGTGCGACACGGTATTCTGATCGAGCGACCACTGGCACGGCGTGGCTTTTTCGAGCAATGGCGCGGTATCGTTATTGTCGCAACCACCGTTGCCATTTTTATTGCGTTGCTGGTCTTGTTCACGAGAAGCGATCTAGGTGGTCTGCTGTTCATTACTGCGTTAGCAACCTGTGCCTATGCCTTGTTTACGTGGAGCAGTTATACCGCGCATGATCGCTATATTGCGCTGTTAGGGCCATTTTTGCGCAGTACGAATGTACGTCACTGGCTCAACACTGATCGTGATAGAACGGAAAGTAGCATGGAGGACCTGTTCTTTCACCTGTGCAAGAATGTGTTAGAGGTCCAATGTGCTCAGTTGGTCGTGCTGGCGGGAACGGTCAGGCGTAATTTTAGTTATCGCTGGCCCAATAGTGAAGAGCAAATGGCGGTGCAAGCGTTTTCTATGAATCCTGTGTCTACTCTCA
Organism: Ktedonobacterales bacterium; assembly: GCA_038199755.1. Classification (GTDB taxonomy): domain Bacteria; phylum Chloroflexota; class Ktedonobacteria; order Ktedonobacterales; family Ktedonobacteraceae; genus JBBPYR01. The sequence goes on along the minus strand of JBBPYR010000207.1, from coordinate 9,604 downwards.
AGAGGAATGGTGTTGAGAAGAGGGATGGTGTCGAGGAGGCATATCAGTTGCGGGCCACCCCCATGCTCACACGGATGCGGCTACAGGGGCAGCCGATTATTTGTTGGATATTGCCGATCTATAGCGAGATTGGTTTGGTGGCGACGCTCTATCTGGGGCCACGGCAGGATGGGGCGATGTTTACTGAGGAGGACATGGATCTCGCGCATGCCTGTGGGCAGCGCATTCTGGACACGCTGCGTGACCACGAGGCGATGCAAGCGGTGGCGGCACTCTTGCGCCGACGAATTGTGGATGTCAAACTACTGGGAGCCCAACATCGGCGCGTGTTACATGATGAGATTCTGCCGGAGATGCACCTGGCTCTGCTGCGCCTGGAAACATTGCGCCCAAGTATGCTGAATGAGGCAGTGGTGGAGGGGGAGAAGAATAGAGAGCAGACGTCGTTGCCCGCACTTGACGAGGCGGTGGAGCGAATTACTGATGCACACCGTCGGCTTGCGGCCATGATGCGTTCTCCTGCGACAAGCGCACCTCATCGCTTGGAACGCGATGGCATGATGCATGCCATTCATACGATGATTGTGCAGGATTTCCAACATGCCTTTGACGAGGTTGAGTGGCTGGTTTCCGATGAGATGGTGCGGCAGATCGACGAGGCGATGCCCCCCGCATTGGCTGAACTCACGTTTGCCGCTGTACAGGAAGCACTGCGTAATGCGGCCCGTCATGGGCGTGGGACAGATGTACACCGTCGCCTGTGCCTGACGGTAAAGGCTACCTTGTATCCACATCTGGAAATTATTGTCGCGGATGATGGTGTAGGTTTGCTCTCGGCCAGCAAGACTACCACAGGCACGGGCGGAGGGTTGCTGACCCATAGCGCGTTGCTGGCTATCGCGGGGGGAAGCCTGACCGTCAAGAGTGTGGCGGGCGAAGGGGTGAGTGTACGCATTATGCTCCCTGACGAAGCGTTGCGCTAAAAATCACGGTACTTGATTTCATGGTATCATGCGTCTGTGTGATAGAAGATAACATTTGAGGAGGAATAATCATGATACTTGTCACAGGTGCGACTGGCTATATAGGGCGGCACATTGTCGCTCGGCTGGTAGAAAAAGGGGAGCGTCCCCGTTGTCTGGTGCGTGATACCAGACGTGCTGCTACCCTGTTAGCGGCGGACAAGATTGAAATGGTGCAGGGAGATACCACACAGGCTGCCACGCTTGCCGCTGCTGTACAGGGTATCGATACCATCATTCATTGTGCGTTTATCACGGCGGACCACAAAGTATCCAATCCGCAGGCTTATGAAGAGGCGAATGTAAAAGGGACCGCGAATCTTATCAAGACAGCGCAGGCGGCTGGTGTGAAGCGTGTCATCGAGATGAGCGGGCTGGGAACCAAGCCTGACAAGCCGGGAACATACATGCAAGGCCGTTACCTCTCTGAAAAGATGCTAGTTGATAGTGGCCTTGACTGGACCATCATTCGCCCTTCGGTCCTGTTCGGTAAAGATGCTCCCTTTATCACGGGCCTGTCCAGCCTGATTCGGACCGCTCCCGTGGTGCCGTTGATTGGTGGCGGCAAAACGCTGTTCCAACCAATTCTGGTGGATGATGTGGTCACGGTCACGATGAAGATCGTGGAGGAGCCGGAACGCACGAACAAGCACATTTACACAATTGGTGGTCCGGCTTATTATTCATTTAGTCAGGTCTTTGATGTGCTGTTGCAGAGTATGCACAAGCATCGGCTTAAAGTGTATGCCCCAACGCCCCTAGTTGGAATAGGAGCCGCTGTGATGGAGGCGATATTGCCCAAGCCACCGCTCACGAAGGCGGCGATGGCCCTGTTCTCCTTTGATAATACGACTGATTTGAACAGTGTTGAGCGTGACTTTGGTTTCACTCCGACCTCGTTTGAACAGTACACGCTGGCCCACGGTGTGTAAGCAGTGAATCGAAATTACCCCAGTCGTCACCTATAAAGTGGTTGTGCTATAATAATTGCGCATGTGAACGTCTATGTAGTAGGCAACATGCGCGTTTTGTTGTGTGCTGTTGCTTCTGTGGAGATTATGCTGTAGCGTTGTAATATATTGCAGTACAGTTTTTTATAACAATTATAGATTCTAGTAAGGGGGAGAAAACGAGTGACGGCATCACCTAATTGGTCTTCTAACAATGTCAATGATATGCTCTCTATTGGTGACTCGTTAGTACGTGTGGCACGCTTGATGCATGAGCATACGAGTAAATTGGAACTCGCGCTGGAGGGCAAATATGGCAATGACGGTGCCGACCCGCGCATTCGCTTGCTGAGCGATTCTTTACGTGTTAGCAGTATCGCAGATCAGGAACTGTCGAACGTGAGCCAAAAAATGCAGCGTATGGTAACTCAGACGCAAGGCATGGGTGGTCAGGGGGGGCAAGGTGGTTTGGCTGCTACGAACGGCAAAGCTATTACGAACGCATCATCAACTGATGCCTCGCATCGTGAGCTTGAGTTGACCATGAGCATTTCTAATCTCACAAAAGAGCGTAACGAGATAGAAACCCTGTATGGTATCGCGCAGGTGCTCAACTCCACGCTCAAATTTGATGAGGTATTGCGGCGCGTGATGGATCAGGTGATTGCGGTTGTGAATGCCGAGCGCGGTTTCTTGATGCTGGTGAACCCCGCGTCGGATGAGCTAGAGTTTACCATTGCGCGTGACAAGACTGCGCAACCCATTTCCGAAGCGGCTTTCAACAAGATTAGCCGTAGCACGGTATCGCGAGTCATACAAACACGACAAGCCGTGCTTGCCGATGATGCTATGTCTGATGTTGCATTACAAGCGCAGGCCAGCATTCTGGCAAATAAAATTCGCTCAATTTTGTGTGCTCCGCTGATTGTGCGCGGTGTTTGTATTGGAGCTGTCTATGTAGATAGTCGCATCAACGCGAATCTCTTTAGCCCGAAGTACCTCGAACTGTTGCAGGCCTTTTGCAATCAAGCCGCTATTGCTATTGATAACGCCCGCCTGTTTACACGGGTGAACGAAGATAAGCAATATATGGATAACATCTTTGCCTCTATCGCCAATGGCGTGGTGACGACCGATGCGAATGGGTATATCAAGACGTTTAATGCTGCCGCTAGCGAGATATTGAAGCTGAGAAGCGAGCAGGTGGTAGGAAAACCCTATCAGGAAGCGTTCAGCGTGTTACCGCAACTCGGCTTGGTAGAACTGCTGCAACGCTCGTTTACACAGTATGATCCGGGGAAGATCGTGCCACCAGTTCCGGTCGATAGCGAGATTGCGGGCCGTGGTCCTGTGAACCTCAATTTCTATGTGACGCCATTGCGCGACCAGGAAGCGTATATCGGGATGGCTCTGGTAATTGATGATCGCACCGCGCTGAAACAGGCCGAGGCACAGGCAAAGACGGTACGGCGTATATTCGAGCGTTATGTTCACCCGAATGTGGTGCAGCAGTTGATGCAAAATCCAATGGCCATCAATCTGGGTGGCGAGACAAAAGAGATTTCTGTGATCTTCGCCGATATTCGCGGCTTTACACGCTTGAGCGAAAATTCTGCACCTGAAGATGTGATGAACCTGCTGAATCGTTACCTCAAGATCATGTGTGAGGCCGTGTGGGAAGAGGAAGGGACGCTCACGGCTTTCCTGGGCGATGCGCTGATGGCGATCTTTAATGCGCCTCTCGAACAAAAGAATCATGCCATGCGTGCAGTGCGAGCTGCCTGGAAGATGCGCTTGGCGATTATGGAGTATCAACGCACGCAGCCACAAGAGACACCGGTCTCGTTTGGCATCGGTGTCAACACCGGACTGGCAACGGTGGGCAACCTTGGCTCACAGGGTCGCATGCAGAACTATACCGCGATAGGGGATGTGGTCAATGTGGCGTCACGCATGCAGAATGGCGTTTCTGATAACATGGTGCTGATTAACGAGTCAACCTATATTCAGGCGTACCGCTTTATTGAAACGGGGCAGTCGTTTCCGATGTCGGTAAAGAACAAGTCTGCGCCACTGAATGTACGCTATCTGACTGGCATGAAATAAGCATAGGCCATGTCGCCTTGGCGGGCATTCCGTTCTAAAGATGTTTGCGCAAGACAAAACCCTGTTGATGGATGCGGATGAAGCCAAACCATTCGTAGAGACGGTGGGCATGCAGATTGTTGTCTTGCGTATTGAGCATAATGCGCGTAACCTTCTCTTGCTGGAAAAAGCGTACCGCTTCGGCCATCAGCCGCGCCCCGATGCCTTGCCCATTGACGGAGGGATGGACTGCGATACGGACCAGATAGCCAAAATTGCTGTCTATGGCATTGAACTGATAGCCAACAACGCATCCGTTTAATTCGGCCACGACAAAGTAAGGATGGGTGGTCGCGATATCCGTGAAGCCAGTGGCGTCATAGCGCCAGAGGTCTTCGAAGCAGACCTGTTCGATGGCGAGCAATGCCTCCATGTCGTAGATCGCTTCCCTTTGATCTGGCTGAGAAGAGAGCCTGACGGGTCGCACTCTCACGAGCTTGTTGCCTATGGTGGGAATGCTGTAATCGAACTTATCGTAGGCGTAGAGTTGACGATGTGGCACGAAGCCTTTTGTGAGGAGTAGGGTACGCAGCCAGTCACGCTCTTCATCGTTGCCTGAGTAGTGGAGATAGTGAACATTGCGTCTGATTAAGGCTGCGGAAAGGTGCTCAAGTAACAGGAAGAGGATGCGTTGATAGTCGCGACTCTCTGTCCAGCTCACACCAAAGCCGCCAATCCAGCCTGTGGGAGGGTTCACGCTTTGTGAGAGCAGAAAGCCCTGGAGCGAACTCCCGCTAAAGAGTCCCACTGCTGGATAATGTTGCAGCAACAGTGGGAGTTCTTCCACGGTGAAGCGTTGGTAGATATATTCAGAGGTACGTAATAAGCGTTCAATAGCCACGATATCTTTTGTAGTCAGTAAGCGCGTCTGCTCAGAACTGTTTGCCATACATCCTCTCTACCTCTCAGCTGTTGTGTTCATATTCGTGGTCGTGTTCATCTCCAGGGCCTTTAATTTCTCTCCGTAAACGCTCGATATCTGGTTTTGGTCCGTTCCGCATACGATAGCCCGTGAGGTGGTGAATACGGCGCAGCTCTGCGATCAATACATCGGTATTGAGCCGAAATGAGATGTCGGGAGCAGGCCCGAGACTGTCGACAGCCGTGTCATCGCCGAGTAGGAAGTTGATGCAACTCGCCACACAGCCTGCCATCGCGTCCAGGCTATAGCCACCCTCCTGCACCATCACCACGCGCCCATTACACAACACCTTTGCCATATTGATAATAATTTCTGTGAGCCGCGCAAAGCCAGCGGTGGACAGGCGCATACTCCCCAGTGGGTCTTTCCAATGGGCATCAAAGCCTGCCGAAACGAGAATCAATTGTGGGTTGAAGCGGTCTGCCGCGGGCAAAAGCACCTGGCGAAATACGGGTTCAAACGTCTCGAAGCCAGTTCCTGCTGGTAACGGTACGTTGATGGTTGTTCCTGCTCCTGCCCCCTCACCTGTCTCATTGGACGCACCTGTGCCGGGGTAGAAGGGTGCTTGATGGGTTGAGAAATAGAGCACACGCGGGTCTGAGTAGAAGATATCTTGAATGCCGTTGCCATGATGGACATCGTAATCAATAATCATGACGCGTTCAAGTCCGTAGTGGTCGATGGCATAGCGTGCCGCGACCGCGACGTTGTTGAACAGGCAGAAGCCCATCGCCTCGTCGGGTAGGGCGTGATGTCCGGGGGGACGGACCAAGCAATAGGCATTATCGACCTCACCCTTCATGATGGCGTCAATCGCTGTGAGGGGTGCTCCAGCGGCTGTTATGGCCGCTTGATAGGATTTTGCGGAGACGTAGGTATCGGTGGCGAAGAAGCGTGTTTTGCGGCCTGTCGTCGCCTCTTCTGCTGCGACCTGTTGACATGCTTTTTCCACCTCTGCGATATACGTGCGATCATGCACCGCCGCCAATTCGTCAACCGAGGCGGCTCGTGGTGCCAGCTGGACCAGCCCATCTCGTTCTAGCCAATTGAGGGCTCTGAGTACCTCACTGGCCATCTCTACCCGTAGCGGCCTTTCCGGGTGGCTATGTGGTGTCAAATGCTCTAGAAATATTGGGTCATAAAGAAGAGCAGTGGTCATGTCTCTACCTTACTATGGTAAAGAATGGCGTAGAGCGCGGTAGGGACAAGGCACCCGCAAGGGGAATGCCCCTACAATGAGATAGACGGTGGTCTCTACCGCGCTCTACCCCATTCTAAAGAACTTTCTTTACTAGTTCGGGAATATCGAAAATGGTTTCGGCAACGGGTACGTTTGCGGCTTCGAGGGCTGCAACCTTGCCCTGGGCTGTGCCTGTGTTACCGGAGATGATGGCACCCGCATGGCCCATGCGTTTGCCCGCAGGGGCGGTACGACCGGAGACGAAGGCGATGACAGGCTTGGTCATCGATTTGATGTACTCTGCCGCATCCTCTTCGTCGCTGCCGCCGATCTCGCCACACATCACAACCGCTTTGGTCTGTGGGTCGGACTCAAAGAGCTTCAAGTAGTCACTGAAGGTTGAGCCGATGATGGGGTCGCCACCGATGCCGATGCAGGTCGATTGTCCGAGGCCTGCCTCTGTGAGCAGCGAGACCACTTCATAGGTCAGCGTGCCGGAGCGAGAGATAAAGCCGACGGGTCCGGGCGTAAAGATTTGATAGGGAATGATGCCGATCTTGCCGGAGCCAGGGGTACACATGCCTGGGCAGTTTGGCCCGATCAGGCGTGCGCCATGTTCTCGTACAACCAGCATGGCGCGGGTCATATCAATGACGGGAATGCCCTCGGTGATGCAGACGATCAACTCGATGCCTGCGGTGGCGGCCTCCATGATGGCGTCAGCCGCGCCGGAGGGTGGAACAAAGATGCAACTCGCATTGGCGTCGGTGGCGGCTTTTGCCGAGGCGACGGTATCAAAGACGGGAACGCCGTCGATGCTTTCGCCGCCCTTGCCGGGGGTGACGCCCGCGACGATATTGGTACCAGCGGCTTTCATGTTGCGTGTGTGGTACTGCCCTTCGCGTCCGGTGATGCCTTGCACGAGAACGCGGGTTGTGTTGTCTAACAAAATACTCATGCTATAACCCTCTATTTCTTCGCGTTGATGGCGGCGACAATCTTTTCAGCGGCCTCGCGCATATCTTTGCCCCAGTCGAGGCCAGCATCCTTTAACAAGGCTTTGCCTTCTTCAGCACCGGTACCGGAGAGGCGAACGACGATGGGCATGCCTTTGGGTAACCCTGCTTGGGCCATAATGACGCCCTTCGCCACCTCTTCACCACGGGTGATGCCACCGAAGATGTTGACCAGAATACCCTTGACCTGTGGATCGCGTGCGACGAAGTTCAGGGCTTTATACATCACCTCGGCCTTTGCGCCACCACCGATATCGAGGAAGTTCGCGGGTTTGCCACCAGCACGTGCCACCATGTCGAGCGTGGTCATGACAAGGCCCGCGCCGTTGCCGATGATACCCACATCACCATCGAGTTTCACATAGGTGAGACCAGCTTGCTTGGCTTCGTATTCCAGCGGATTCGACTCCTCTGTCTCGGCCCAGGTCGCATATTCTTTTTGGCGGAACAGACCATTGTCATCGATGACGATTTTGGCGTCGGCTGCCTGCACTTTACCATCGCTTGTCAGGGCCAAGGGATTGATTTCCGCGAGGTTAGCATCGCATTCGATGAAGGCCTTTGCTAATGCGCTGAGGATGGCTCCTGCTTTGGCGATGGTGGCATGGGGCAGGCCTGCACGGGCGATGATGTCGCGTGCCTCAAAGGGACGCAGACCCCAACGCATATCAATGGCTTGCTTGATAATCTTTTCGGGCGTCGTGGCGGCAACTTCCTCGATATCAATGCCGCCTTCCTTTGAGACCATCACCACCGGGGCTTGTGACTTGCGATCAAGCGTGATGCCGAGGTAATATTCCTCTTTGATATCTACTTTCGAGGTGACGAGCACTTTTTCTACGATGAGTCCTTTGATATTCATACCCAGTACGCGAGCCGCGGCTTCACGTGCCTGTTGAGGTGTGTCGCCGAATTGAATACCGCCAGCTTTTCCACGCCCACCCACGTAGACTTGAGCTTTAATGACAACGGGACCGCCCAACTCACGGGCAATCGCTTCAGCTTCCTCTGGCGTGTGCGCAACACGTCCGGGCTGCACCGGAATACCATAGCGCGACAGGATGTCTTTAGCCTGATATTCGTGAATTTTCATAAGAAATACGCTCCTTTATTTCAGGTCGAGGCATAGCTAGCATCGTTGATAGAAATAGGTTGTGTGTGCCTATGCTGTCGTTATGCTAGCACGCCCTAGTTGAGGTGTCAAGAAACCATTGCGCTCACTTGGTACAATGATAGCGACATAAAGATTGTTAAAGGGGAAGCATGTGGATATAAAAGCGTTCATACCTTCTATACTATTGCGCTTGAAAGAAAAAGGGCGCGTCATGGGCAAGGGCGGCATGAGGCTGCTATCCGTCTCGGCTGGAGTGACAGCAGGAAAAACGCAAAAGTTGAGCATATTTGCTACCATGTGGTTCTGGCTGGCCCTTGTGCTTGTCGTAGGGGTCATTATGGTAGGCGTGATGACCTCGCTTGCTACTGCGTGGGTGAAGACTGTAAAGCTACCCTCCACCACGCAAAGCTTGCCAACACCAACGATTACCTCGTTGACGGTCGGGCGTAGTGCTCCCTATGCAGGTTTGGATATCACGGTGGTAAAAGCGGCGTACGCGGAGTCGTTTGCCGATGATACTATTCATGCGGGTCCCGCTGTGGTGCGCCTGTCTCTGCATGTGGCCAATCATACGAAAACACAAATAAATATTGTGTATTATGAGGATGCGCGTTTACTTATTGCGCATATGCAGCCAGTTGCGCCAAGCAATGTCCACCTCTCGGTTGGTCCGGCTGCTGGGCACAGCGAGGATGGCTGGCTCGATTTCTCTGTACCTGGCAAGCTCTCGTTGGATACATTGACGCTCCAACTCGGCTCCATCAGCCTGGGGGAGTCGATGGTCAAGATACCTTTTAGTGGCCACTTTGATGCTAGTAGCTATGCCGATCATACTTTTGGGCAGACGCTGCTCATTAATTATAATTTTTCGGGGCATAGCTTGAATTATCATCTTACCAGCGTGAACACGCTGTTGGCCTATCAAGGCACACAGTGCAAAGCTGGTCAGCAGCTTTATATGCTCAACTTTCTGGTGGATAATCCAGAGGGTGGCGATATCTCTCCCGGCTTTGGCTTTGATTATATCCGCTTGGTGTTGAATGGGGTGGACCGTGCTCCTATCGATAATAGCCTGCCCTATACCTTCAAGGCGAATGCGCACAGCATCGGTGGTCATGTGGTTTTCGCGGCTCCTGCCCACTTGAAACAGCTGACGATTGGCTTTCTGTCGCAAAACGGCAATGGGGAGCAGGATAATACGATTGCGCTGTAACTATGTGCGGTGAGAGGGCGGGCGCCCGCGCACCGCACCTAG
>JBBPYR010000206.1:0-25485 GCA_038199755.1 Ktedonobacterales bacterium | reverse complement strand
GGCCAGATTGATCGCGCCCTCCGCTCAATTCATTGAGCGAGATTCGCGGAATCACAGGCGATCAATCGCCACGGGGCGCGATCAATCTGGCCCCTACGGATGGGTTTCTCTGATTATCAGGTTAATTAGTAAATGTGCATAAGCTGGTCCCTACAGATATGGCGTCATTGCTACGTTGAAGTTATTTATCCGTCACATGCGACGGATGCATGAAAAATGTTGTATAGTGTACTCTGATACATGGCAGACTTATATCTCGCCCATACTCGGTGGTAGGAGAGGGTACGTTGCGAGACATGGAGCGACATCGAACGATGCGAGCATACTCAGCTGGGGGTGTTGTCTTTCGCCTAGCCCCATTACCCACATTATCTCCGCGACCCCTGGTTCAATCTGCTGAAAAGCACGTGCTAGGAGATGAGCAAAACACGGACGAAGCACATCACTTGGCATTGGCACATGCAGGGATTGCAGACCCTGAAGACGTGTCTGGTGAAATTGCACAGGGAATGGAGGTTGTGCTGGTGGGTCGTAGTCATGCGGGTATCTGGGCACTCCCAAAAGGAACCCCCAAGCCCGGCGAGACCACCGAGCAGGTGGCGATACGTGAAGTGCAAGAAGAAACGGGCTTGCAGGTACGCATTGTGACTTATATCGGAAGTATCTCATATACGTTTGTGCGGACACAGGTACGCTATCATAAACAAGTCAGTCACTTTTTGATGGAACCCATTGGTGGTGATATCGCCTTACATGACCATGAATATGATCTCGTCGCATGGTTTCCATTGGCCGAGGCATGCCGCCGCCTCACTTTTCAGAATGAAGTCAATATTCTTTATCAAGCAGAAGAGACACTTCAGCGTTGGTTACAGTATCGGCGCAGGGAAGGATAGATGAAGTAGCTTATGCAACCTACGTCGCGTACACCACGACCACCACGCTATCATCTCATTCGCCGCTTGCTCTTTCCTTATAGTGGGGAAGAGCAACTTACCCGTTCACAAGGCTTACGAGTGGTAGTTGTTTGGGCTTTGTTTTTTTCTTTTGCCCTTTCGTTTTGTACTTTTCCTGTTACGCTGCTCGCGAACACCAACGCGTTCAACTTGAACAGGACGCTGTTACTACTTCTGATCGCGTTTCTTTCAGGAGTGGTTGTTTTTGGTAGTTTAGCCTGGATTGTTGTCGCCATGAGCAATCGCGCAGCCCGCATTATTCAGGCCCGTAAAGGGCAACGGCACGCAAGCGAAAACATTCAGGGGAGGTAGATATGGATCTTAGTGTTGAAGGTAAAACGGAGCGCATTCCCCCTGGCTCACATATCTGCCAGCTTTATAGCAAAGTGACAGAGATTCCGAAGGTTACTGCGCACCTTATGAGGGTAGGCCTTTCACTTTCGGAAAAGTGTATGTTTGTGGCGGCTCCCGCACAGGTAAAAGAATTCCGCGATGAATTACTGAAGTTGCATGTAGATGTAGATAAGCTACTTGAATCGGGTCAACTCGTCCTCCATGAGGAGCGCGACGCTTTTCTAGCCGCAAACGGCAAACGCTTCGACCCCTACTTTCTACTCTCTTCGCACCAGACCTTTATCGCACAGGCACTTCGCGAAGGCTGGCAAGCAGTACGTATTTCCATCGATATGACATGGTTAGCAAAGGATATCGCGACGCCAGAGCAAATCTTGAAATATGAGGCCGCTTCTGATGCGGTTTTCACCTTCCAGAATGCTCCGATTATTGCGCTCATGCACTATGACCATAGTAAGCTTTTGCCCAGCCTCGTCGTTGAAATGCTCAAGCTGCACCCGATCTCTGTGGTCGGGAAATACATCAAGCGCAACCCGTTCTACTTGAACTCCGAGCAATACATGCTCAAAATTCTACGTATCAACAAAGACAGAAGTCCCAGCAGTCCCTCAATGGGCTAACCAAAGAAAAAGAACGTGCAAGGCACTGTGCCTTGCACGTTCTTTTTCTTTGCGTGTTAATTGCCAAACAAGTCGTTGAGAGCGTTGAAGGAGCCGCCGAGGTTGCTTTGACCTCCCGCTTGTTGTGCCCCTTCCGCCTGTGGGGGATGATAGGTCATCGACTGCAAGCCGAGGCGTCCAGGGCCAGTGAAGCGATTCAGGATGAACGAGGAGCCAGCAATCATGCCACCGATGGCACCGAAGATGCCGCCGCCACGTTGAGAGTTGGCAACGGTCGTGGGAACCATCTGCACCGAGGGGTCTTTCCACAGCCACGCGCCCGGTTCCACGTCCAGCGTTTCGCCAGGAGCCAGCGTCTTCTCGAAGACATTGCCGTAGCCATGCAGCAGTAACATACCCTCGCCGCCGCGTGCCGTAAACTGGTCAACAAAGAGGCCGGTGCGGCTAAAAATGATATTGGCTGCCCCCTGCACAAAGGTAAAACCATAATCAATGTTTGCCGTTGCAATCAGGAATTGATGTTCGCGTACCTCAACCATCTGCCCCGGCTGCAAGCGCAAAGCGACAATCTGGCCCACAGAGTCACGCGAGAACGAGATGTTGCCAGGTCCCTGTGCCTCGGTCAAAAAGACAGGCAGGCCAGCAAAAAGGCGCCGTGCAGCACCCTTCATAGAGCGAAACCCGATCTGTACACCAGGGTGCTTCCACAGCAGAATGTGGTGCTCGAAATAGATGGGCATCTGATTGCCGAGCATCACATCAGCCACGGGAACCAGTTCACCATCAATCGTAATCGTCATATCCGCAACTTTCAGCGGCCCCTTGGGATTGTGCAACTCCGCTTTAGGAACGGCATTGCCAAACATACTATTAGCATACTCTTCATACTGATTGGGGGGTACATACGCGCCTGCGGGCGGTGGCGTACCATACGCCCCAGATGGCGGCGGTGTACCATACGCACCCGGTGGTGGCATCGGCTGACCTTGACCCGCGTTTTGTAGGGGCGCTCCACATACACCACAAAATTTTACCCCATCAGCAACCTGATGTCCGTTGAGACAAATCGCCATAAGGATAATCCTCCTTTGGTCTGGCACCAGTTCTATATTTTCTTGTTTTCCGAGAGGAAACAGAGCATGACTCATCACGCCCGTATCCAGACGATGATAGCAGTATTCATGAGAATATACAAGAGGTAGCGGCACACATCATGCCTATTTCAGTCAGCTGCTTGCTAACTAAAATAGGCATGATGTATGTCGCTACCTCTTGTCTTTTATAGAGCTTATATTTTAGAGCACAAAGCTATCAGCTAATGGGCTGCGAGCATTACCATTGTCACGTTTTTCACCATTCACATTGCCTGATTGCTGATTATTGGTCTGACGGCCATTTTGCCCGTAGGTATTTTGTGTACCTACTGTTGTTGGTGCATTCTGTAGGTTTTGTAAGCTCTGCAAGGCTGCCTGAGTCTGTGGGCTCATCGGAACAGGACCGCCCTGCTCGGTGACAAGCTGAATCGTCTTGCCCTCAATGACCACAGCAACGCCAATTCCACGGCGCAGGTCAGCTAACTGACGACGCAATTCGCGGTTTTCAGCCTCTAAAGCGTCCATTAATTTTTTCTGCTCAAGCAACATCTGTGCAATGCCTTCAAAACCTGCACTGGCGGCACGATCCATAGTGGATTCCTCCTGCATACTTCGTGTACCCATTAATTCTAGTACTAAATCTCCGACTCCGATCACAAACAACCCCACGTCTTCTTTTCACATATCATGTTACGCCCAAGAGTGCTACCACACGGTCCCAAATGGTCGCGGCAACTTCCGTTTTAGGCATAACAGGTAGGTCTTCCATTTCCCCTTGCGCATGGAAAATGAGCACCTTGTTTGTTTCTGTTCCGAAACCACTATCCTGACGACTCACATCATTCGCGATTAGCAGGTCCAGATGTTTTTTCACCAGTTTTGATTGTGCGTTAACAATCAAATCGTTCGTCTCGGCGGCGAAACCAACACGCACTAAGCGGCGTTGTGATACTTCGTTACCGTTATGCCCAACGGGCATAGTAGCAAGCTCCCCGAGGATATCTGGGTTCGGTATGAGATACAAGGGAAACTCACCTTGATCGTCAGGTCCTCGTTTCTCACCGTTGCCCTTCTTAATTTTCTGTGACGCAGGAGCCATCGGACGAAAATCCGCGACCGCTGCACTCATCACGAGTGCGTCAGCGGTCAGAATCGCTTGCAGAACAGCATCACGCATTTGCAGTGCTGTGCCCACTTTTCTTAGCTCTACGCCGTAGGGTGCCTCTAACGCAACGGGGCCAGAGATCAAAACGACATGTGCGCCACGATCGCGCGCCTCTGCCGCCAGAGCATACCCCATCTTGCCAGAAGAATGATTCCCAACATAGCGTACTGGGTCAATGGGTTCTTGCGTGCCACCGGCAGTTACAACCACGCGCCGACCAGCGAGATTCCCATTACGCCCCAACACCACACTGATAGCACCTAAGAGGACTGCAGTCTCTGGTAAACGCCCAGTGCCAACTGCCCCCGAAGCCAGTCGCCCTGTTTCTGGCTCCACGATATATGCACCACGTTCCCGTAACATGGCTATATTGGCCTGAGTTGCGGGATGTGTATACATATCTCGGTACATCGCAGGTGCCAGCAGAAGGGGTGCCTTTGTTGCCAGCGCGACAGCAGTTAACATACTATCCGTCATGCCATAAGCAAGCTTGGCGATAGTGTTCGCGGTCGCGGGCACAATTACCAATAAATCGGCTTGTTCCGCTAGCGCGATATGATTTTCCGCTGCCTGTCCTGACGCCTCCCATAGATTACTGTATACAGGACGATGGCTCATGGTCGAGAAGGTTAACGGAGTTACAAATTGCTCCGCGTGTTCCGTCATGATAACATCAACGAGTGCGCCCGCCTGTTGTAATCGGCTGACTAACTCGACCGCCTTGTACGCCGCAATCCCCCCACAAATACCTACGATGATATGCTTGTTGAGTAACACACTAGCCCTACTGTCTGTATCAATACAGTCTATTCGGACAATCCTGATGAGGACATCTTTACAATAACATGGGTTGCTTCTTCTGACAAGAATAATGCCAAGAAGTACCATGTATCAAAAGAAACGTAATAGGGATTGTATTTAGCACGTCCTCTTTCACTGTATGCATACAGTGAAAGAGGACGTGCTAAATACAATCCCTACTTTATAGACTATACACGCACATCCTTTTTTCTGAGGAAGTACGCGGTGAGGAAGCCCAAGCCAACAACCAACGCTGCCAGAGCAATCCAGACAAGCAGCAGGTGAGCGACCGCCTGCGGCCCAGAAATGCCAGAGAACAGCGTTCCTTGATAGATGAAGTCGTCCCCTGGAACCAATTTATCAGCATGCAGGCCAATGGTTGATCCCATGCCAGCCATCGCCCAGTGGGCCGCGAAAAACCAGCCCAGGAATTGCAACAATGGATTGTTCAACGCGAAGATCGCACCGGAGAAGATGATCTGCGGAATGAGAATAACCGGCACGATACTCATGGCACGATCAGTATTGGGTGCCAGAGCCGAGAGCATTAAACCAACCATCAGGCCCGCTAGCGATGTTAGGGCCATGGTGATATATATTTCTAGCGTAGGCGGCAAGAAGGTACTATGGTGAAACGGTGCGCGTAAGCTGACAATCAAGACCAGCACAGCACTTTGCAGCAGACAAAGCACACTAAGCACAATGATCTTCGAGAACAGGTACGGCAAAATGCCCAGATTCACGGCACGCTCGCGCTTGTAGACTGCTGACTCTTTGACGATCTCGCGTGCGCCGTTGATACAACCAAACATCACGGCGGCGAATGCCATAATCAGCAGAATTTTCTGCGGGTCCGTACCTGACGCGGGCAAAATGATATGGTTCAACGAGTCTTGCACACTGATGAAGGGCAAACCCGTTTGTCTGGTGTATAAAGTTGGTCCTTGCGGACTGGCTAACAACACCTGATAGTTGGCACAATCGAACTGATTGGTGCTTGCTACTAAGGCGCGACTATCCGTCAACTTAGGACAGGTAACGGTGCTGGTGGTCTCAAATGTGCCAGGGGCTGCCAGGAAAAACAATACTAGTGCAATAATCGGTGCTTGCAATAACAGAATCAGCAGATTACCTGTATCGTTCTTGAGCAGTTCCAGATACCGCAAAGAGAGCAACCAAAACTGCTTCCAGGGGTTGCCGCGTTTGGGCTGCTTGACCGCAACCGTGGGCTCTACGCCAGTCTGGGCGATTCGGCCTGCCGGTCCCTGCGTCAAGGGTTGCACAACGTAGCGTTGATATTCCGCCGATTGCTTGAAACGCTCCGCCGCCTTCATAGGAATTTCCTTATCGTCGTCGGTCGGCTCCAGCATGCTATAAATTTCGGCGAAGTCGCTCTTGCCAAAGAAGGTCAGGGCTTGGTCGGGCGGTCCAAAGTACGCCAGATAGCCGCCTCTACTCAGAAAACACACATAGTCGCAGCTATTGATATTATTGGTGGCGTGCGTCACCAGAATAATTGTGCGTCCCTTGTCGGCAAGATTGCGCAACAGCGACATCATTTTGCGGTCAAGGCCGGGATCGAGACCCGATGTTGGCTCATCTAGGAAGAAGACGTTAGGATTGGCAAGCAATTCAAGGGCAATCGAGACACGCTTCCTTTGCCCGCCTGAAAGCTTAAGAATCGGCATTTTACGTCGATTCTTCATATCCACATCGACCAGCACATCTTCGATACGCTGCTTGATCTGCGCCGATGTGTAGTCACTAGGAAGGCGTAGCTTCGCCGCATAGTACAAGGCGCGTTCCACGGTCAGTTCGCGGTGAATGATGTCATCTTGCGGTACATAACCCAACTGTGTGCTGAACGAGGCCATGTTCCTATAATAGTCTTGTCCGTTATACAGCACCATGCCTTTTTGGGCGGGACGCAAGCCGTTGAGCGTGTCCAACAGGGTAGATTTACCAGCACCAGAGCCACCAACGACCGCCACGAACTTACGCGGGGGTATGGTGATGGAGATATCATTGATGATAACCTCACTCTTGTTGCCCATCTTGACCAGATGGAGCGCATCGATACGAATATTGTTGCTCTCATCGTGCTGCGTCAATTCGCGCCCAGTAAAGGTGAGTTTGAACGGCCCAATACGAATCTCATCTCCGGGATTGAGCATCTGGTTCGTAACACGCTTGGCGTTGATATAGACATGATTCGTGCTGCCCTGGTCCACGATACGGTAGCCATTCTGGACCAAATCCAGCCGCGCATGATGTGAAGATACCTGCGGATGATTGAGCACAACCGTATTATCGGGTGCGCGTCCGAGCGTTATCACAGGCGCACCAAGTGCGATAGGACGAATATCGGGAACAGCATCCTGGGCTGCCCCGGTGCCGTCATTATAGGTGAGTGTCACCAACGTGCCGTGCTCGTCACTGATACGAATGATATCGCCACGTGTCAGTGGCACACGCAACTGCTCTTCCCCACCAATAACCTTACCGTTATATTGCACACCATTCAACGTCTTGCCGCGCGCAGGATGAGGATGAATGAAGATAAGCTGGCTACCCTCGCGCACAATTTGTGCGTGCTGGCCCGAGACCGTAGGTCGGTCAATCACGATATCATTTGTGGGAGCGGGTGCGCGTCCAATATTGATCACCGCCTTATTGAGCGGATAGGTCAACTTATCGTGATCAGTATTCGTCGTAATCTCCAGTGAGGGCACACCTCGCGTCGCAGTGCCTAGCGGCCCATATTGCTGCGGGTCTGATGCACGTGCAGTGGCTGGTGCAGCTGGTTGCATGCCCGTGTCCATCAATTGAGGTTGCCCCTGCTGTCCAAACGAGGCCTTCTGTGTTGCACCAAATGGACGTTGTGGAGCTGGCGCAAATGGAGGTGTTGGTGTCTGCCCTGCATAGGGAGGTACTTGTGATTGCGGTACTTGTGGAAATGAGGGCGGCTGTTGCGGTAGTATTGGTTGCAGAGGTGCCTGTGGAAATGATGGTTGTTGTTGCTGTGGTTGCACTGGCGGCACTGGTGGCACCGCCGGTGCTTGCTGAAATCGGTAATCTGGCTGAGCAGGGTACGCTGCGTTTTGTGGGGGAATTGCTTGGTTTGCCTGGTCCCGCTGATAGTTATAGTCTGGCTGAACATTTTGGCCGCGCATGTCATTTTTTGCGGACATCACCTGATCTGGCTGATAGGAATAGCTTGGGGTGGCGGCCTGATTCACTGGTGCACTTTGCTGAAATCCAGCTAAGGGGTCTGAGGGAGTTGGAGAGGATGAATAGGGCATCGCTTGCTCTTGGGGTGCAGCCTGGGCAGAGGGGGTGAAAGCATCTTGATGATCAAATGACAATTGATCACTTTCAGTCTCATACGCGGCTGGTGCGGCACTGCTTCCCCAACTTTGTGCCGGGGCAGGCTCACTTTGTGCTTGAGCCGCATAATACACAAAGGTCGTTCCCATGCCTAATGTAATGGTATCGCGATCATGAAGTATCCCTTGCTCTGTTTCGCGCTCATTCACCTTTAAAGAGTTGCGTGATTGCACTTTTTTGATCATCCACCTGTTATCACTCCAGATGAGTTGTGCATGTTGGCGAGAGACCGCAGGATCAGAGACCACAACATCGCTTCCTGGGTCGCGCCCAATCATGATAACCGGCTTTATGAGTTGGTAGTTGTTTCCCGCTATAGGCCCAGTGAGAAACATCAACGAGCCAAGCATCGGTGATCCATTTACTCTATCCATAACCGTTGCCGTATACACATCGTTACGTTCCATACTACGCTTTATACGTATGCTTCATAGCAATGTGATGCGGCTACTCCTTTCTAAATACCACCATGCGGTGGGTGTGTTCTACCAATTCACTAGCGGCGAACATGGGTAGAGATCAAGTACAGTCTTCCCTCTCTACAAACACTCACCATTTCTCAGCAATTATACTGTAGTGTCGATGCGATGACAATCCCTTCCCTGTGTTACAATACGCATAAAAAGAGGTGCAGCATGGTTTTTGACAGCAGTTTGATTGGACAACACTCAGAGCCACAGACGTTCACCGTGACACGCGAGGCGGTGCGCCGCTTTATGGAAGCGACCGAGGATCCAATGTTGCATCACGAGCAATTCCAAGATTATGTTCCCCCAACTTTTCCCACCACATTTCGCATGAGTGTTCCTGGTCTAGAGCTAGATGGCACAAAGATGCAACTTCTCCACGGCGAACAGACCTACAGGTATACGCGTCCGCTCCGCATCGGCGAAGAGATCACCTGTGTCCTAACCGTCACCAATGTGCGCCAACGCGAGGGGCGCAGCGGCATAATGACTTTTATCGTGCGCGAACTGGCCGCTACCGACAGCAATCAGCAACCCATTTTTACCGCCAGTGCCACCACAATAGTACGCTAGTATCTATCGTTTAGAGGTACCCACCCTATACAAAATATAGGGCTATTTTTGTTATACTATAGATAACTTCTAAGTCGGAGGCAAACATGACATATACCCTCTATCACGCTGATTGTATGGAGTGGCTTGATACACAACCCGAAAATAGTTTCGAGGCAATCATTACTGATCCCCCTTACGGGCTTAAAGAATATTCTATAGAAGAGCAAGCAAAACTGCGCAATGGAAACCATGGGGGCATGTGGCGTATACCTCCTACATTAAATGGTACTACACGCGCACCTTTGCCTCGATTTACTGTCTTAAACGAAAATGATTTAAAAAGTTTATATCAATTCTTTTTTATTTGGGGTTCTAAGACACTTCGCGTGGTAGTGCCAGGTGCTCACATGTTCATCGCCACAAACACGTTTCTTTCTCATATTCTCTGTGCCGCTTTAACAGATAGTGGTTGGGAAAGGAGAGGCGAGATTGCTCGTTTAGTACAAACATTAAGAGGTGGTGATAGACCAAAGAATGCCGAAGAAGAGTTCCCTGATGTTACAGTTATGCCCCGTTCTGCTTGGGAGCCGTGGGAGTTATTTCGTAAGCCATTTGATGGACGTGTACAAGATAATCTAAAAAGATGGAAAACAGGCGGTCTTCGTCGTGACTCGCCAGAACGTCCATTTACAGATATTGTACCAAGTGAACGTACTCCACAAGAAGAACGTAAAGTTGTAAATCATCCATCTCTCAAACCACAAAGATTTATGAGGTACATTGTTCGTGCAGCTTTACCATTAGGAGAGGGAAGAATTTTAGATCCTTTTATAGGTGGAGGTTCCACGATAGCAGCAGCGGAATACGTCGGTTATACGAGTGTAGGTGTGGAAATTGATGAACATTACTATAAGCTTGCTGTAGATGCTATTCCTCTACTTGCTAATCTCTATGCAAATGAAAACAGACTGATAGAAACACAACCTGATAGCACAACGGTTCAACAAGCTTCAACTATTCCAGTTACGGCATCATTAGCACCTTTTTTACAAGGACGGCTATTCTAGTTATTTAGAACTAGCTATTTGTCACTTCGTGTTTCAGATGGAAAAATGATCTTCTTTAATGCAGGAGTCAAGTAGCTCGGCTCTACATATACAGAGTTTCTCCGTAGCTTGTTAGTAGCATCCGCAATAGTTACTGCTGTTCGTGTTCGATTGCTATCTTTGGACCTTTCATGTACTGTCCAGTCTTCTGTCTCTAATCGTGCGACTTCAACTTGGACTATGTAAGTCTGACCTTCTACGATTTGGTAGATCACGATCATGAACCATCCCCTACCTGGATTATGACTTTCTCCTCCCTTTGCAATCTGATTCGATGCTTTCATTTCGAGCCCCCAATCAGGCTGAATATATCCATCATATCCACTGGATATATTCCTCATTTTCTAAATTTTTAAGCTCGTTATTTTTTGATGCTATAATTTTTCTTTTGATACGAGCGACAAAAGAGTGATATGACCTGCCCTAGCCAGCAAAAGAAGAGGCCGTTGGTGCGGCAAGCCACACCAACGGCCTCTTCTTTTGCTGGTTACTTTTGCTATACTTCCATCACGACGGGCAGGATCATCGGACGGCGGCGCGTTTTCTCATAGAGAAACTCGCTTAAAGTATGCTTTATTTTGTCACGCACATAGGCTGAGTCAGAGGAATGCCCATTAAGGCCAACGAAGGAATTGAGCACGACATCACGCGCCTCCGCCAACAGTTCCTCAGCATCACGCATATAGACAAAGCCACGTGAAATGATATCAGGGCCCGCAACAGGCTGACCCGTTTCTTTATCAACCGTCAAGACAGCCATCAGAATACCATCTTGTGATAAGACCTTGCGATCACGCAAGACGATCTGGCCGACATCCCCAACACTCAGGCCATCGACAAACACATTGCCAGCCGGGTTGTGGCTGACCAGCTTAATGGCATCCTGCGTCAACTCAATATTATCACCATCCTCGGCGACGATGATATTCTCTTCGGGAATACCCAGTGCGTAGGCCAGCTTCGCGTGTAATACCAGTTGACGATATTCACCGTGAACGGGCACGAAGAATTTTGGTCGTACCAAGCTTAACATCAGTTTCAGCTCTTCCTGCGCTCCATGACCGGAGACATGGACATTAGAGATAGCCTGATAGTAGACCTCAGCTCCCTGGCGGAACAGGTTATTGATGGTGCGGTTCACCATACGCTCATTGCCGGGTACCGGTGTCGCGGAAAGAATGACCGTATCGCCAGCTTGAATGCGAATCGTGCGATGATCTTTGTTCGCAATCCGGGTCAACGCTGACGTTGGCTCTCCCTGGCTACCCGTACAGATGATCACCACCTGTTCAGGATTGAACTTGTTGATGTCCTCCACACGAATAAAGGTGCCTTTAGGAGCACTGAGATAGCCCAGTTCCGTCGCCATCTGCACGTTGTTAATCATGCTACGTCCGGCAAGCGCAACAAAGCGGTTATAGCGTGTAGCCGCGTCCACAACCTGCTGCACACGTGAGATGAGCGAGGCAAAGGTGGCCATCAGAATACGCCCAGGCGCATTGGCGAAAATCTTGTCGAGCGAGTCGTTGATGACGCGCTCAGATGGCGTGTAGCCGGGAGATTCAATCCTGGTACTATCACCCATCATCACAAGCACGCCCTCGTTACCGAGGCGAGCTAACGCACCAAAGTCGGCAGGCTTGCCGTCAACTGGCGTATAGTCAAACTTATAATCACCAGTATGCACCACAATGCCTAGCGGTGTGCGGAGAACGATACCAACTGCATCAGGAATGCTATGGTTCACGCGGAAAAACTCGGCAGTGGATGCGCCTAATTGCACCTTATCACCGGGTGCAATCATAGTGACTGTTGCCTTATCAAGAAGGCGATGCTCTTTGAGCTTGACGTTGATTAAGCCCTGGGTTAAACGCGTTGCATAGACGGGTGGAAAGTCTAGCATGGGCAAAATGTAAGGGAGACCGCCAACATGATCTTCATGACCGTGAGTAATGAGGATGCCGCGAATACGCTGTTTCTTATCCATGAGATAATTCGTATCGGGAACAACCAGATCGACGCCATACATTTCTTCATCGGGGAACATAACCCCTACATCTACAATGATGATATCTTCACCGTACTCGATGACCATCATATTCTTTCCGACTTCTCCCAAGCCACCCAGGGGAACAAGTCGAATTTTTTCTGTTGTCAAGGTAAAAAGGACCTCCTAACCACACCCTTTTGGGTGTAGCCTAGCTATTTTTGCTATTCATAGTGTGTTTAATAGAGTTAATTTATCTTCACTCCCGCTCCCGCCAGCGGAGAGTTAAGGTCAAATATAAGAAATAAGCTGATAGGTCCGTTGGAAAGTGTACCATAGTGGGTAGGAAAATACAAGCATTCATTCTTCACCCTACCCTGCCCCTACCGGACATGTCCGTCACCAATGCATTTTATGCATGATCACAATATATAACAAAGAAAAAGGGGGAAATCATCCCTACGGCCTGCATCCTTCCTGCGGTATAAGAGATTAAAGCAAGGAAAAGCTTACCCATACTTATACCCTTATTATACCCTCACTGCGCACAGAGTCTGGAGGAGTTGCAGCCATGGATTGGCCTCAACTTGCTGTTCGATAGCACCACGTTACGCAGCAGCTCCGGCACCATTTATAAACCCGGAGTCGGTGCTACGCTTTGGCGCATCATGGGCGAACTGATAGCGTCATTTCCCGAAATCGGGGTGTACCTTACCAATGAATGGCAAGAAAACCGCACGTGGCGGGCTATAGTTGAAGAACATGGTGAGCCGTGGTCATTTGACCTGGGCATCGTCCCCAGAGAAGTGGCAGACCACTTCACGAAAGTGCCGCAGGTTTTAAGGGAACGGTAGTACCACAGGGTTTTGCATTTGCCCAGGCCAATCGCTGGCAAGCACTGCCATGGATCGAAGCTGAACCCGTGTAGATTGCCTTTCTAATCTTCTGCTAAGGTTTGTTTCTACCTATTATGGTATCATAGTAAACACACGCTAAAGAAAAGCAGATTTTGTTGCATGGAAAAAGTAGCAACTTCCAATAGAAGGCGTTCTAATCATAGCATCGTGTGAAGTCAACACGTTATTTTATGTAAGATACCCCCTTATAAACAGAGGATAGAAGCGTTATGAAGACAATTTTAGTTGTTGACGATGATGAAGGGATTGTGGAAGTGGTCCAAATCGTGTTGGAGGGCGAGGGCTATGCAGTAAAAACCAGCATGAATGGCTCTATTTTTCATAATTTCGATGCTACAGGCCATGCGCCAGATCTGATTTTACTTGACGTGTTGCTTTCAGGTGAGGATGGACGAGCTATTTGCCATCGCCTCAAAAGCAATGAAAACACAAAGCATATTCCAGTGATTATGCTTTCCGCACATTCTGATGTCAACAAATTGGCAAGCACTACCGGAGCTGACGACTTTCTTGAGAAACCTTTCGATGTTGATGTGTTGATTGAAATGGTACAAAAATATCTGCCTACTTACCTGTAACCCTGTTGCGTTATTCCTCTTGTAACGATTACTATCATAGAATCTAAAATACGATGCACCAAATTGATGTCTTTCAGCGTCTACACAGTAGGTATAGAACAGCATGGTACATTTGATATGCAGTCCCCATGTACGTCTTTATCTTTAGGATACATCACCTCACTTCTGTTGCTCAGGCAGGGAATTGAGAAGGGGTCGAGGTACGATAAGTACAGTAGACACAACACCCGTTCCAGAAAGGACAGAATTATGAACCACATCAACCACGAAGATTTCTTCATCTATGTCCCGACCGTGAATGACGTGGAGACCCTCGCTCATCAAAACACCCCTCAATGTGGAGGACCTGTTGCGAAGGGTTCAAACGATCCAGTAAACACCGCATTGAAGGATTGGGTAAAGATTTCCCTGGCCGGTCCGTTCGTCGTGTACGCTCGTTTACAGAATACATATGAAGATACTGGCGGCAGGCAGAGGCCGCATGAATTACGAACCATCCCACCAGGGAAAACGGCACGCCCAGCATAAGTCTGAACGCAACAACACTGAACAAGCGGTATAATAGCGCGAGCGCAAGAAAGCCTTGCGCTCGCTCTATTATACCGTGGGATGGCCCTTGATGGCATCCAACGAGTCCGTAGAGCGAACTCGTTCGTTTATAAGACAAGCTTGTATTCACCCGACGATCTCGCTACGCGCTCGCTGGATGCCCACAAGGGCCATCCCTACTGGATTACAAGAAATAGGAGAATATATGGCTGGAACACCACAGACAGCGGCAGGATACGCCGTGGTTAATGATACCAAACTGTACTACGAAGTGGCAGGAGAAGGACATCCGCTCTTACTTATTCATGGGGGGCTGGTAGATAGGCGATTGTGGGACGATCAATTCAGCACGTTTGCTGAGTATTTTCGCGTTATACGCTTTGATTTACGGGCATTTGGGAATTCAGATGTTCCCACGCAACCGTTCTCATTTATCGAGGATGTACGGGCACTACTAGAATTTCTTGGCATTGAAAAGACATACATCATGGGTCTTTCGATGGGGGGAGCCATCGCGATTGACTTTACGCTTGCCTATCCACATATGGTCGATGCGCTCATTCCCGTAGCCTCTGCCGTCAGCGGTTTCCAGATGTCAGAACAAACGTTGCAACAGATACATGACATCGATGCACTAGTGGAAAATGGTGATATCGCGGAAGCCGTGGAGTTAGAGAACATGCTCTGGACGGATGGTCCATGGCGCAAGCCGCAGCAGGTTAACCCTCTGGTCCGTGCCAAAGTCTATGAGATGAATATGCACAACTATTCGCTGCAATCATCCGATATGCCAGAACCAATCGTGGCAGAGCAACCCGCGCTGTCACGGCTAGCAGAGATCTCCGTTCCCACCTTGGTCATCGTGGGCAACGAAGACCTTATTGACATCCAAGAGTTAGCTGAGAAGATCACGAATGATATCCCTGGTGCGAAAAAGATGGTTATTCCCGATACAGCTCACCATCTTAACATGGAACAACCAGCACTTTTCAACCACGTTGTGCTCGATTTCCTCGCAGGAATACAGTCACAATGAAACAGTGACGATGTAACATTCACCCTTTGTATTTTAAGCACAAAGGGTGAATGTTACATCGTCACTGTTTCATTTAAATGATAAATTTGCCGTGCTCATAGCAGAGTTGACCATCGGCATAGACTTTCCCCTCGTGCAGATCGCACACCATGTCCCAGTGCAAACCAGACTCGTTGACACCACCCGTTTCGGGGTAGGATTCGCCTAGTGCCATGTGCATGGTGCCGCCGATCTTCTCATCGAAGAGAATCTCTTTGGTGAAGCGTTTCACGTTATAGTTCAGGCCAAAGGCAACCTCACCCAGGTAGCGCGAGCCCGCATCCATGTCTAACATCGCATTCAGAAAAGGCAGGCCACGGGCCGCAGTCGCCTCGACCACCTTGCCATTGCGGAAGGTCAGGCGCACATCTTCCACTTCGTTGCCGTTGTAGACAGCTGGATAACTAAAGCACACTGTGCCATTGACGGAGTCTTCAATGGGTCCTGTGAAAACCTCGCCGTCGGGAAAGTTGGCATCACCCGCGCAACTGATCCATTTACGCCCACTTACACGATAGGTGATATCGGTATTGGGGGCGACAATGTGAATTTCGTTCTGCTTGTCAAGATAATCGGCAATGTGCTGCTGTTCATCACGAATATTGCTCCACGCAGCAGCAGGATCATCCATATCGAGCAAGCCTGCACTAAAGACAAAATCCTCATAGTCCGTGAGCGACATACCCGCATCCATCGCATATGCCTGCGTGGGAAATAGGGTTAAGCACCAGCGCAACTCATTCTTGGCCGCACGCTCCATAAAACGCTTTGAGAGCGGGGCATAGGCGATGCTCTGCATTGCCATACGTTTCGGGTCAATATTGCTTAATGCCTTCGTATTGCGCTCACCCAGAATGTAGAGTTGAGCGTCAAAGTACTCATTCATGTACTTATCTAACTCTGAGATATGCTGTAACTGCTCTTTGCTGCTTTCACGCATATAAATTTCGCGCAAGCCATCAAGATCAATCTGCGTTGTGACGTAGGCACCAATACGAACCGCCTCGCGATAGACCTCCTGAATGAGAGGAGTAGCAATATCGGGGCCGCCAATAAGAAACTTTTCGCCCGCCTTGAGGTGCAAGGAATAATGTATTAGTACTTGGGCAAGTTTCCGATGACGCGGATCAGCCATATAGGGGAGTTCCTTTCCTTCTGAATAGGTAGTATCAAGCGCATAGAAGCACAGAAGCCTATCAGGGCCATAGCAAGAAGCAATTTCCTGATCACTGACAGCTTCCTGGCACAAATGCTGCCTCGTACATGTTGCTTCTAGTAGGTATAATGATAATGTAATGGATTTCTCTACAGCTTACACTATACGGCACATTAAGAAAAAAGTAAAGAAGGAAAAAAGGTAAAAATGCTTTTTGAGTTTTTGCACTTTCTCAGTTTTCTAAGGAAACTAGGGCCATTTTTATTGACATTTCAGGTTTGGGCAAGTACAATTAACAAAGATATAAAGGTGTCGTGTGTTATGGCTAGGAGGCATCTTCATGGCTGTTGTGCATCCCGATTTTTATCGTCATGAAAACCTCGTCCGTAAGTCAATTCAGATCCCATCGAATCAGCATAAGGAGCTCAAGGCTCTCGCTGTAGAACTAGATTCGTCGCTGGGGGACGTTGTGGAGACAATTATGGAACTTATGAAACAGGATAATTACCAGCAACTAAGAACCGCACTTATTCAACGACGTGAACGCGAACTTTCCACCCTCAATCACACCCTCGATGAAGCTTATGCTTATCTCGGCTCCCTCCCAGACACATTGGAAGACGCTTGCTTCTTTTTTGAAGCAGGGCAAGAAGGTATGGTTGCGTAAGGTATGGTTGCATGAGTAGTGAGGCGCGGCATACAGCGTCCAGCCCCCAACAATCAAAAACAACTCCCCAAAGTCATGGTCATACACCGCCTAACCCGCGGCGCGGTGAGATTTGGGATGTTAATTGGTCTCCGGGTCGTGGCGCAGAACAACAGGGTGTACGCCCTGCATTGATTATTCAAAATGATCGTGGCAACGCTTCCGCTTCTTATCCTCTTACTATAGTTGCCTCGATGAGCCGTACCGAGCGCGAATTGCCGCTCCATGTACGTATTGTTCCCAATGAAGAAAATGGTTTGACCGACGATACCGATGTAAAATGTGAGCAGGTCATGACCATCGAAAAGGGACGCCTCCTGCGCTGCCGTGGTAGCATCACTCCTGACGAACTCAACAAAGTTGACCATGCGCTCAGACTAAGCCTCAATTTGCTCCAATGAGATAGATCGAATATACACCTCTACATTTTCACTAAGCAAGAACAGGATGCTATGTTGCACGCTGTTTGCTACGTTGTTTATGCCACAGTGTGGGAGCAATATAGCATCCTGTTCTCTATTTTCTTGATGTTATTGGGCACCAAGTCCAAGAATGGTCCTCGGGTCGCTCGTGGGTATGGCATTTGTGGGCGGAGTAATAGTGACAGGAGCATTAAACTTGCTCAGATCAACAACGGTGTCGAGATTGGTCACAACACCCGCTGGTAGAGTTATACCTGCTGCCGGAGTGCCACCCACAGCACTAGTGTCCGCGATGATTTTCAGCTTCAATTCAGTACGATGCACATAGAACTGTGTTTCATCAATCCACACGTCAACCGAAGATTGAAACGATTTGGTGTTATTCAGCAAGGTGTCTATGTTCTGCTGCCCAAAACTTCCCTGTAGTTGTGGGTTATTTTGCAATAGTTGGCGCAGGCCTTCTTTGTCAAGTACAGCAGTAATATGGCGCAGGTTTTCCCCGTTCAGCGCTTGCGTGCCATGATCGGTAATCTGCGTATGCTGAATCAGTCCGAGCAGGCTGTTCTGATCGATATTGATGCCAGAGAAGGGATTGCCAACAATGCCTTGAAACGCGCTTTTGTCCAGCACGTACCACTGCCCCTGCGCGTTCTGTACATATACCTTGTCGCCCTGCACGATCTCCGCGACGTTGGTATTCTGGTTGATGGTCAGATTCAACTGCTCCTGGTCTGGCAAGGCCTCATCGCCACTGCCGCTCAAGGTGGCATTAATGGTTGTTGGCGTGGGCGTCGTGGGTGTGCCTCCTGACGCGGTCGGTGTTCCCCCTGCGGCAGTTGTCTGAATGTTGTTCGTTGATTGCAACTGTATATGGGCCGATTTGAGCTGCTTCATAGCACTCGCACTGTTCTGCAACACCTGCAAGGGTGTCAGATTACTCGTTCCCCCGCTCCCACCGCTGCCCCCACTGGGCAGAGTGGGCTGACTACAAGCACTGATGAGCAAGGCCATAAACGCCAAGGCCAAAAGCCCTAATGAATATCTTTTGTGTATATACATACGAAAACTCCTCATTGAGACGAATACGAGATGAACACAATCACTTGTATTTGCTACACTATACCTTCTGATTCATCCTTGTTTGTGATACGCAGCAACCGCTCAGGAGGTGTACTGCACTTCTTCGATAGACATGCATGATATGATATGCACCTGAAGGGGATACTTTTGGCGTTTTATTATCAAGGGGAAGAGTTTGATGAGTTCTACCGAGGATATAGAAATGGCTTATTGGGAAGAGTACGCAGGCGAAGAGAATGGGTTATGGCATGATGTACTGGTTGGCGAAGATATCGAGATTTTTGTGCTGACTGAAGATGATGCTGACCGCCTCTTCGCCCTCACGGATAGCCATCGTACCCATCTACGACAATGGCTCCCTTGGGTCAATGCTACACGCAACGTAGAGGATACCCGCGAGTTTATCGCAAGCTCGTTACGACGCTATAGAGATGATGTGGGCATGAGCTGCGGCATCCTCTACCAAGGAAACCTCGCGGGCGTCATCGGCTTCAACACGATCGATTGGATGAACTTCAAAACGGAGATTGGCTACTGGCTCGGTGCCGAATTTCAAGGCCTTGGTCTGATCACCAGGGCGTGCCGCGCCATGATCGATCACGCCTTCCTAGACCTAGATTTGAATAAAGTCGAGATTCGTTGCGCGACAGGAAATACCCGTAGCTGTGCCATTCCACAACGCCTCGGCTTCACGCAAGAGGGGGTAGCACGCCAAGCAGAGTGGTTGTATGACCACTACGTCGATCTTGTTCTGTATGGCATGCTCAGCAGCGAATGGAAGTCGCAGACCAGGGCAGGGTGATAGAGAACAGTGCGAGTGTCATATGACCTCGCACTGTTCTCTATCACCCTGCCCTGGTCACACGGAACACTTACAACTTTTACCTGTGCAGCACGTAACATCATATTGGAATATAATGCTATCATAAGAAATGTTCTACTTTCCGCAGATAGGGGTTCGGAGCATGCACAAACCTCAACTCTTTATAACACATTCACTGTTACATAAATCATGTTGGATATATCGCTTGGGTGTTACGTTACTGCTGTTCGCTTTTATCCTCGTCATACCCGTAATAACTAGCTCCACAGCCAGTGCAGATGATATCCCGGGCGGCAATGTCAGCGATACCACTATTCGGGCCGTTGATATTGCCAAACCTGCCGTCGTGCGTATCTTCACGGCGGTCAATAGCCACCTACTTGTGAGCTTCCCCACGGGCACGATCTCTTTTCCCTTAACTGGTAATGGCTATCAACTCCAGCTTTCGGGCAGTGGCACCTTCATTTCCGCGCATGGTGATATCCTAACCGCAGATCACGTTGTCAATCCGCCACCACGCGATCCGGCGATTGGCCAAGCGTTTGACGATAGTGCCGCACAAGATGTGACTGATTATGTCAATCAGCACAACATCTATGGTCGCCAGCAAACACGAGACCAAGTAGATCAAGCCCTGCGCAGCGGCCAGATACAGTCACAACCAAAGTATGATTCGGTGGCAAGTGAGGTCTTTTTAAGCACAGACTATACTGGTCCCCTCACTGCCGCTGACCTACAAAACACTCCAGCTGAGATCCATGCGCCCGTAGATAAGATCGAGCAGGAAAGCTCCTTTGATCAGAAGGATGTTGCCATTGTTCACGCTCAGTTCGATGATAGTCCCAGTGTGCAGTTAGGCGACTCATCAAATGTGCAGCAGCAAGATCAACTCAAGATCATTGGTTTTCCTGGCAATGGCGATGTTAGCAATAGCCCGACAAATTTGCTCACCTCGTCAGTAAATATCATTAATGTCAGCTCGATCAAAACCACCAATAGTGGTGCGCAGGTGATTCAAGTTGGCGGCAACGTCGAGCATGGCGATAGTGGCGGACCTGCCCTGGATAGTGCTGGCAATGTTGTCGGTATCGTCAGCTTTGGTATATCAGATACTAACTCCCCCGGCGGCACCAGCTTTTTGCAGGCCAGCAATAGCGCACGTGACCTCGTGCAAAAGCAGAGCCTTGATACCACCCCTGGTGCTTTCCAAAAGTTGTGGAATCAGGCTTTTACCGACTATAGTTTGACCACGGCTGGTCACTGGCATAAAGCACAAAGTGAATTTCAGCAGATCGCCACGCACTATCCCTTGTTTAAGGCGATTGCCCCCTACCTGACGTATGCGACCAAACAGGCGAAGACCGAGCCCGCAACACGGGCAACACCACAGGCGCAAGGCACACCTGCCGCGACAGCTATCACCACAGGTGGCTCCTCATTGAGCGCACTTGCCCTCACAGGGGCTGCAATTCTGGTATTGCTTGCACTGGTCGCCCTGCTCTTCCGCATGGTTATTCGACGCGGACGAACCCGTAAAGCCTCCCCAAAGGTGCAGACAGGTCCAATAGTCGCACCACTACAACCGAACATGAATCGCGTACATATGGGAGCACAGGTGCCACCACCGCTGCCGACAAGAACACAGGGAGCAAACATACCTGGAAATGCTTTGCTCAACACAGGACAAACGCCGACCATATCCCAGGTGTTGCGTCCGTGGCCGTGTGGACACGTGAACCGACCCGAGGCCCGTTTCTGTACGGTGTGTGGTGAGCCAGCTCCCATCCGTCCACCCATTCGCCCAGTCGAACAGTGATATAGTGGTCAGAATTAGGAAATGAGGAATTATGCTACAAAAGGTTTCACGTGGAACAATTTTTCCGCGCGAGGATGGCAAGGTCATTGATGAGCATTTTGGCGTATTAAATACACAGCAGGACAATTTTAGTCTCGCTCATATGTCCGCGCCTCCCGCATGGCGCGAGCCTGCTCAGATCGCTCAATTTGATGAAATGGTGATCGTCGTTCGTGGCACACTCTCCATTGAAGCTGAGGGTGAACAAGTGACGGTTGGCCCCGGCGAAACCTGCCTCGTGGAGAAAGGCACACGTGTGATCTATAGCAATGCACGTCAGGATCACCTCTGTGAGTACTGGTCACTGTGTATGCCAGCATTCAGACCCGAAAGAACGACTATGGGCGCATAGGTGTCATAAGCGTGGGACCAGCATGTAAGCTGATCTCTTGCGATCTCTATTCCAAGAAGCAAATACACAAAAAGAAGGTTGACCACAGATATGCGATCAACCTTCTTTTTGTTGCCTTTCGTTTATGCACCCATGATATTATAGCCAGCATCAACAAACATGATTTCGCCAGTGATGGCACGGGCAAGAGGGCTACAGAGGAAGAGAGCCACATCCCCCACCTCTGCCTGTTCGATGTTGCGGCGTAGCGGTGCCACGTGCGCAGTCTGTTCGCGGAAAGAGGTGAAGCCAGAAACGCCTCTGGCCGCGAGCGTATTGAGTGGACCAGCGGAGATGGCATTGACACGAATGTTATGTTCGCCCATCTCATAGGAAAGATAGCGCACACTACACTCAAGCGCGGCTTTGGCAACGGCCATCACATTATACTTCGGCATGACGCGTTCGCTTGCCATATAGGTCAAGGCAACAATGCTGCCGCCATTAGCCTCCATCAACGGCTTGGCACGCTTCGCCAGCGCGACTAGAGAATAGGCACTGATATCCATTGTTGTATGGAAACCGGCGCGACTCGTTTGCAGGAAGGGGTTTTCGAGTTCAGCGGGTGGTGCAAAGGCGACGGCATGAATGAGGATATCGATTTTTCCGTCAAACACCTCGCCAGCCCAGGTGAAGGCCGCATCAAGGTCAGCATCGCTTTGTACGTCACATTGTTTGATGGGCGTGTTGGGAATCTTCCCAGCTAGGTCACGTACATACTTCTCCATACGTTCCTGATAGGTAAACGCGAGTTGTGCTCCCTCCGCAGCCAACGCTTGGGCAATGGCCCAGCCGATGGAGCGATGATTAGCGATACCAAAAATAAGAGCTTTCTTTCCCTCTAGCAAAGGCATCCTGTTTCTCCTCTCAATATTTCCTCTATTGGAATGGGACCAGGAGGCTCATCTTGTGATGCTCTGGTCCCATTCTTCGGCCAATATATTAGCGTTGCATGGGATAGCCGCGATTGCGCCAACCGTTCATACCATTCGCCAAGTTATACACCTTCTTGAGGCCAGTTACTAGGGCGATTTCGGAAGCCGATGCGCTGCGCTGACCGGATGCGCACACAAAAATCACATCCTCATCCGATGACAAGTTCAATTGCTTGAGCGCATTGCCAAAGGAATAAATACCGTCAATTGGTACGAGTTGTGCCTGCGCAATGTGGCCCATATTCCACTCTTGCGGTTGCCGCACATCGATCACACGTGTACCATTGTCTATCATACGCTTGGCCTCGTCGGTGCCAACCGTCGCGTATGGCAAAGCCTCTTCTTCATCATATGCCATTGTTCTGCTCCTCGCTTTTATATTGCTCTAGCCAGATACGTCCTAACGTGGTAGGAGTCAGTACATATTCATCACCCATCATAGCCATTGTCAAATAGCCCTGATCTTCCATCTCGCGAAAATCATCGGTGATGAGAAAATATGTACGCAACATGCGCGACACATCGCTCTCTGGTAGTTGTTTCCAGGTTTGTAGCACACGAAGGATCGCGGCATATTTCTCGTCACCAGGATCAACCATCCGCATATGCCTACCCCTTTGTCATCAATATGAGAAATAGTTACTCTTTATGCATCCACTTACGTATCCACCACAGTGTATCACAAATTCATGTACAGATAACAAGGGAGCATGTTATAGTAGTGTCGTTATTACGTATCAATCCTAAAGAAGCGTCCCTTGCGGTCGCAAGGGGTTGCGATAACCATACTAAACAACTAGAGGAGCCACGAAATGTCGTCTACACCTACTGACCTACCCTCGGCAGCACCAACACAGATAGAAGCAGATATCGTCATTCGTAACATTGGACAATTAGTAACCATCGCCCAAAAGCCGCTCGTGACTGCAAGTGGCCCCTTGCAGGTGATCGATCACGCCGCCATCGCCGTCCATGATGGTATCATCACCTGGATTGGCCCCGATGACGATAGCGAGCCCTTCTTTCAACACCATATTGCCAAAGGCATTGATGGCATCAAGCTGATTGATGCACGTGGAACAGTGCTTACCCCTGGCTTTGTTGATTCGCACACACACCTTATTTTCGCGGGTGACCGCTCCGCAGAGTTTCATCTGCGCAGAGCTGGCACCAGCTACGGGGAATTATTGGCGCAGGGACGCGGCATCTTGACCACTATGCAAGCCACACGAACAGCAGGTAGTGAAACGCTGCAAGTGTTAGCCGTAGCACGTCTTGCCAGCATGAGACAATACGGTAGCACCACGATTGAGGTCAAAACGGGCTATGGCCTGGATATCGCTACTGAAAAGGCGTGTCTACAACTTATCCACATGCTGAACGAACAGGAGCAAGAAAACACGCATCACTATAATTCAGTGCGGCTCGTGCCGACCTTCCTGGGTGCTCATAGCGTGCCGCCAGAGTATAAAGACAAACGCACAAGCTATATCGAGCTGGTGACAGAGGAAATGCTGCCCGCTTTTGTTGGTCTGGCCCGCTTCTGCGATGTTTTCTGCGAGCGCGAGGCCTTTAGTCTAGAAGAGAGTCGGCATATTTTAACCCGTGCGAAAGAGCTTGGCTATTTATTGAAACTCCATGCCGATCAACTCAGTGCTTCTGGCGGTGCGCGTCTCGCGGCAGAACTGGGCGCGACCTCAGCCGATCACCTTGACTATGCCAGCGATGACGACCTGGATGCCATGCGTGAGGCAGGCGTGGTAGCAACACTGCTTCCTGGCTGCTCCTATACCTTGCGTAGCCCCTACCCGTCAGCACGGCGTTTTCTGGATCACGGCTTACAGGTCGCACTGGCAACCGATTTTAATCCAGGCACCTCTTATTGTGAGAACATGCAAATGACGCTTGGGCTAGCCATGTCCAATATGGGGATGTCGCTGGAAGAAGCACTCACAGCGGCCACGATTAATGGTGCGCGTGCGCTCGCGCTACAAGATCAAATTGGTAGTGTTGAAGTAGGCAAACGCTGTGAACTTGCTATGTGGTCTGTGAGTGATTATCATGAGATTGGCTATCATTTTGGCGTGAACCTCGTGCAATCGTTGCTTGTCATAGCGTAATGTTTCACGTGAAACATTATCGTCTCAAAAAACATACAAAGGATGTCATGCGTATGGCACTTTTCTGGGATGCATTCGCACAAAAAGAACAGCAACAATAGTCCACTTCTACACTGGCTTTAGAAAAAACAATGTTTCACGTGAAACATTATGAGGAAATGTTATGCAACCACCATCAACCGCAAGAGAACAGACTCAGTTCGTTGTCGATTTACTCACAACGCTCCAAAAAGAACGGTTTAGCCCTCTCGGTTGGTGGCGTTTTATTGTGCGCTCCTGGGACATGTCTTATGCGACCGCAAAAAATAATCCCGCGCTCTGCCGTTCGTGGTTAAATACAACGCTACTCATGGGCATTCTCGGTGTGGCTATCCTCGTCATCACAG
>JBBPYR010000205.1:0-20842 GCA_038199755.1 Ktedonobacterales bacterium | reverse complement strand
TGCACGAGAGAACAACGCGTTGTTCTCTCGTGCATGTGCTTGCTACTTTACCCTGTTATCTATTATATAATAACAAATATAGTTTTCATGGAAAGGATGAGTTTTGCATAAAAACTCTACCTATCTCGCTTTCCTGTGCAGTTCGTAAAAAGTCGCGTAGAATTTTTACAATGAAGTAGTGCTATAGCACTGGAAGAGACAGGCTCATGAACGTATTCGCCTTGCTTGGCTCACTCAATCGTGACCAGCGCAACACCTTCCTTGCCAGCTTCTTAGGATGGATGCTGGACGCCTTCGACTTTTTCCTTGTCACGTTCGTCACCTTACGTATTTCCAATGATTTCAAAGTAGCCTTGCCCACGGTTTTGTTCGCCATCACGCTCACACTGATGCTACGCCCTGTTGGAGCACTCATATTCGGTCTACTGGCAGATCGCTTTGGACGGCGTACTCCGCTGATGATAGACATCATCTGCTACTCCATCATCGAACTGCTGACCGCGTTTTCGCCCAACTATGCAGTCTTTCTTTTGCTTCGTGGCCTCTTTGGGGTGGCGATGGGTGGCGAGTGGGGGCTTGGCTCATCCTTGGCGATGGAGTCACTTCCCACAGAGTCAAGGGGACTCTTCTCCGGCATTTTGCAGCAAGGGTATGCATGTGGCTATCTATTGGGAGCAATTGCCTACTTTCTGATTTTTACGCTCTTCCCCAACTTTGGGTGGCGCGGTATGTTTATCATAGGGGTGTTACCCGCCTTACTGGTTGTGTTCATCCGTATGGGTGTGACGGAGTCGCCAGTGTGGGAACATCAGCAAACATTGCACCGCGAACGAGGGACCAACGTATGGCAAGGCATGGGGCACGCTATCAAAAATCGTTGGCCGCTCTTTCTTTATCTGATCATTTTGATGACAAGCTTTAATGCGCTTTCACACGGTACACAGGATAACCTGCCCACGTTCCTGCAGGCGCAACTCAAATTGGGTGTGGGCGCAACCTCACTGATCACGATCATCTCCAATATCGGTGCGATTATCGGTGGGACGCTATTCGGCTACTACTCACAGTACTGGGGACGCCGCCGTGCCATTATCACCGCCTGCATACTTGGTATGATCATGATACCGTTCTGGACAGGCTTAATCGTCATTCCTGGTCTATCGCTACTGGCATCGATAGCTATTGGTGCGTTCTTGTTACAGTTCATGGTTCAGGGTGCGTGGGGTGTTATTCCAGTCCATCTTAATGAACTATCACCGACCGATCTGCGCGGAACATTCCCTGGCTTTGCCTATCAACTTGGCAACCTATTTGCCGCTAACATTGTGTTTCTGGAAGGTGTGCTCGCTGTAAACATGCGAGTAGGCAAAACGCCAAACTTCGCTCTAGCATTGGCAATCTTCTCATTAGGTGCTTTCCTTGCCGTGATCCTCTTTACGGCCATTGGTCGAGAGGCACGCGGCGTCGAGTTTATACAAGCCGACGAGGAAGAAGCTGTACCTAGTGGAGCATCTTCCCCAAGTAGGGTTATTGGCTAAGATACTTGTTATGAACACACAAATGGAAAGTGGTGCTGGCATCACTTTCCATTTGTGTGTTCATAACATAACACAGAGATTATTCGCCGCCAGCAGCACCTTCGGCTTCAACGGTGATGGTTTCACCAAGGCTGCGCTCAATCTCGGTCAGTTCACTGGCCGACCCTTGCACATGTGGCCCCTTGAACCAGTGCCGCACGCTCACTGTCCACCACACGACGAGGATAACCAGCGTACCGAGTACGACGACAGGCGTGTAGTTAAATGTCACAGCAGTAACGGGAGTGATCGTAGGCAACATGAACAGTATCGAAATGAAGACTACCCAGATCACCGCGATGATACCAATTGGCCTGCTCCACGCGCCAAGATGCCATGGACCAGCTTTGAAGTCCTTCGCCAGCAAGCGTAGCAAAATCGGTAATACATATGAGATGTACAAGCCGATGACCGCAATCGAGGTGATAGCGATATAAGCGGCGAAGTTGAACACGGTAGGTATCGCCAACACGAAGGCACAAACTGCCGACAGGATAATCGCATTACGCGGTGTGCGCCCACGATCCAGGTGGTGCCAGAGATCAGAGTAGGGCAAGGCACCATCACGCGAGAAGGCGTAAATCATGCGCGAGTTCGTGGTGACCGAAGACATACCACAAAAGAACTGTGCGCCAACCGCGACAGCAAAGAAGAGTGTACCGAGCAGATAACCCAGTCGGCTCTCCAGAATGTAGAGTACAGGATTGATATAGCCTGCCGCTTTGAGCAGATCAGGGGCTGCGGAGAGCAAGCCCATCAGCACGATGTAGCCAGCAAAGGCAGAGACAACAACAGACATCACCACGCCCCACGGTGCTCGTGTCGCGGCTCCCACCGTCTCCTCGGTCATATGCGCGGACGCATCATAGCCCGTATAAGTATACTGCGCCAGCAAGAGGCCGAGCAAGAAGGCATACCAGATGGGGAAGCCAGAGGCATTGTACTTAGGGTCTGCACTGAACAACGCCCCCGCCGAGTTAAGCGGGGCAGAGGCGACGTGGGTGGCAAAACTGGCACCGCCAAACTGCTGACCGATCAAGGCGGCAATGACCACACCTCCACCAATGAGCAAAACACCAACGATGTGCCACCACACGCTGATATCATTGAGGAATGCCACGATACGCACACCGAAGATGTTCAGGAAGGCATGCAGGATAAGCACGACGGCATAGATGAGCAGGGTCGTCCACTGGGTCGCGGGATCAATCGCGAGCACAGAACCGAGTGTAGCGGGAACACTGGGGAACCAAGCATTGAGCAACACGTCGATTGAGACGGCCAGACCATAGTCGATGCCAGCAGTTACGGCCACCTGGCCAATCAGGTTGAACCAGCCCGTGAACCAGCCCCAACCAGGGCCACCTAGCTTCGAGGCCCAGTAATAGAGACCGCCAGCAGTCGGATAGGCCGAGGCTAGTTCCGCCATACCGAGGGCGACGATGACGACAAAAATTGTTACTAACGGCCAACCAATCGAGCCAGCCGCGAAACCTGACGTGGTGATACCCGTATAGAACAGGGTTAAACAACCACTCAAAACGGAAATAATCGTGAACGAGATGGCGAAATTGGAAAAGCCACCCATAGTGCGGAAGAGTTCTTGAGCGTAACCCATACCATGCAAGCGTTTAATATCCTGCGCGATGAGTTCCTCTTTAGCAGAACGACGTGATGAAGACAAGCAGCACCTCCATAGATGAAGAGATAGAAGCGTAGTATTAATATCTCTAGCATACATCAAAGCAGGTCTATTTAGCAATCCAAGAGGGGTACAATCAGGATTATTGAACAATACAATTCCGTAGCAGTCTACTAATCGTTGGGAATCCAGGCACCGTGAAAGCCATAAGGTACACGTTG
Organism: Ktedonobacterales bacterium; assembly: GCA_038199755.1. Classification (GTDB taxonomy): domain Bacteria; phylum Chloroflexota; class Ktedonobacteria; order Ktedonobacterales; family Ktedonobacteraceae; genus JBBPYR01. The sequence continues at coordinate 17,402 of JBBPYR010000205.1, read as the reverse complement.
CGGCATCAGAATACGCGCAACTGGCTCCGTCTGCAAGTTCTGGGCTGCCAGGATAAGTAGCTCGGATTGGTCATTGTTTTTGTCATACACCAACGAAAGCAGCCAACCATCATCCTCTGCCGTGGCCCCGGCACGTGGCACAAAGAGCCCCTCGCCACAGTAACGCTCTGGACCCAGTTCGTATGTCGAGGAACTTCCCGTCTCAAGGTCATATTTGATCAGTCCATCAAACGCGCCTGCCTCCAGCAAATTATGGGGAGCGCGTGCAATATAGCCGTAGCGCGTGTATCTACCAAGTAGGTTATCATTGACACGCGGAAACTCGCCCGCACGATCATCAAGTCGCTCTTCACGCACCGCTCCGGTCTTGACGTGCAGTCGCCAGCGATGCAGGTAGCTGACATCATGTGTGGTGTCGTGTTGTGCTGACAATGGTTCCTCCGGCACCAACATGGTCGTGGATTGGGCACGGCAAGCCAATAACACGACTTCATCCCCATCCTCGTAGGCATTCAAGGTGTGCCAGACCCAGAACGAAGGCAGTTCAAACCAACGCACATCAGCATTATCACGATGTCGTGGCACAACGCCGATACGAGCAGGCCGCTCACGCTCAAAGGTGAATGGCTCCTCGCCCTGCATCATGCGTTGCACGTTAAACACCAGAGGCAGATCGAGAAAGAGTGTGTAATGGGCAGTAATGGCGAAATCATGCATCATCACGCCCGCAGGCAGGTCAATGGGAACCGTGCGTAGCAATTCGCCGCTCGCGGAGACGATGCCGTATTGGAGATACGGTTGCACAAAGGGCGAGTAACCGAAGAACATCATTTCGCCAGTAACTGGGTCTACCTTTGGATGTGCGGTAAAGGCCGAGGTCAGCTTGTCGTTGAAGGTATATTTGCCGAGCGTTTCCAGTTCTGGCAGGCCTATTTCGTGCGGCTCGCCCACTTCCCACAGGGCTAGCAGACGACCAGCATGCCACACAAACGCGGTGTTCGCGGTATTGAATGACAGGCCGCGTGTGTTATTATTCACCTTGCCTGCTTCCAGCAAACCACTCATCAGGGCGCGTCCCTCGGCACGTTCCGCTACAAACTTTTCCGTTTGCACATAGCGATTGCGATAGGACGCTTTGCCATCAGCGATCTGAATGCCGTGTAGCATGCCATCACCATCAAACCAGTGATAGCGACCCAACGGCGGAAACTGTGGATTCGGCCCATTGCGCAGATAGGTACCTGCCAAGTCCTCGGGTATCTGTCCAATAACTGTCAAGGTATCAACGGTCAGTTCTTGCTCCACGGGAGCGCAATTGCCACGCAGGAAAGGGTTATTTGTTGATAAAGTCATGAATTACTTTTTCTGCTTTCTGTTCCATGGATATTGTGAAAACACTCATCATTATAGAACACGACAATCAGGGCTGGTCCCTACGGACTTGGCAACAACCCCGACACGACACTGCATCTTATTGACACAAGCGATATGATATATGATATCTCAGATATGACAGAAGAGAAAAGGATTGTCCCATGTTCTTAGCACTGGCTCATAGCTTTCCCCTGCCCCCACCCTACGTGGCTCTATAGGCGCGTAGCGAGGCATTTAGGCATCTTAACGACGTGATAGTAGGTTTGTGGTAGAACCGCAAGCTACTATTTTGTGTTCACTTCTTCTCTCTCCCTCTCTGCGCGCAATAAGTATTGTGTTTCTCCATTTCCTCACAATAGCAGAAGGGATATACGTCAGTGAAATTCTCGCTTTTCACACGTACCGCTCGTATCGGGCACACACAGAACGCATTTCGGTCAGGTCTCACTGGTCTGGCACCATTAGGAGCCGCTTGTCTCTGGGGCGGCATGTATGTTGTCAGCAAAGCCAGTTTTGCTAGCATCTCCCCGATTACACTGGGTCTACTTCGCCTACTGATTGGCGGCGTGACATTGTTGGCATTATCAGGGGCAAGTTCATTGATCTCAGCAAGGGCTAATAAGCCACAAGCTTCCCATGCTACGGCATCCACGACATCCAGCTTTATGAATAGTGTATGGGAGCATGGGCGGTTGCCGCTGTTGGGGGCATGCATCACGGCAACTGTTATCACGCAGTTTATTGGCACGAGCCTAGCAACGGCACACGAGGGAGCGTTGCTGACAACGATTACGCCAGTGTTCATTATTCCGTTGGCGTGGCTATTGTTGCGCGAACGACCTAGATTACGTGTTTGGGTAGGCATGCTGCTAGCGTTGGTGGGGGTCGTGCTGATCATTGGTATTGGTCCAGTACAGACTTCGACGCATGGGGTGTCGCTCCTCGGTGATGGTTTACTGTTGCTCTCAGCCCTGTTCTGGGCATTGTTCACGGTGTTGGGAACGCCGCTGGTGCGCGTCTCATCCGCGCTGCATGTCTCAACGTATGCCACGGTGTGGAGTTTGCTCTTTTTCGCGCCCTTCGCTCTGTGGGACATGCTCCACCACCCACTCACCCATCTATCATGGGGCGGGATTGGCAGCGTCTTATATCTGGGCGTTGGCGCAACAGCCCTAGCGTGGTTCCTGTGGTATAAGGGCGTGGAGCGGTTGCCCGCAAGTGTGGCCTCGGTGTTTTTCTTCGCCCAACCACTGGTGGGCAGTTTGCTCAGTGCGCTGTTCCTACACGAGTTGTTGGGTATGAGTTTCTGGCTCGGTGGCTGTGTGCTGGCAACGGGGATTCTACTCACGTCGTGGGAGAGATAATACCTGTCCAGGCTCGACAGGTAGCTCCCAGCATGATATACTTTACGCATCAATAGATGAGGTGTGTTATCTTATGCCGAAACCGTGGGATGAAACGCTACGAAGACTTATTAGTAATAAATAAGTTTGCACGGCCACGTATTCATATATTGATACCTATGAATACGTGGCCGTTTGTGCTTCACTCTGCATCGCTTCATGCACGGCCAGAGGCAGCGTAATAGTGAAGGTGCTGCCTTCCCCTGGCATGCTTTGCACGTCAATACCGCCGCCGTGATGCTCGATAATCCTCCGTGAGATATAGAGGCCGAGACCGAGACCAACACTTGAACCCCTCTGCACACTCACCTCGGGGGCACGATAAAAACGCTCAAAAATGCGCGCAAGATGCTTCACTGGAATACCTACGCCACTATCGCGTACCGCTATCACGCCTGTATCATTGACACGCTGCACAGAAATATTAATCGGCGTACCCTGTGCTGAATATTTCTGCGCGTTCGACAATAGATTGAGCAAAACCTGGCTCACACGGCTAGCATCAAGGTTGGCATACATTGCCGTGCTCGGAATATCGAGCGTAATCTGGGGCGCGGGATTACTGATCGCGCTATACTCGTAAACAATGTGCTGACAGAGTTCGCTGATATCGCATTTTTCAAGGTGCAGATTAAATCGATCAAGTTCGATTAATGAGGTGTCAAGCAAATCATGTATCAGCACTTCCATACGTAAAATAATGCGTTCCATGCTGGCGACATTCTTGAGCTCTGGTGAGTCGACACGTTCGAGCCTTCGCCGCAAGAGTTGCGTCATACCCTTTAAGCTACAGAGCGGTGTTTTGAGTTCATGAGAAGCCATACTCAGAAATTCGTCTTTAGCAGCATTAGCATGCAGCAGTTCGCGGGTGCGTTCTTCTACTTGCTGCTCCAAGGATTGCGCATGCTGCTCCAGAGCTTTTTTCTGCTCGGCTACCTGTCGGCGCAACTGCCGAGTTTGCACGGCACGCCTGATCGCCACAACGAAGTAGTCACGTTCAATCGGCTTCAGGATAAAATCATACGCACCACCGCGCAGAGCTTGTACGGTCAGGTCATGCTCGCCATGGCCCGTCACGAGCAAGGTGGGAGTGTCTGGGCTTATTTCCTGGATTTTCGCGAGCAGCATCAGGCCATCCATCCCCGGCATTTTGATATCACTGATGATAGCATCGTAATCGTTCTTCTGAATGAGCAGTAGGGCATCATCCGCAGAGTTCACCGTTTCAACGCGGGCCTGACCTAAACGCAACAAAATAGCCTGGGGCAACGCCTGTAACAAAGCTGGGTCGTCGTCAACAATCAGAATGTAAGGTATGTGCTGCATAAAATACTTCTATACCTCCTCACGTTGTAGTGGAAATTGGATTAAGAATGTGGCACCCTCGCCAGCATGACACTCAATGCTGATCGCCCCCTGGTGATCTTTGATAATCCCGTAGGTAATAGACAGGCCAAGGCCAGTGCCAGCACCCACCTCTTTTGTGGTAAAGAATGGGTCAAAGATACGTTGCACAAATTCTGGCGGCACACCCGGCCCAGTATCGGCAAAACGTATCTCCACTATTTCTTTCTGAAAGGCACAGGTAATCGTAATCAACTTGTGCTGCACACTCGCCAAGGCGTCACGCGCGTTCGTGAGCAGGTTGATAAACACCTGCTCCAACTGAATCGCGTTGCCCAGCACGATCACCTCCTCCGGAAAGTCCAATCGCACCTGTATCTGGCGCAAGCGTAACTGCTCATGCATCAGAGAGAGTGAACGCCGCACCACCTGCTCAAGATGGACAGGCTCATAGCTTACAGATGCGGCACGCCCAAAGGTGCGCAGATGAGAAATGATCTCCGTTGCCTTGCGCACCTGTTGCATGGTGCTATGTAACTCTCGTAAGATGCGCTCTGAGTCGCCGTCGATAGCCCCCAACTCGATCAGATCAATCGCGTTGCCCACAAAAAGACCGATATTGTTCAGCGGGTTATTGAGTTCATGCGCAATGCCCGTGGTAAGTTCACCGAGCGTGGCCAATTTCCCAGCCTGCACGAGTTGCTCTTGCTTCTCGCGTAATTCCTGCTCACTGCGCTGCACCGCCTCTGTTGTCTCTTTCAGGTCGCTCATAATATGAATCATGGCCTTGCGACTATTCTCCAGGCGTATGTTTGAGCTGTGCGAGTCTTGCAAGATGTGCATCAGTGCGCGGCGTGAATTATGTAGACGCTCCGTTTGCTTGGCGAGACGACTACGATCATGCTCATAGTCAGCCAGAATGTGAATCATAGCCTTACGCTGATCGGCCAGCTTGCGATTTAGCGCATTCAAATCATTGAGAATATGAATAAAAGCCCGGCGGCGTTCCTCACCCTTCAAGACACGCGTTGCCAGAGCGTCTTTCTGCTGCTTCAATTCTTGATACGCCAGTCGCAGTTGTGCCAGCTCCATCGTCTCTGAAGAGCAGGCGTCAGGCTCACGCTGACCCGATGCGTCCGGTTGTTGCTGAGTAAAATCGGTTGCCAACGCAACACGCGTCATAGGCGTGCCTACGTCCATCTTGTTTGTCCTGGGTCCAATTTACTTAATTTGTGCTTCAGGCTCTCGATCTCTTTCTCCAGGGCGATCATCTTGAGCTCACGGCCAACCACCACCTCCTCAAACTTCTCCAGATCAAGTATTTTCTCCTGCAATTCGGCCTTTGACTCCTGCAAATCGCGTAACACCTGCTCATAGGCGCGCATATCACGCAGGATACCAATCGCACCGATAACCTTGCCGTCAGTGTCACGCAGTGCCGAGGCATTGAGCGTAGTGGGGATGACCTCACCAGAGGCACTGCGCGGGTTGAGACGGGCATTGCGGGTGGCTCCACGCTCGATGACTTCACGCAAGGCGGCCAGGAATTCACGCGTCTCTTCCGGGCTGATGAAGCGCGACAACGACTGCTCTAATACCTCATCTGGTCGAAAGCCGAGCAGTTCATACACGGCATCATTGGCCTGCAAAATCTTGCCTTCCAGGTCGGAGACGAACACCGGATCGGGCGCGTTTTTAATCAGGCTATCGGAGTAGGCAAGAGCCTTATCCAGTTCGCGCATATCACGCAGGATACCAATCGCACCAATCACGCTACCGTCCGCATCACGCAAGGCCGAGGCGTTCAAACTCGTGGGAATGATCTCGCCAGAGGCACTGCGCGGGTTCAGGCGTGTATTGCGAATCACCCCACGCTCAATGACCTCACGCAGGGCGGCGGTAAACTCTCGCGTTTCTTCCGGGCTGATGAAGCGTGACAGCGATTGCTCTAGCACCTCATCAGTCCGAAACCCTAACAGTTCGTACACTGCATCGTTGGCCGAGAGAATTTTCCCCTCTAAATCTGACACGAACACCGGGTCAGGCGCGTTTTTAATCAGGCTATCGGCATAGGCACGCGCTTTGTCCAGTTCGCGCATATCACGCAGAATACCGATCGCGCCGATTACCTTGCCATCTGCGTCACGCAAGGCCGAGGCGTTCAAGCTGGTGGGAATGATCTCGCCAGAGGCACTGCGCGGGTTCAGACGTGCGTTGCGGGTGGCTCCACGCTCGATGACTTCGCGCAGGGCGGCGGTAAACTCTCGCGTTTCTTCCGGGCTGATGAAGCGTGACAGCGACTGCTCTAATACCTCATCAGTCCGAAACCCTAACAGTTCGTACACCGCATCGTTAGCCGAGAGGATTTTTCCCTCTAAATCTGACACAAACACCGGGTCAGGCGCGTTTTTAATGATAATATCGGCGTCGAGTGAACCATGGGATTTGGTAGCAGATGTCTGTACATGGGGTGCGTTCGAAGTCAAAACATCTTCCAACATAGTTGCTCCTTACATAGGAATAGCTTACTGAAACAGCCTACTTTAGGAATGGCTTGCTTGCTGATGAGCGACAGTCCATACAGCTTGCGTTTGGGGAGAGAGGGCATCTACATTGACGTTAGCATGCGCCTCTGATACATCAACATATACAGGCAAAATAACAGTAAATATACTGCCACCACTTAGTGTGCTCTGCACCTCAATACGTCCACCGTGCCGCTCTACAATCTTACGTGTGACATAGAGGCCCAGACCTAGACCAGCGGGTGCCCCATTGAGTACCTCTGCATTTGGAGCACGATAAAACTGATTAAAGATATGAGGTAACGCTTCTTCCGCGATGCCAATACCCATATCACGTACAGAAAGAAGAGCTTCATAGCCTGATTGTTGGAGCGTGATAGTGATAGGGGACCCTTTAGGTGAATACTTACGCGCATTAGAGAGTAAATTCATCAGCACCTGACAGATACGATTGCTATCTGCTTCTACCTCGATTGAGCTCCCAGTAAAATCGAAAGAAAGATTAGGGCCAGCACCAGCGGTATATTCAGCCAGAAATTCACGACACAATGCGACAAGGTCACAGCGTCTACGATGCACCACAAACATATTCGTTTCGGCCAGTGAGGTATCGAGCAAATCGTTGACGAGTACATTGACGCGGGTAATTGAGCGCTCCATGTCCACCAAGCCACGCTTCACCAACTCAGCACTATCTGGTTTATCTACTTGGCGTTGTAGCAGTTGCGCCAACCCTTTCAGGCTGGCAAGTGGTGTCTTTAACTCGTGGGAAACGATGGTAATAAACTTATCTTTGGTGGCGTTCGCCTCGACAAGTTCGTTCGTGCGTTTCTGAATCAGGCGTTCAAGCGATTTTGCATGCATTTCAAGGGCTAATTGTTGCTCCTGCACCTGCCGACGCAGCTGGCGAATCTGGATAGCGCGCCGGAGAGCGGCCACGAAATAGTCGCGGTCAATCGGTTTTTGAATAAAATCATAGGCACCACCGCGCAGTGCTAACACTGCCAGTTCATGCTCACCATGACCGGTGACAAGCAAGATGGGCGTATCAGGCCGTAGCTCGTGTATCTTATCTAAGAGGGTCAAGCCATCCATCTCCGGCATCTTAATATCACTGATAATAGCATCATAATCACACTGTTGAATCAGTTCGAGGGCCGTAAACGCGGTATCAGCGGTATCAATCTCTACGCCAAGCATGCGCAGGCGTAACGCCTGGGGTAACGCCTGAAGCAAAGCCACGTCATCATCTACAATCAAGAGATGTGGGTGCTGCATTACATCTGTCATTTGCCATCCTTCTACTTCCTACTACTCTGGGCTAGAAGCAGGTCCTACCTCTCTCCCTATACCACAAAACACATCGACAAGAATGCTAACCATCCGTTTTGTTAGTATAGCAAGAGGGTTTTCACAGTAGCAAGTATTAGCAAATAAATAGTGCAATAGTCACGATGAGCTAATTGAGCCCTACAAGCAGACTACACCAGCGCGGATAGATCTATCCGCGCTGGTGTAGTCTGGTAACTCCTCTTTATACAGACTAGAGTTGGGAGAGCAGGCTGTTGAGACTATTGACAAAACGAGTGGGATTGGCGAGTTGCTCACCAAGACCAAGCATTGATTGGTCATACAGCACGTTGGCCCAATCAATAAAGCGGGTATCATCAGTCTCATGCTTGAGCTTCAGGATGATGGGATGCTGTGGATTAATCTCCATGATAAATTTACTTTGCGGCAAACCTTGACCGATAGACTTCAACATGCGTTGGAGCGTGGGATCAATATCATGCTCATCGGCCACTAAGCAGGCAGGGGAGCTGGTGAGGCGATGCGTGACACGAACATCCTTCACATCCTCGCTCAATGTCTTTTTGAGACGCTCTACTAGGTCTTGCACCTCGTCAGCACTCTTCTTGTGCTCTGCTTTTTCCTGCTCATCCTCCAGATCGCTCAGGTCGACTTCTTTGGAGACTGACTGGAACTGCTTGCCCTTAAATTCATGGAATTCAGTGCCAAACAGGTAGTCCACGGGATCAGAGAGCAGTAACACCTCGACGCCCTTCTTCTTGAAGATTTCCAAAAGCGGGCTATCTTTGGCAGCGGCATAGCTTTCAGCGGTGATGAAGTAAACCTTATCTTGGCCTTCCTTCATGCGACCGATATAATCATCGAACGAGACATCCTGTGTCTCACCCTCGGAGGCCGTGGTAGAAAAGCGCAGCAGTTTCGCGATGTTCTCGCGATTGCCGGGGTCTTCAGCAATACCTTCCTTGAGCACGCGGCCAAATTCTTGCCAGAAGGTGGCATACTTCTCTTTGTCGCTGTTGGCAAGATCGTTCAGCAGAGTCAACACCTTTTTGACTGAATTCGAGCGAATGGTATCTATGACGCGGTTGTGCTGAAGAATCTCACGTGAGACATTGAGCGGTAGATCGTTCGAGTCGATCAGACCACGCACGAAGCGCAGGTAGTTGGGCATGAGTTTATCGGCATCATCCATGATGAACACGCGCCGCACGTACAGCTTGACACCATGCCGACGCTCACGATTCCACAGGTCGAATGGTGCCCGCTTAGGAATGTAGAGTAGTAGGATGTACTCGTAATTCCCTTCCATGCGACTATGCACATAGGTCAGTGGGTCGTCGAAGTCATGGGTCAGGTGTTTATAGAACTCATTGTACTCGTCCGCCGTAATATCAGTACGCGAGCGTGTCCACAGGGCTGAGGCGCGGTTAACCGTCTCATCTCCTGGCTCATCCTTATCCTCAGATGGCATCACGATAGGAAAGGCAATATGATCCGAGTATTTGTGAATGATCGAGCGCAGGCGCTGACCGCTCAACAACTCGTCTTCCTCAGGGCGCAGATGCAGAATCACTTCTGTACCACGTGAGGCCTTCTCCAGATTTTCCAGAGTGTATTCGCCCTTGCCATCCGATGACCAGCGCACACCTTGATCGGGGCTCTCTCCCGCCTTCCGTGTGATCAGCGTCACCTGATCAGCAACCACGAACGAAGAGTAGAAGCCGACACCGAACTGTCCGATCAAGTTGGCATCCTTCTGCTGATCGCCCGTCAATGATTTGAAGAATTCTTTCGTGCCAGAACGAGCAATGGTGCCGATATTTTCGACCACCTCGGTACGCGTCATACCGATACCATTATCAGCAACGGTAATCGTGCGTGCGTCCTTGTCATACGAGACATGTATCTTGAGATCGGTGTCGTTCTCGGCCAATTGCGCATGCGAGAGCATGTCGAAGCGCAAATGATCAATAGCATCAGACGCATTCGAGATCAATTCACGCAGGAAAATCTCTTTATTGCTATACAATGAGTGAATCATCAGGTCAAGCAGTTGCGTCACTTCTGCTTGAAAACCAAGCGTTTCTTTCTGTGTTTCTACTGTCATATGTGAAATGTACTCTCCTCGCAATATTCATCGGGTTGATGAACAACTACACTCCTATCAGCGTTTACAGCATAGGCCGCACTCTAATGTATCAAATTTGCGCGCATTTTACAACTGTTCTGCGTAGGAATGATTACCTATCGGCCTCTGATATCCTAATATCTCCTGAAACTCTTTCTCACACAGCTTACTTATCAGAATTTGCATCGTTTTATACAATATATACCATAGTATACTTGTGTTTGAACCAACGCAAAGGTAGCTGGTGAGCCGATGACAAAGTTACCTTTGCTAACAGGTAGCGTTCTCACACACTATACCGCTTAACGGCTTTTTAGAAATAATATACTGGAGCTATATTATGAAACCATCATCGGTAGGTAACCTTATGATCGAGGCACAAAACTTACGACGTAGCTTTGGCAAGAAAGAGGCAGTAAAAGGTATCAGCTTTCAGGTGCATCAGGGGGAAATCTTCGGCTTTCTCGGTCCCAATGGCGCGGGCAAAACCACCACCATCCGCATGTTGACGGGCCAGATCGAGCCCACGAGTGGCACCGCGATCGTGGCGGGCTGCGACATCGTCAAAGATCACGCCCTCCTCAAAGAGCGGATCGGCATAGTGTTTGAGGACCAAAACCTGTATGAACGGCTTTCTGCTCGCCATAATCTTGAGTTCTCTTGCTGGCTCTACGGATTACCCAAACAGCGCGTGGACGAGGTGCTTGACCTCGTCCACCTGCGTGACCGGGCGAAAGAGCCGCTCAAACATTTTTCCAACGGGATGCGCCAGCGCATCATGATCGCACGTGCGCTGCTGCATAGACCGCCGATGCTCTTCCTCGATGAACCGAGCAGAGGGCTCGACCCGATCTCAGCACGCGAGATACACGAAACCATTAAACGGCTGGCAGTCGAGGGCTTGACTATTCTCTTAACCACTCACCTGATGGAAGAGGCGGACCAGCTCAGTCAACGCGTAGCCTTCATTGTAGATGGACGCATTGTCGCCAACGACACGCCGCGCAATCTCAAGCTAGCCCACGGGAAACGTGGGGTACAGGTGACCATTGACGAGCACGCGCACCTGCACTACGGTGAGAGTGTGCCCCAGGAAATGACGCTCAGTCTCGACGAACCAGGCGATCAGGCGAAATTGGCTTACTGGTTTGCCCAAGGCCAGGTGCGTGCCATTCACTCACGCGAAGCCACTCTGGAAGAAGTGTTTATTGATGTTGCCGGTGTTCGCCCCGCCTAAGGAAAAATCACCATGCATATGCGCTCTATTCTCGCGATTGCACGCAAAGATGCACTCGACATTCTTTTAAATAAAACAACGCTTTCACTGCTCCTATCGCCACTTCTGTTGGCCGTCCTTTTCCTCGGGATTGGCAGGCTACTTGGTGGTCATACAACCGATGTACTAATTTATGATCCGGGGAGATCGCACGTGGAGCAGGTCATCAAGAACTCATTTTCGGATGTTCGACTTATTTATGTACACTCGCCCGAAGATGTGACGGCGGCACTTGGCCTGGATGGGACCCATAAGGACACTATTTATGCCTTGGGTGTCATTGTTCCCAATAACTTTGATGAGAGTTTACGTGCGAGTCAGTATCCACAACTTGGTCTTTATATAAATGGCGATAAGGTAAATAATATACAAAGGCAACTCTTCGTCATTGCCCTGGCCGATTATGCACGAAATGCTATCAATCCACAACTCCCTATCAATCTCACGATAGCAACAGTAAATCCTCCTCCTCCCGCTAATGCTGGCCTCGATGTGAGCAAGCTGTATGCAGTCGCCATAGTACTAGGCTCACTCTTCATTGGCAGCTCTCTCGTTCCCAGCTTGCTGGCAGAAGAGAAAGAGAAGAAAACATTGCGCATATTGATGGTTTCTCCGGCATCGTTCGCCGATGTTGTAGCGGCAAAATTGCTGGTTGGGCTGTTCTATCAGCTCGCCCTGACACTTCTAGCGATCACTATTCAAGGTGGCTTTATTGGGCAGGTGCCTTACGTACTGCTGTTTGTGATGCTGGGCACGCTATTTAGCGTCGTGGTCGGGTTAGTCATTGGCTGTTTCTTTCAAACGATGAGCGCAACTGGCACGGTATCTGGCATGGTTTCATTCCTCTATATTGTACCCATGTTCTTTGTCGGTCTGTTTGTACAACTCTTGCCAAGCAACCCGTTCACGCCACTCGTGAAGATATTACCAACGTATTATATTGCCAGTGGCGTCGCTGATGCTGTCAGCAATCAAAGCACTATGAGCAGCGTCATGCTCAATGGGAGTATCATCCTGAGTACTGCTATTGTGCTCTTCATGATAGCTCTTTGGACACTTCGCCGTCAGGCGATGGTAGTAGGTTCGCTATAGTGCTTTCTCTCGCCCAAACTCGCTTGGGCGAGAGATTGGTCTCTATTTTGTTACATACACGCGTGGCGTAACGTTTATTGATAGTACAATGGATGTGTCGCGTGGAGTATACAATAATGTTTAAAATAGCCTATCGTCACCCTGCTCTGTTCCTACTTAGCTTGTTGCTTTTCATGGCCCTTGATATGGTATTGCCTCTGCACGCCTCATATGCAGAGGCATCTATGATTGCGCCACAATTGACTATCAGTCTACCCGCAGGTGGAACACAGGTAGCGGGGCATGTTGGCACAAAAGTACATCTGAGCGGCTCTGGTTTCACCCCTGGCACGTTTCAGCTCTATACCACTACCAGCAATGACCCTGCTCAATGTATACCCACCTCTACAAGCCTGACGCCGTTTACTCCCAACACGGCGACCGCACAAAATGATGGCACGTTGACGATTGATACCACATGGCCTGCCAGCGCGTCCACCGTCGGCAATGCCTATTACCTCTGTGCCATTTCCACTCCTACCGCGCACGTACTTTCAGCAAATACGTTCACGGTCGCCGCCCCACCCACGATCACGGTCTCTCCAACCACGCTGGCCGCAGGGCAACAAGTCACGATTAGTGGGGCAAATTGGCTGCCACCACAAACGCTGACCGTGGCCATCACGTTTAGTAACGTCGCTGCGGTCGTTGTGAGCGACCACGCATTGCCCGACCACAATGGCAATCTAGTAGCCACGCTGACCGTTCCCGCAACAACACCGGCGGGCGGCTATGCGGTGAGTGTAATCGCAGATAATGAAACCACCTTGCGCGTCATCGAGAATAATGCTCTTACGGTGACAACGGCACTTCCCACTGCGACCGCGACCGTCACAGTATCACCTACCGCGACGCCCACAGTGACAACAACTCCCACCGCAACACCGAGTGTCGTTTCGGCTACTAACACACCCACGGGGACCCCTACACCCACTCAACAAGGCGGCACAACACCGAGCGATACTGCGGGCAGCACCAACACCTTCCTGCTCTTCTTACTCGGTGGTCTGGGCATATTGCTGGTCGTTGTTGGCATCATCCTGTTTATTCTCTATTCACGTAATCGCTAGGTTCATGATGCATTATAAAAAACAGGTAGAGACCAGCATCGATCTCTGCCTGTTTTTACTAGGGTTTACTTTTTAGGGCGCCGTGGCTTTTCACCGGTATCGCGTGAGAACCGACGAATAATCTGTAAACGCTGCAAGCGGCGAACCGCCTTGTCATTTTCATCGGTCCAGGGTCCACTATAACGCATTATGTTTGTTTTGGGGCCGTTGGGGCTATCCTCGTAAGGAAAGGGTTGCACATCAAAGGACAATGGTAAGGCCAACATTACCTCTGTCACGTGCTCCTCGTGTACATAAATAGCAACTTCTGCTTGTTTTGCTTCTGCCAATCTTCCACACCTGCTTTCTTTGCAATGGGGACGCCATCTAGCGCATCCCTACAATGATAATCTTTTAAACACACGTTCGGGGACTATGTTGACGACAAGCAAAATGGGTCGCCAGAACCAGGGCAGATACACAACATCCTTGCCCTGCTTCATGGCTTTATAGATATCTGTGCCAACACTACGTGCCGATGCGAACAACAGGTTTTTCTTGAGTGAGGCCGTCATTGGCGTGTCAACAAAACCCGGCTTGATCGTCAGGACGGTGACACCTGCTTTGTAGAGGCGGTTGCGCAACCCCTGTAAGAACGTGCTGATGGCGGCCTTGCTCGTGCCATAGACATAGTTGCTTTGCCTGCCGCGATCACCTGCCACCGAACTAATCACGGCGATGCAACCGCGTTTCTGTCGCTCGAAGTAGTTCGCGAAGAGCGTTAAAAGCGAGATTACACTGATGCAGTTATTCGTGAACTCTTTCAATGTCTCTTCTACGCTTGCTTCACATAATTGCTGGTCTCCCAGTGTACCATGTGCAATCAACAACATATCAAGCGGATCGTCAGCCTGCACGATGGCCTCAAACAAGGCCTGGTGTTGTCCCAAATCGGCCAAGTCCAGTTCATAGGTATCGATACGGTTGGCACCACGCACCTTGAGATCATTGGCAATGGTTGTTAATCTGGTAGCGGAACGAGCCACCAGGAACAGATCAGCACCTTCTGTGGCAAAGTGCTTCGCCGTTTCATAAGCAATCGCCGATGTCGCTCCAATAATAGCTATCTTCATTATTTGTTTTATCCATTTATGTGTGAAGTGGTCAGAATAGGTTCAGACACGCGCCGCCAGAAACTAGATGAGAACAGTGGATCGATGTACGGCACAAAGGCTTCCCATTGTGGATAGTACGCCTGGAAGCTCTCGGCACTCATACGCGCATCCTTCGCGGGATAGACCGCCGCCTCACCCTGCTCGCCGCTTGCACACACTATGGTATCAAGTTGCTCAAACAATTGCAATGTTTTGCGCCCATTGTATGGAAAATCCAGCGCGAGCGTGAGTCCTGGCCGTGGAAATGAAAGCATACCAGGCGAGGGTACATCACCAAACTTCTTGAGCACCGTCAAGAAAGAGCCTTCCCCTGAATGGGCGATACGCTGCAACAGCTCGCTCATCACCGCCAAGCCGTTCTCGGATGGCACCACGCATTGATATTGTAAAAAGCCGCGCTTGCCATACATGCGATTCCAGTGCAGGATTGCATCCAGCGGGTGAAAAAAGGATGCATACGGCACAGTTTTCTGTATATGCTGCTGCCGTTGCGCGTGATAACACACCTCGTTGAACGCCTTCATGCTCAATGTGTTGAGTAGCAACGACGGCATATCAATGGGCACCGAGAGCGACAACTTGCGTTTCAGATGGCCTTTAGCCGAAGGCACCTCGTCATGATTGCCACGCATAAATAGACCACGGCCCGTCGCCTTACCCTTGGCGAGACAGTCTACCCAGGCAACAGTGTATTCAAACTGCTCATCCGATTCGTTGGAGAGTTGCAAAAATTCGGCGAGTGAGCCGTAGCGAATACGCTCCATTTTGATCAATGGCGAGACAACTGGTTTTAAGCGTATTTCCGCCCACAGAATAACTCCGGTAAGGCCCAGCCCACCAATGGTGGCGCGAAAGAGTTGCTCATTTTCAGTCGGTGAACAGACGATACGCTCACCAGTTGAGCGCAACAGCTTGAGGCGCGTGACATGACAGCCGAAGGTACCTGCGCGATGATGATTTTTGCCATGCACATCATTGGCAATCGCGCCACCAACGGAAACGAATTGTGTGCCAGGAGAGACAGGCAGAAACCAGCCACGTGGCACCATCACGTCCAAAATATCAGCCAGCGAGATGCCCGCCTCACAGCAGAGCACCCCGCTTTGCTCGTCAAAGGCGATGAAGCGGTTGAGGTGACTGGTGTCGAGCACAATGCCGCCCTCATTCAAACAGCTATCACCATAGCTGCGCCCATACCCATAGGGCAACACCGATGCATCATAGGACAATAAATCAGGCAATGAATCGCGCCAAAGCAGCGGCACCACCTGTCGCGCCTGCACCTTTGGATAGCCCCCCCACGACTGCGGGGTTTGCTTGGAAGTAGCCATAGTATGTTGTTCCTCATTAAATTATCTAGTTCTTTTGTATCACCCCTGTCAACTCTCAGCATATACGAATTGCGGTATAATCCTTACAGATAATAAGGAGAGTAAAGGTATGAATCGCTTTGATCTACAACGTCTGGCACCTGACATCACACCTGAATGCTGGATTAAAAAAACGTCAGGTGGAACCGATCTATTTGGTCGGCTCTGGTGGAACCGTCCTGCCTTCACTATTAGAACTGAGTTCTTTAAGCCTGAGAAGGGGCGTTATTTGCATCCTTCTCAACATAGACCGATTACCCATCGCGAGGCAGCAAGGTTTCAGACTTTTCCTGATACGTTTCGCTTCTGTGGTAATAAGATCGATATTGCACGCCAGATAGGAAATGCGGTTCCACCATTATTAGCTGCGAAAATCGCTGAATGTGTTTATAACCTGCTCGTCTCTCAGGACGAAACACTTCCCGATACAACTAACCTGACTCAAAACATAGAACTACAATTAGCTTCAGCACATCATGCATAGGAGGAGAAGAAGATGCCCAGTTCACCAAATTGGGGGGGACCAACAGAAAAATGGATACAAACAAGAGGCTATTTCACCGGGCATCTAAGCAATAATACGCCTCAGTGGGCTCTGTAGATCAGTTTGTTTGTTTTTGCGCGAAAGAGGGGATGGACAGTATGCATGTCGTTATTTTCGCTGGCGGCACACTGCGGCCAGGGAAGGCGGTTGAGTTGGCTCTTGCGAGCGCAGATATGATCATCGCCGCCGATAGCGGAGCCGCCGCCGCGCTTGCTGCTGGTCGCGTCCCAGCGATCGTTGTGGGCGACTTCGACTCGCTTGCTGCCCCTCTGCAACAGCAGCTACAGGGCAAAAGTGTCTTTGTACATGCCAAGGTAGAAAAAGACGAGACCGATAGCGAACTAGCCATACAAACCGCTCTGGAACAGGGAGCCGACCGCATCACCTTGCTCGGCGCGTTAGGCGGTGCGCGTTTCGATCATACCCTTGCCAATATACTTCTGCTGGCTGGCTTTGCACATGTACACATACAGATCATTGATGGCCCCTCGCGCTGCTGGCTCCTGCGCGGTCCTGGCCGCACTATCATCACAGGAGAGCCGGAAGACTTGGTCTCGCTGCTCCCATTAACGGGCGATGCATTGGGTGTCAAGTCGAGTGGGCTGTATTATGCGCTCAGCGGGGAAACGCTCCACTTCGGCAAGCCGCGTGGGGTCAGCAATAAGCTGACAGGCAACGAGGCCGTGGTGTCATTGACAAGCGGCTTACTACTGGTGATCTATACCAATGTGCAGGAATTAGCTGAATAGGGAGGTGTCCGCGACGGCGTTCC
>JBBPYR010000204.1:0-62244 GCA_038199755.1 Ktedonobacterales bacterium | reverse complement strand
GAGGCGGTTAGCCCTGTAGATCACCCTCCAAACGGGAGGGTGATCTACAGGGCTAACCGCCTCTTATGGCTGCTTTTTGTCTTCGTTGCGCACTCGTAGGTGCAGTTCTTGCAACTGCTTCTCATCCACCAGCGAGGGCGCACCCATGAGCAGGTCCAGCGCGGTTTGCGTTTTGGGGAAGGCAATCACTTCGCGGATACTGTCCTCATCGGCCATCAGCATGATGAGGCGGTCAAGTCCGAGCGCAATGCCACCATGGGGAGGTGCTCCGTACTCAAAGGCTTCCAGCATATGACCAAACTGCTCTTTAATTTGCTCATCAGTCATTTTCATGAGCGAAAAGACTTTGTGTTGCAGCTCGGCAACGTTGATACGAACACTACCACCCCCAATTTCGTAGCCGTTACAGATGATATCATATTGCTTGGCGCGTACACGCAAGGGGTCGGTGTCCAGGCGGCTGATATGGGCCTCGTCCATGCCAGAGAAGGGATTGTGCTCCGCGTCATAACGCTGTAGCTCTTCATCGAAGTGGAGCAAGGGGAAGTCAACCACCCAGCAGAGGGCCATTTCATTGGCGTCAATCAGTTTGAGCCGCTCGGCCAGTTTCACGCGCAAACGGAAGAGCACATCATTACACACTTTTGTACTATCAGCGACGAACAGCAGGAGATCACCGTGTTGGCCAGCGAGACGTTCGATGATAGCTTGTACCTCTTCGCCCGACATGAATTTGCTAAGCGGCGATTTGATATCTCCGCTCTGGCTGATGGCAAGCGTGACAAGCCCCTTGGCACCGAGCATGCGTGCAAAATCAGTCAGTTCCTCAACCTCTTTACGGCTATAGCCAGCCGCACCGGGAACGCGAATGCCTTTGACCATGCCCTTGGCTGCGAGCGCGTTTTGGAAGACGCCGAAGTGTCCTGCTGCCGCGAGATCGGAAATTTCGACGAGGGGCAACTCGAAGCGCAGGTCGGGATGATCGGTGCCATACCGGTCCATCGCCTCTTTATAGCTGATATGGGGAAAGGGCTGCGCTTTAATATGCTTCTTTGTGTTCTTCTCAATCAGGAAGATGAGCATCGCCTCAATCAGCGACATGATATCTTGCTCGGCGACAAAGGACATCTCAAGGTCGAGCTGCGTAAACTCCGGCTGGCGATCTGAACGCTGATCTTCATCGCGGAAACAGCGCGCAATCTGGAAGTAGCGATCAAGGCCAGCGACCATAAGGAGCTGTTTCAGCTGCTGTGGTGACTGCGGCAGGGCATAAAACTCACCTGGATAAATGCGGCTTGGCACCAGATAGTCGCGTGCGCCTTCGGGAGTACTTTTCATGAGAATAGGCGTCTCGATTTCGAGAAAACCGCGCTCATCGAGGTAGTCGCGCATATCCTTGACGACGCGATGCCGTAAAATCATATTGTCGCGCATAGTGGGTCGGCGCAGGTCAAGATAGCGATATTTCAGGCGGAGCGACTCGTCGACCTGTGCTGCCTCGCTATTGATGGGGAATGGGGTCGTGCGTGAAGGATTGAGAATGGTGATGCTCTGCACGCTGATCTCAATCGCACCAGTGCTGAGATTGGGATTTTCGGTGCCGGGTAAACGATGTACAACCGTGCCGCTTACCTGTATGACATATTCCGAGCGCAATTCAGATGCGATACGATGTGCCTCGGCTGATTGCTCTGGATCACAAATTATCTGTGTCAAACCATAACGGTCGCGAATATCGATAAAAATGAGATGGCCGTGGTCACGTCGTCGATTGACCCAGCCAGCTAATGTTACCTGTTGACCAACATTTTCTGCGGTAAGCTCACCGCAGGTATAGGTGCGAAAAAAAACCTCTAAACCCACCTTGACCTCCTTATGTCTAGTAGCGTAAATGCAGTGTGTGCGAAAGCGGGAAGTGAAAATAATCTCTCTCTATTGTGACATACCCTGTCAAGAAATTCGTGTGAGGGATATACTCTCTAAAATGGCTCTCCAAGCGATACTAAACCTGTTTGACTGTCCTGCATTCTGTTCCTTGACAGTGATTTATGACAGTAACAGGCCCCAACAACAGCTCATAGATGCCCTAGTCAGTTTGCCCGAGGATCGTCTGCTCTATCAAGACCTACAAGGGCTGGCTTCTGGGCAACTCATCGACTGGAGTACGCATCGATATGTCCGCACCATCAGTGGCCACAAGCAGACGCGCGAGGTGCAGGTCGCCTCTGCAGGGGAGTTGACGAGTTGGGACGGCTTTACCGATGCCGCCGCCACCTATGACGAGCCTGATGGCAGTCTGTGGGCTTGCCTCATCCGAGATGTAACTACCCAAGAAACGACCGCCAAGTCGCCGTGAGCGTGGGTGAGTACTCGACCGTTCTCCGATGGCTTTGCCGCCTTGCAAGCCTTTCGTCCGCGTTGGCACATTGAAGATGATACTGTCATGACCATATTTTATCAGACTCGACAATCTCCTACCTGAGCAGTTACCAGCGGATTAAGGAAGTATTACGAAATTAGCAGTGTTTTTGTGTTTTCTTAACCTCTCCTTAACCTAAATTTAGCTTCTTTACACCTCACGGCCTCTATACAATACATCTATAGATATGATAGAGGTCACTTGGCGGACAGTAGTATATCGATGATTTACGATTGTTTACTATAGCCCAAAAGAGGGACTTGATACCTAACATACGGGAAACAACGTTGTAATCCTTAGACTTGACAATGCTACTTCAAACTTTTAATCATGGATTGCTTGATAAAAAATGAACAATTTGAAGACGCAGCTATCGCATTCACTACCTACATTGAGCTAGAAACAATCAGGAGGTTCTAAACATGAGTGATACCTCGTTGGAGAGTCGGAAGGCTTTTGTCCTATATTTCAGCAATGTGAGTATATCCGACATATGCAGTCTAGGCGAAGTGGAAAAGCTTAGGGAGCGAGGAGTGTTCGTTGAACTTGAATCGAGCCCGATTATAAGCCCACAGGCCCAATACTACCAACTTTTCAGCGGTCGATTACCTGCGTCTTTTGGCTTTTTCGATACGCTCATTCCGGCCTACCATCTTTTAAAGACACAACAAGGAGCAAATAGTTACACTATTGTAGAAGTGAAAGATGGACGATCTTCAACACCAAAGATGTTTGATGAGTTGTTACGCACAACAGGGTGGAATGTAGACTACAAGGAAGTCATTTTTTCAGATTTAGGTGCTTATGTACAAGCTCTAACATCCAAGGAAACCAGCACGCAGGCAAACTGTTCTATTGTGAAGTGTACAATAGATCAAGGCACAGCAACTTCAGCGATGGAGGCTATCAATGAAGCCTTGCGTCTCGCGAGAGCATGGGTGGGAGAAAAGGGTTTACTTGCCCTCCTTTCTGATGGTAAATCCGCGCCAGTTCAGCGATACGTCAACTTGAATAACTTCTTCGCAGAGGTAGGGGTGATTGAGCGGGATGAGCAGAGTGGTCTGATCAATTGGCCGGGCTCATTGGCTTACTATGCGGGACACGGACAAATCTGGTTAAATGTACTTGGACGAGATGCGCAAGGGGCTGTACACCTGCACGATGAATATGAAGAAGTTCGTGAAACGCTCATCAAATCATTACCGACCAAACTACGTGAGAGCGGAACAGGGGCAACGGTTGTTGAGCAAGTGTATCGCAAGGAGGAAATATACACAGGGGACTACTTGTTTTGCGCTCCCGATCTTGTTGTTCTATTCAAACCAGGATATGCACCTTCTCCAAGGAGCAGCCAAATTAGTTTTGATGAAACGACGTTTACCACACCTCCTGAAGGTACTGCTTTGAGAGCAGGAATCCATCCATCCAGTATAAAAGGTCTGCTGCTGGCTTCATGCCCTGTGCTTGCCTCAGGGGAATTGCTAACCGGGTCTATTTCTTTTACGTCGGTCGTTCCCTCTTTGATGCATGCTCTTGGATTGGAGTATACCGATATGGATGGTACCGCAGTAGAAACGCTTTTCTTGCCTTCTTATCTAGAAAGCCACCCCATTCGTGCAGCCAAATGGAGCAGTGAACTGTCTGAGGAGGATGAAGAACTTGTCATCAATCGTCTGCGAGACCTGGGATACGTTTAACACACGGAGCAACACTATACAACCCTGTAAAGACAGTGAAAGTTATATGACTAATGTCGTGGGAGGATACGCCAGAATCAGCATAGCTTGGGTACCGGCATGCTATCAATGATGCCAAGAAGCGGGTCATGCCGCACCAGCTGATCGCCGCACAGTAAACACCGATCATGCGAGATACTCACGCTATCACTGGAAAGAAATGGGTAATATCTGCCCTGAGCCTATTCTTCGGCAAGGAATACTTTCACATCGCGTTAGTTAAGAAATTAGTAGAAAGCCACTGTTTTTTTGACTTTTTCTTAACCCACTATCTGCTTCTTTACATCGACCAACGTCTATGGATAAGATCAAAGCTTTACTCATCGATAGCGGTATATCGATATTTATGATTGTTCACTCTAGTCCGAATGGGGGAGTCAGACTACACATGGGAAGCAAAGTTGTAATCCTTGGGCTTGATGGAGCCACACCAGAATTAATAGAACGTTGGATTGAGGAAGGCAAACTTCCTCATCTACAGCGAATAGTACAAAATGGGGTTTACGGTAAGCTAAGGTCAGTCTATCCGCCTATTTCACCTGCAGCATGGACGACATTCGCAACCGGTTATAACCCTGGTAAGCATGGCGTGTATGACTTTCGGGATTATGATACAAGACGCTATGGCTGCTTCGCTGATACAATTGTAGATTCTCACGCCTTTGCTGGCAAAACAGTTTGGGATCTTGTAGGCGCGGCTAACAGGAAAGTGGGAATTGTCACTGTGCCAGTGACTTACCCTGCTTGGCAAGTCAATGGCTTCATGATATCGGGGTACCCGACCCCAGATACCGGTAAGTCCTTTACCTACCCGCCAGAACTGGCGAAGACTATTCCATCAGTTGTTGGTGATGCCGCTTTTTTCAAGTCCGCTACTCACCATGTACTACTAAAAGAGATGGATCGGCTCTTGCATTTGTGTACGGACGTCTCGATTGACTTGATGAAGAAAGACGAGTATGGACTCTTTATCATGGTGGTCGGAGCAACAGACCGGGCCCATCATGATTGGTGGAAGTATATCGATCCCACTCATCCAGCTTATGACCCAAAAGAAGCTGAACTGTATGGAAACCTCATTCAGGAAGTGTATCAAGCTTCTGATGAGTGTGTTGGCAAGTTTTTAGATGCCGTTGATGATGATACAACGGTTATCGTGATGTCTGATCATGGCGGCGGAGCTCATCCGGCCTTTTACCTGAACACTAACTACCTGTTGCGAACGCTCAATCTCTTGCAACCAAATGCGAAGGCGAAGAAAGAAAATGTATTCAAAACTGCTTTCACGCAGTTTTACCGTACCAAGATCCGTCGTTTCCCCTATCTTGAAAAGGTCTATCGCAGTCTCCCTCGACGTTTTAAGAAGATAGCGACAAACCTGGATGCGCAAACAGTGATGAATCTTGATGTGATCGACTGGAAACACACCAAGGCATACCGCTTCCCTATGTATCCTCCTGTAGAGGGCATTATGATTAACGTGATCGGACGACAACCGGAGGGATGTGTGCAGCCAGGCGAGGAATACGAAGTGCTACGAACACGCATTCTCGAAGAAGTACGCGACTTGCGAGATCCCAAGACAGGTGAAGCAATTGTTCTGGAGGCTTATCGTCGGGAGGAACTCTATCATGGTGAGCGTCTCGAGATGGCTCCAGACATCATACTGGTCACACAGGACTCTTACAAAGGGGGGACAAGCATTCAAGAGCTTATCAGTGCTGTTCCATTGGATGTACTCGGGAAATTAAGTGGCGTCCACCGCATGGACGGCATTATTCTTGCCCAAGGCCCACACATTCGTCAGAAGGAAACCATTGAAGGCGCAGGCATTATCGATGTCGCTCCGACCATACTCTACGCTCTCGGTATGCCTATCCCTTCTGATATGGACGGCAAGCCTCTCACAGACCTCTTCGATGGTGCATATGTTCAACAGTCTGAGCCCTCCTATACTGGAGAACGCAAGCACGAAAGCGTTGCAGATGTTGATTTTGAGTACACAGAAGAAGAAGAGGAGAACGTGCGTTTGAAGCTTGAAGCTCTGGGCTATTTATAGCACCTGTACTGGCGCATTTTTCAATTTAAATTGACAAACCTGGAGAGGACTTATGCGTATCCTTTTTGTAACGCCCTATCCGCCATCGCGTATCAGAGTCCGTAGTTATAGCTTTTTAAAGCACCTTCGGCAGGAGCACGAGGTAACGATAGTAACGCTGTGTTCCTCGACGCGAGAGGAATTAAATGCGAAGTCGTTGAGACTTCAGGGGTACAACGTCGTGTCAGTGCAGGAGAAGAGATGGCAACGGCTACTACGTTGCGGTATTGCGCTATTTAGCCAACTCCCATTGCAGGTGGCATACGCAAATTCCAAACTTCTTATGCATATGGTACAGCAGCTCTGCGCAGAGAATCAGTACGATATCATCCACGTGGAGCATTTGCGAGGCATGGCCTCGTTGCAATCATTACCATTGACGCATCCAATAATATGGGATGCAGTTGATTGCATTAGCTTACTTTTTAAACAATCTATGGAAGCGGGAGCAAGCCGCTCGGTACGTACGTTGGCAGCACTAGATTACAAGCGGACACAACGTTTTGAGGCCAATTTACTGAAAAGACTTCAGCATGTGGTAATCACCTCTGAGCGCGATCGTCAAGCACTGATCGAGATAAGCGATAGCCAGGAAAATGACCAGGAGAAGGACAAACAGGAACGAAGAACCCCTATCGATATCATTCCTAACGGTGTTGATCTGGACTATTTTTGTCCAGGACAGCACGAACGGTACCGCTGTGACCTAGTCTTCTCGGGCAAAATGAGCTATCACGCAAATGTGGCTGCAGTGCTCTATCTGTATAAACAAATCATGCCCCTGATCTGGAAGTATCGGCCAGGGACAAGACTCACGATCGTTGGTAGCAGTCCGCCAAAGTCAATCCGACGTTTAGCAATAGATTCTCGGGTGGAGGTGACAGGATACGTAGATGATATGCGTCCCTATATCGGTGGGGGCCAGGTAGTGATTGCGCCAATGATCTACAGTGTCGGTATCCAGAACAAAGTTTTAGAGGCAATGGCAATGGGTACTCCAGTCATCGCTTCTACTCCTGTAGCGGCAGCACTCCATGCTCGACCTGAGCGCGATCTGCTGGTGGCAAATTCACCACAGGAGTTTGCGAATGCGGCATTGTTTCTCTTGGATAACTCCGATGCACGCACTGTCTTGAGCCGAAATGGACGCGACTATGTAGAGCAGTATCACGACTGGTCTATGATGGCACAAAAACTGATCAGTGTATACGAGCAGGCGATTGCAATAGATAGAGGGGCGGATTCCTCTCTTGTTCCAGCTATATATCGCACGCAATAAAGTCAAGGGAAGTCAGGACGAAATTACTATGCGCGTACTACTACTGACACAAGTTGTCGTCTATCCCGCCGATGCAGGTCCTAAGATCAAAACTTTACAGGTACTAAAACATCTAGCTAGTCGCCATGAAGTGGTCTATTGCACTTTTGTCCGCAATGCTCAAGAAGAGCATGCCGTCCAAAAGCTAAGCGAGATATGCCGTCGCGTGTCAACTGTCCCCATAAAACGTTCGCCGATAAGCAATGCACGGTTTCTGGTAGAGAGCCTGTTAACGGGGGACTCCTACCTCATGCGACGAGATGATCGTATAGCTATGCAGAAATTGGTGCGCCAACTGCTGCGTGAAGAGCGTATAGAGGTATTGCATGTTGATCAACTGAACATGATGCGGTTTGTGCCATCAGATTGGACAGGAACAGTCATCCTAGATGAGCATAATGCGGTTTGGCAAGTGGTTGATCGATTGTGCAAGGGACAACGTAATCCAGTCTCGCGCTGGGTATTGGGGCGCGAGGTCCGACTCATTCGCAAGCTCGAAGGAGAGGCTTGCCGAAGGGCTGACCTGGTGTTAGCGGTAAGCGAACAGGATCAGAATGCACTACGAGAGGTCACAGATCCGTTACTTCCGATTGAGGTTATTCCAATAACCGTTGATACTGAGAAATTTGCCTCTCTCTATCATGCTCGTGAACCCGAGCCCACGAGGTTATTTACCGTGGGCAATATGTTTTGGCCACCGAACAATGAGGGGGTGATCTGGTGGCTACGACACGGTTATGAGAAACTTCGCGCACTTTGTCCAGGCATTACGTACGACGTTGTAGGAGCACGACCGCCACGCGCATTGCAAATCCTGGCACAGCAGCACAGCGTGGGTCTGCCCGGGCATGTTGCAGATATAGAACAGTACTGGAGGAGAGCAGGCGCGTTAGCTGTTCCACTGCTTTCGGGAGGCGGTGTGCGGGTAAAGATTTTGGAGGCGATGGCCATGGGAGTACCGGTAGTCTCAACCTCAATCGGCTGTGAAGGATTGGCAGTACGCGATGGAGAACATCTTCTTGTAGCTGATACCGCGGAAGACTTTGCCCATGCATGTGCCAGAGTCCTATTGGATCGGGACCTAGCATGGTCTCTTGCGCAAAATGCTCGTCAACTCATGATAAAGGAATACGATTCCAAAGTTGCACTGCGAAGGCTAGATTTCGCATATGAAGAGACGAGGCATCATATCTCCACAAATACTCCAGGATAAAAACTTTCAGTTTGAAAAGGGAATCAACGGATGGATCAACAAGAGAGTAGACTGAGAATTGCTATACTCACTGCGAATACGATGAAGGATAGAAAGCGTTCATCCTGGGGGGGTACTGTTGATCGCATAACCCAGGCCCTCCAAACCCACTGTGGTGATGTGTATCATCTTGGTGAAGTGCGCGTGCGTACAAGAATCGTAGGAAAAGTGCTTCATAAAGCATCGAGGATTTTGCTGAAAAAGAACTATCTCTTCAATCATACCTTTTCTCTGGCGAAGCAACATGCCAAAGTTGTTGCTCGAAAGCTGGTGAATCAGTCATTTGATGTAATAGTTGCCCCTAGTGGTGGAACTGAGATAGCCTTCCTGAAGACAGATATCCCTATTGTCTTAATAGAGGATGCGAACTTTGCTTTACTGCGCAACTACTATTCCGACTATTCTCATCTTCTTAAGAGATCAGAGCGAGAGGTAAACGCACTTGAGGAATTGGCAGTGAAGAAAGCTCGTTTAGTGCTCCATCCTTCAAAGTGGGCAGCCAGGTCTACTATCCAGCAGTATCATGCAGATGAACAAAAGGTTCGTGTGGTTCCCTTTGGGGCAAACTTGGATGTACCTCCCTCATCCGACATCGTTCAAGCAAAAAGGAGAACGGATCGATGCAGGTTGTTCTTTTTAGGAGTTGATTGGGTGAGAAAAGGGGGAGAGATAGCATTTGAGACCCTATTGAAGTTGCATGAGATGGGTGTCCAAGCAGAGCTTATTGTTTGCGGATGCACTCCTCCGCGTGGTTTTTCTCATGAATACATGACGGTTATTCCTTACCTGGATAAGAGGGATGTGGAACAGCGTAAGAAGATGGAGAAACTGTTTGAGACATCGGATTTCCTGTTCTTACCTACAAGAAGTGAATGCTACGGCATGGTTTTCTGCGAGGCAAGTGCGTATGGGTTACCTAGCATTACGACAAACACAGGGGGTGTTTCTGGAGCGGTCACGGATGGAGAAAATGGCTTTTTGCTGCCTCTGGCTGCTGGCGGTGCTGAGTATGCTGAGGTAATCGCGAAGGTATATCAAGATGAAGAGCGTTACGTTAAACTGGTCAAATCAACGAGAGCCGCTTTTGATGAAAGATTGAACTGGGATGCCTGGGGTATCGCGGTAAGCAAACTTCTTACCGAAATGCTCAACTCCGAAAATGCTCCTGCCCACCCAAAGGTTGTCAATAGAACTTGATGCCATCTTTGGCTTTTCCCTTCGTCGTAGCCACGAACTTCTCCTTTTTGCGTTGTTTTTACCGATTGGACTGTCGATGATCGCCGCGCACTGAGTCGGCTTGCTCCCTTGTGCGCGGACGCAACCATTCGCATACGCTTCCATAATCCCCGTGTTCTACAAATGGGCAAGCAGTTCCACACCGTTGACCAAGGCGGAAACTTATGTGGCTGAGCTCACCACTGCTCCCCCGTCCGGCCCGTATTTAAAATGGCATTGAACCTTGCCACAATAGTCGTCCTCTTGGCATCGCGGGAAGTGGTTCGAGGACGACCTTCTCATCACTCTTGATTGCCATGAACGGGCCTGTACTCATCTTGAGATTTAGTCCAAATTGAGGTGTTACTGGTATGCTGAAAAATGCGCTTCAGAGAATACACAACAGCTTGGTAACAGCCACCAGTTCTACGAATGAGTGGTATTAAGAAACCCCAACCTGCAACGTCTTGAAACGGAAAGCTACCTCGTCAGACTCGGCCTGTGCAGATAATTGTACGACTTGACGCATATGGCGCGTAATGATATGAGCAAGTATCAAATGTGCATCTTCTTCTTGTTCAATATTTTGGCCAGGAGCCAGCACATAGGCATCGACGATATCTTTCATTTTGCCCCCCTTAGCACCTAGCAAGCCAATTGTCTTAGCACCTACTCGCTTCGCCAGCTTGAGAGCATTGATCACATTCAGTGAATTTCCACTCGCACTAATGCCAATGACCACATCACCTGGTTCAATCATATTTGCCAATTGTTCTGCGAAGACATGCTCGTAAGCGGTATCGTTGCTCCAGGCAGTAATGAGGGGGACATGGTCAGTTAATGAAATTGCCTTCAGACGTGGGGCCCCCTCGGTGATCGTATTTTTTGCCAGATCCAACGCAAAATGGGAAGCAGTAGCTGCGCTGCCCCCATTGCCCATAATAAAGAGCCGATTTTGTGTCTGGTATGCCCGTTCTAGTAGGCATAATACCTGCTGCACTTGCGACTGCGAGGTCGCTTGCAGCATCTGATTCACCTCATTAACATAACTAGTTATCGCATCCAAAGTTAATACCTTTCTCCCTCAGGGTATTTAAAGCGAAGGTAGTTCGGGCTACCCCGTCAATGCACATTCAAAGTTGGCATATTTCTAACTCATCAGTGGAAATGCTGGAATGAGCCTTCGCTCAAGCGAATTGAACAGTTTGTATAGTGCGAGCCCTCTATAATGACTTCTCAAGCCACTCAGGAAGCCATTTCAGAATTAATTTCTGGGCATTTACATTGTTCAAAGTCAGATTCCCGTATGTACTACCAATACCTTTAGGGTCTTCATCAAGATAAGAAGATCACTGATAGATGAACGAGTATCAATGTAGTTCATATCAAGCAGAATGCGTTCCTCGTAGGAGACATGCTGCCGTCCACTAATTTGCCATTGACCTGTGATACCGGGTTTAACAGAGAGCAACTTGTGCGCAAACCCTTCATACCGTGTTAATTCACTAGGATGAATGATGCGAGGGCCCACCAGTGACATTTGCCCTATCAGCACATTAAACAATTGGGGGAACTCATCCAGGCTCACTCGACGAAGAATTTTACCTACACGAGTGATACGTGGGTCATGCCGAAGCTTCATATTTTTCTGATATTCTCGCTGCAATTCAGGATGTTGACTGAGATAGGTATCGGCATTAATGATCATGCTTCGAAACTTGAGCGCGTAAAAACGTCTTCCATGCTGGCCAATGATTTCTCTGAAATGAAGAACGTCGCCCCCATCTTCGAGCTTGATACACATGGCGATAATCAGAAAAATAGGCATGAGTATGATTAAACCAAAGAGAGCGAGAACAATATCGACTGAACGTTTGAAAATAAAGTAGAACTGCGAAGGTTCATACCCAATGCCAGTGCCTGCTCCTGTCATGCCAGAAGCAAGACCTTCCAGGGAGTAGGATACTAGTCCTTCTTCTATATTTACATTCTCCGATATAAGTGTAATTTTCTGTTTCACGAGCGAACTCTCTTTCAATACAATCCTTTAGACTGTAGCACTCCTTCGTTCATTGCTTTCGGCAGCGAGAGGAGACGCCCTCAAATCTGGGCAGGAGGGCTGCACGCCCTTTCGAACCCCCCCTCCCATAACTAACAAAGTAGGGCTAAGTCATGGAGAACCAGAAGACGACCTTGAAGTCACCGCTTCTCTTCTCATTCCACAGGGTGACGCATGGCCTCGATGAGCACCCTTGCGACCTCCGGACGGGAAAACTCGCGTGGGGGGATCTCGCCAGCTTGCAGCATCTGCCGCACTTTGGTACCACTCAAGGTCACATGCTGCTCAGAATCGTGCGGACAGGTCTTGGAGGATGCCATCGCGTCACATATCCGACAAAAGAAGGTATGATCGAAGAACATCGGCGTTATCCCCAAACTGTCGGCCTCAAACTCGGCAAAGATGTGCTGGGCATCATAGCTGCCATAGTAGTTGCCCACCCCGGCATGATCACGGCCCACAATAAAATGCGTGCAGCCATAGTTCTTGCGCAAGAGCGCATGGAAGATCGCTTCCCTCGGCCCCGCATAGCGCATTGCCGCCGGTAGCACCCCCAGGAGCACCCGTTGAGCTGGATAATACTGCTCCAATAACACCTCATAGCAGCGCATGCGCACCGCCGCCGGGATATCATCACCCTTGGTTTCCCCCACTAAGGGATGCAGGAACAGCCCATCTACTGTCTCCATCGCACACTTCTGGATGTACTCGTGGGCACGATGCACCGGATTGCGCGTCTGAAAGCCCACCACTCGCTTCCAGCCACGTTGGGCAAACATCTGGCGCGACTGTGTGGGTGTCAGACGGTACTGGGCAAAGGTCTGCGACGGCAAGGCCAGTACCCGCACTGGACCCGCCAGCAGCACTTCGCCCTGCTCATACAGTGCCTTGACCCCGGGATGGGCCTGCTCGGTAGTGCGATAGACTTGCCGCGCCTCCTGCGCTTTGTCATAGCCGTAGCGCTCCTCCAGCCGCATCACCGCTTGTACGGTTCCCTGCTCATCGACCAGTGCCAAGTTGGAGCCAAGCTTCAACGTCGCCGCCTGCTCG
The DNA here is from genome assembly GCA_038199755.1 of Ktedonobacterales bacterium. Classification (GTDB taxonomy): domain Bacteria; phylum Chloroflexota; class Ktedonobacteria; order Ktedonobacterales; family Ktedonobacteraceae; genus JBBPYR01. The sequence goes on along the minus strand of JBBPYR010000204.1, from coordinate 49,097 downwards.
CTGGAAGTCGCCAACGTGATGGGGATTGACCAGGGCAGGCCGCTGCTCAGGTGCATTTCTTTGACCACCCTCAGGTAGTCGGCCTGGTGCATGAAGCCGTTCAACGGACTATAGGCCCCAACCGCTAGCATTTCCAGGTCGGCCCGGGTGCGTGCCCCCACCACCAGCTGAGGGAAACTCCTCGCTTGATCTCGCAGTTCGGCCTCTTCGGCCTCTTCGGCCTGATTGATCACGAGCATTCCGCCATGAGGCACCATTATCGCATCAGTCATTCTCTTTCCTTTCTAACGTATCCCAATACTGCCTCTCGCTGGGTCCCCGCGTGCGCTTCCTCACTAGGTACCGCTTCCGGCTCAAGGTAGCTCAGTTCCTCTAGCTTAGCCAGAATGCGCGCTACACTCTGCTCAACCGTCTCCTGATCCGTCTCTACCACCAATTCGGGTTGCTCAGGTGCTTCATAGGGATCATCGATGCCCGTAAAGTTCTTTAGCTTGCCCTCATCAGCCAGCTTGTAGAGTCCCTTGACATCGCGCTGACGGCAAACTTCGATGGGACACTTGACATACACCTCCACAAAGTTGCCAATTTCGGCGCGTGCCCAAGCCCGCGTGTTACTGTAGGGGGAGATCGCCGCCGAAATGCAGGCCGCGCCATGGCGGGTCAGTAGCCCACAGACAAAGGCAATGCGCTTGATATTGGTATCGCGGTCCTCGCGACTAAAGCCGAGACCCTTACTCAAATGGGTGCGTACCACATCCCCATCTAGTATCTCTACAAGCCGTCCTCGGGCCAGCAACCGCTCTTCCAATGCTTGAGCCAGCGTACTCTTGCCCGCTCCTGATAAGCCAGTAAACCAGAGTGTAAAGCCAGTGTTTGTCATGCTTCCTCATCCTCATAACGGCACAGCAGTCTGTGCCCGACGTGTTCAAACTTGGGGCATCGACAAGCGATGCCCGGGCTTAAAAAGCACTGCCCTGCATGTCAGCAGGAACAGGAAGGCCGAATTGCTGCAAAATGGTCGGAGCCATATCCATGAGCTGAAGTCCTTCCAGTTCCTGCCCGCCCCGTCCTTGGGGGCTGGTGGGATCATGCTTGATCACAATGCCGAACTGGGCATGGTTGCAGTCATCAGGACCAGTATCATTGTCAAAGGTATAGATCGACTCATGCCCAATGGTGCCCACCGAGCGCCAGAAGAGATCACCAAAGTAGACTAGCAAGTCGGGTGCTACCCCGTGACAGTGCTGGTAAATCTCCTCTGGCTGGAAGACACGCGTACCCATTGGCAGACCACTGGGATCAACCAGTGCCTCCAATTTGGCACTGAGCTCGGTCTTGAGGGCTACCACTTCCTCGGGGGGGATGGTACCTTCGGGCTCGCGCCCCTGCACATTGAGGAAGATGCGTGCATAGTAACCGCCATCACCCCAGACGCGCGTACGGCTCCAATCAATCTCACAGCGATCGATAGCAGTGAGCGTTGTCGGTCGCCGCTTGAGAGTGAGATAACCCTCTTGGATGAGCCACTCATTGACACAGAGCCCGCCATCCATCTTCTTGGCACCATGATCGGAGACAATGAAGACGGTGGTCTGCTCTAAATCGATGAGATCAAGGATTTGGCCAATCTGACCATCGAGATAACGATAGTAGTCATGGATGCTCTGGTTGTAGGTGGGATGAACGACATACTTGTGATGGTTGGGATCATGATACTTCCACATACCATGATGGATGCGGTCGGTGCCCATCTCCACGAACATGAAGAAATCCCATTCCTTCTCCACGAGCCACTTCTTGACGAGCTTGAAGCGTTTCTCAGTCATAGTATAGATTTGACGCAACAAGTAATCTTTATCCTCGGTGCGGAAATTGGGCACATCGACCAGATACTCGCCCACCGTCTCAGCAATCTCACTCATCGCCGAGGCCGGATAGGTATAGGGCCGCTCGGGATTGGTGGTAGAAGGAGAGAGGAAACAACCTACTTGGATGCCGTTAACGGGCTTAGGCGGGTAGGTTTGGGGAACTCCGATGGTGATTACTTTTTTGCCAGCACGTGAGAGGATGTCCCAGACCCGGTCAGTTTTGACAGAGAGAGAGTTGGCCAGAGTTTGCTTATTATAAGAATGATCCGCGCGGTTACGAAAGCCATAAAAGCCTAAGGTGCCGGGATCTTTACTGGACATCATGGAACTCCAAGCGGGCACAGTGATAGCTGGGATACAGCTTTCGAGTTTGCCCCAGAGTCCCTGCTCCATCACTCGTTGGAAGTTAGGGAGTTCCTCGCGCCATTGCTCAAAGACCAGTTCGGGTGGCGCGCAGTCGAGTCCGATCACCAGCACTTTCTTTTGTACACTCATCTTGTGCTCCTTATTCTGCAAATATTCTGGACGTCTATTTCAAAGTTGCCGAAAGGTTTTTCTTTTGAGGCACCTATGCTTGCCAAATTATTCTTTGAAATATATCCAAAAGGAATAGTTCAATACCGCTAGTATCTTGTTAAATTGTTCACGGGTTATTGGCAATTATACAAGCGATATAGGACAGAAAGAATAGTAGATTGGTTGTTATGTGGTTATGATAGGGTTATGTTTCGTTGGATAGGTTAAGATATTTAAATATATCAATGTATCGAGCGTTAAGATTACTCATCATGAATCCCTACATGAACGCGATGTGTAAGAGCCTGTGTAAAAAGTCTTGAGAAGCCAGATGAGGAATAGCAATGCCAATAAATGAGCTTGAGGAGCGGCTTGACAAGAATTCCTCCTCACCTGATCGTGCTATTTAATTCCTTAATCACTACTTCAAAAGCCATACTGACGAAGTACGTGCAGTTCATATAGGTCAAAAAATAAGGAACAATGCTGCTCGTTACAAGACATATCAGGTAGCAGTGAAGTTATGATGTGCATTGCTTTGCTTTGCTCTGGCTCGCTTGATAGTTCGCAGGCTGTGCCCAACCTAGTTAAACTCAGCAATTTCATGCTTCACAAGTGTGATTATTGCATTTCTGTCGCTTGGGTATCGGGATAGGGTTTCACCCACTGTCGATTAAAGCTGGCGACATTGAGTAACACCGTCGCACCCTGCTGGTCAAAGCGGAAGTTCATGCACTTCAAACCGCGCTCTTCTAAGGCTTTCGTGACTGCCTCCTGCGCTGGTTCATGGCAGTAGAGCAGCAGAAAACCACCACCGCCAGCTCCTGTAATCTTCCCTGCACTCGCTCCATGTTGCAGAGCAAGAGTATAGCAGTCATCGATAAAATCGGTGGTGAGGCCAGGAGCTAAGCGGCGTTTTTCCTGCCAAGAGTAATGCAACAGGTTTGCGAACTCATCGAGATTCCCTTGCTCTAGGCAAGCCTGAACGTCGAGCGCAACCTGTTTGATATTGTGCAGAGCGTGTAATACGCGGCTATCCTGCTCCTGCGTCGACTTACGCTGGTGCTTGAGTATCGACGTTGATTCACGAGAGCTCCCCGTAAAAAAGAGCATTAAACGCCTCTCAAGAGCCATACTGACATCCGGTGCTATGTTAATAGGTTCGACGGTCACGCCATCGGCGGTAAAGGTAATTTTGTTCAGCCCACCAAAGGCAGACGCGAACTGATCCTGTTTCCCGATGGGCATATTCATTTTAGTGATTTCGATATACGATGCCATTTCGGCAATCTGTTGCTTGGTCATTGGTTGCTCAACGAGCGTAGAGAGTGCTTGTACCATAGTCACAGCAGCGGTGCTAGATGAGCCCAAACCCGTCCCTGGCGGGACTTCACTAGCAATAAAAAGATTGATGCCGCGACGAATACCAAACTCGTGGAGAATCGCCTTGGGAAGAGCCAGGTCTCCATCCCAAAACAGATCTTTATAGGGTGAGTGTCGGAACAACGAACGATAATCCGCGGAAATGACTTGAAGATTAGCTGCTTCATCCGTTGTAATGATTGCATAGAAGTACTTATTGATCGCCGTACTGACCACCAATCCGCCATATTTCGCATAGTAGGCTTCGAGATCAGTCCCACCACCACCCAAACTGATTCGCATAGGTGCTCTGGCTATCAACATTGTATCTCTCCTTCGCTCACAGAGAACGCTTAAATAGGATTGCTTTTTCCCTGGTGTATTTATACGTCAATTATGACAAACCCACCTGTGTCACCGAATAAGCGGGCAAGTTTATGCTACTACTGAGTGTCCCACTACTCGTTTTGAGTGACTCGGGTCCTGTCACCACTTTGAATGGATCACCGGACAATTGTTGAAATTGTGTCCCCTGTGGAAAGGTCGAGCCGACTTCCCATTGCATGTTGTCAGCAGAGCCGTTCACTATAAAGGCTTGACGACGTGTCCCATCTGTGAAAAGCCAGCCTTGAATTGCCGATGCTGTGATCCCGCCAGCTGATGAACTAAAAGACAGAGGTTCGGCTGAAGTCATGCCTTGCATTGTAGAACCGAGCAGGCGCATCGTCCATCCTGATGCGGTGGGAGTAAATTGCTTAAGTATCGTATCTCCTCCTTGCTGGTTGTAGAAGATAGTTTCAAATCCCCTTGCTCCGATCATATCATAGAAGCAGACGAGTTCTACGAGATGCTCCTGAAGAAAAGTAAGTGTCATTTGAGCAGCGGAAAGGCCATGAATCCAGGTATAAGAGATATCGTTCGCATTATTGAGATTGTATTCAGTGAGCCAAACCTTCATATTCATATTAGAAGGAAGAGCTTGGATTAGACCTTCAAACTGCTGCCAACGCGTGGAAACCGTATCACTTAGCTTCGCAGCACTAGCTGAAGGGTTATTTGGCGTGACATCACCATCATTCAAAGGGACATAAGGGTGAAATGTAATGGCATCCGCCCCTTGCAATGTCTGAAACATATCTTGGTTCCAGTTTGCCTGCCTTGAATTACGGGCAGGTGAACTTCCGACAACAGCAACTTCTGCCTCTGGAAATGCCGAATGAATAGCGCGCGTCCATGTCGTTGCCATGGTGCCGTAGTCGCGTCCAGTCTGAAACATCGTTGTGTAGTCGCCTGGAGTGGGAAGATAGAACTCATTGCCCAATTCTACAAACTTTATAGGCAATCCCATTTGTTTTGCTGTATGCAACATCTCGAGTTGGGCGTTCAGATCAGAGGTGAGCATGTTAAGGACATAAATGGGCTTAGCTCCTGTCGCTTGAACGGCGATCTGAAGTTCCTGCAATCGGTAGATAGACCGTTGTGACTTCGAGAAGGGCGATTTCGGGACAAACCAACCAGTCTGCCAATCCCAGTAGTTAGCGACTGTTCCTCCTGGATATCTCAGTGTTCCAGGTTTGATCTGTGTCGCAGCCTTCACCACCTCAGGGTTAGTCCACGCGGGACTTTTAATAGGGACGTTGTTGTATCCCAGAAAGTACGGAGCCAATGAACGCGTTGCTCCCGTAGTGGCTGTCACGGTAGCAGCAGCAGTTGGAGCGGTCCCTGAAACCGGTGGAGGAGTTGAGCCTCCCCAGCAGGCAGCAAGAATATCCGCACCGACTACGCCTGCAATGCCCCCTCCCACAAGGCGCAGCAATTGCCGTCGGTTCAACCGCTTACTTTCAGTTACCTCCTGCTCTTCACAAAGTTGTGCCTCTTTTTCCATTTTTTATCTCCGTTATGTTATAGAGTAGATAGTTAATACGTACTACGCTACTTGTTCTCGTAAGTCAATGATCATCAATGTTACAGAACACCAATGCCATGTTGCGGAACAAAGCCTTGCTCGTTAGACTGTATGACTCTCAGTAAGTGCTGTTCAACTCTTCGCGCATTCTTTTCAATCAAGAATCGCTCCTGGACCAGCACCCGCGCTGTCTGACCAAGTTGCATGCGCTTATCAGGGTCGGTCTGCAGTTGTCGAATGGCAACTGCTAGTGCTCTTTCATTTCCCGGCTCAACAAGAAGGCCATGCTTACCATGTGTAAGGATTTCTGCTAGTCCACCAACGTGAGATGCAATCACAGGCAGTCCTCGAGCCATTGCCTCTACCGCAACCAGACCGAACGGCTCCTGCCAAAGTGAAGGAACAATGAGTATGTCCGAGCAATCATAACGCTCGATCAGTTCATCTTGAGAAACTCTGCCCTGAAAAGTGACGTTCTGTGAAAGTCCCTTTTCACGCAAGAAATCTTGTAGCTCGTTGTAATACACTTGATCGCCAGTACCAAAGATATTGAGATGGAGATCAGGCACTCTTCCGTCGAGTTGCTCAGAACCGTTTACCAGAAGATCAAGTGCCTTGAGTAACACAAGGATTCCTTTCTCGATACGTAAGCGCCCTACGAAGAGTAACTCAAAATTCCTATGAGTAGTACTTTGAGCACTTGTCAATGATAGAAAGCGTGAGTCGATACCGTTATAAATCACCTCAATGTGCTCTTGATCAAAGCCTGCTCGTATGTATTCCTGCTTGACTGTTTCGCTGACGGCAATGAATGATGCGTGTTGGGGGATAGTAATGGTTCCAATCAACCACTGCTTGATCTGACGCTTATGCAAGCGCGATTGTTCTGTCTCCGGTGAACGTGCGTAGAGTAACCAGTAGCTTCCAAGATGAAAGACAATGGGAATGGACAGACGCGATAGTACTCTAAGAATTGAATTCACCCCAATACCTGTAATTTCCCAGATATACACCACATCGGGTTGAGTTACAGTGACAACCCGCTGGAGTTCTCTCGCATTAGCGCAATGATGATAGCGACGGTAGTAGTTGAAGAGAAGCTTGAGCTGTTGCCAGACAGGACGTTGCCGATCAAAGTGTGCAGGTGGAGCACTACTCAAGGTGCGCCATACTGCACCCTCTTTGCGAGGAGACCCTGGTGTACTAGTAAGGACGAGCACTTCGTGTCCCAGTTTTTCCAAACCTGTGGCAATGTCCGCTGCTAGAATTTCTGCTCCTCCCTGCACATCAGGGGGATAGAGGTTGCTAAGTAACAAAATACGCATGACTACACCTCACTCATTTCACTAAATAATGCACCACCATGTGGTAAGAAGATACCGTCTATTTTGCTTGAGTTGCTAGTGTACCTGACCGTGTGAGAAAGTGCAAGCTAGAGTTGGTTGGGCCAAGAACACCCCTTACTCAAACTCAACATTATTTGTAGGCAAAGAAGGCTATGAATTTAGATAGATGTTACTCAATGTAATATACGTCGTCTGCTGAGTAAGATAGATACTTTATCTTTTATTGTAAGAGTTTGGCCCTACGTAAAGGAGTAAGTTGTGCTGGACTACAGATATGAGAAAGTGGTACAACGCTGGATGCCAGGTTATCACTATGTAGGTGTTTGCTGGATTGCCCTACTTTGTAGCTTAGCAGTACTACGGCAAGAAGTTTCTCTTCCCCTCTTATGGCGAGAATCTCTAAAGGGTAAAATCAGCCTTTCTCTGCTCAAGAAGTACAGGTTACTGCAATGGGAAAAAGATCATGAAGTGCAACAAGTACCACAGCAAGTGCAACAAATACCCCGACGACAATTTCAACAGGTGCCTCCGCGCTTTGAGGAACTCGAGAAGAAACCGAAGAGAACGCGACGGTTCCTTTTCATAGCGAGCCTTATCAGTGTCGTGGTGATTATAGCAGGTGGGCTACTCACTCTTTACGTGCATCGTGCCCTCAGACGTGTCCCCATCGCATTGCAGACCATCAAGGATGTTCCTTTATCTGGTGCGGCTACGCGTTTTGATTACCAGAGTCTGGATGCACGAACGGGTCTGCTAGTTATTTCTCGCTCCGGAGCAAGCTCGGTACTGCTTTTCGATACCCGCTCTCAGAAGGTTGTTGGAGAGATTCCTGGCATTCCTGATGGCCACGGCGTCGTCACCATTCCCGAACTCGGACGGGCCTACGTTTCTTCTGGAACCAAAAACGAGGTGTTTGCCATTGATGAGCAAATGCATCAGATCATTGCGACTATTCCCGTCGGAGCAGGACCAGATGGTATGGCCTATGACCCAATACAGCACAAACTATTTGTATCAGAGGAGAATGGACATGCTGATGCAGTGATCGACGTGCGCAGCGAAAAGCAGGTGGATGTTGTGCATCTGGATGGAGAAGCGGGTAACACACAATACGACGCTATTTCACATCTCATTTTTGTAAATGTACAAACTGTCAATCAGCTAGAGGCGATTGACCCTGTCACAGACAAGGTGATCGCTCACTATCCTCTCCCTGGCTGTACCCACAATCATGGTCTCAACATTGATGCAACCAATCGTCTCGCCTTTGTTGCTTGCGACGGCAATGAGAAATTGCTAGAGATTGATATGCATACCATGAAGGAGACAGATATATCATCCGTTGGGAACGGACCGGACGTTTTGGCCTTGGACAATGGCCGTCATATACTCTACGTCGCCGCAGAGAGCGGTATTATCTCTGTCTTTGTGGAGCAGGGACTCAAATCGCACAAGGTAGCGGAAGGATTCGTTTCTTCTCACGCTCATACGATAGCTGTCAATCAGCAGACACACGATATCTATCTGCCTCTAGAGAATGTCAATGGAAGAGCCATTATTAAGATTGCCCGGTTCCAAGCCTAGAGTAACTCTAAACCCGTCGTCCCCTTAAACAAAGAGGGCTCTGTTCCTGGATAGGTGTTATTCGACGCACTTATCTGACGTCTGTCCATTAAGACAGACCATCTCACTGCTGTTGTGAGCATTTGGCCATATATCAACTGCAAAGGAGTAAGCTGTGCAAACACATAGATATTGGAGAGTTGTACAACAACAAATGCAATTCTGTAGGCGTGTAGATATTGGCGGTATCGTACTGCTTTGCAGCCTGATAGTACTACTCACCGCGTGCTCTACGTTTCATCCAGCACAAAGTGGAAGTCAAATATCTACGACTACTCCTACCTCCTCCGTACCTACTGGGTCAGCCACACCAACAGCGACGTTGCCAACAATTACGCTTCAAGTTATAGGATGCCCTTCTGGTCTCTCACTTAACTGGGACAGTCTGGTTGGAACGAAAGCCAACATAAATAAAGTAGAGAAGGTGATATGCGGTAATCTGGAAGGGAATGGGACACTGCAGGCGGTGGTGAACGTGCGCTCTTATTCACCGGATGCCAAATCGGACTGCTATGTCTACGACAATATAACGGGAACTCCTGTTCGGCGTTTTAGTTCCCTCGGACTACTGCACGGAGATGTACAGATCAGCACAGTAGGGACAATCATGACTGCTGAGATTGGCGCGGGGGATTCCGTCAAATCTGTACATGATATCTTCAAAGAGTATCAATGGAACCCATCCAATGCAACTTTCGTGCAAATTCTCTTTCCTGGAATGTATCCCGATACCAATCACTATCAGGCAGAGCAGGCCCAGGCTCAACTCAATGCTGAACTCGTCGCTGGTGACAAGCACGATGCTTGGAAGGCGACATTCTACGGTGTTGTGAATAATCTTGCGAAACACATCTTTTATTGGACGAACTTCAGCGCTTCGACCGTAAGATATAGCCTGAGTACTGGAACATATATTGCGGCCGTCACTAATTTGGGACCGGGTGGAGGTGGATTTATTGCAAATATGTTCCATCTCGATGGAGTCACGAGCAACATTTATGAAGTCGCACAAGTAACATCGCTTGACGGTAGTGCCATGCTCAATACTCCTACCACAGGCATACAAGTGAGTAATCCAGTAAATGCAAGCGGTAGCTCCTTCGCTACAGGCACTACCCTCGGTCATATCGTAATCTACAATGACCTCTACAACAAAGTCGGTGACTCGGGTGCGATCCCCAGCAGTTCTTCTGGTCAGGCGAGCTTCACGAAATCTATCACGTATCAATTGAACGAAAAAGGTCTTCAAGAAGGCATAGTTGCTTTCTACGCAACCAATCAAAATAGCATCCTCCAGAGCAATCAAGTTGTGATGGTGAAAGTCTTTCTCTCTGCTTAACCCCAAGAGTAGAGGTGGTTGAGAGATGTCAACCACCTTGGGCGAATCACTACCGAAGCACAACACCTTGCTTTGGAGGATAGTAAGGCTCGTTACGGTATACTACCAGACAATAAATACATAGGTACATAGACATGAATGACTATTAGGGATCTGACAGTTCTCGTCACAGGAAATGCAGCTGTTTTGGCTCACCCTCGTCACACATTCTCTATTATGGAAGGAACAGTCATTGAAACGTTATTTGCCGAGCATAAAGAAGTACGGCTGGGTAGTACTCACCTGTGCTGTACTCGCAACTCTTATAGGTGTCTACCTTGCAAAAGGGCAAGGTGCAGTTCTTCAAGCATCCTCAACGCTGTATATTAACGCCGGTTTGATTGGAGATAACACCAGTCCGACGTTATCATCAAATGACGGCATTGGTTTGGCTGCCGACTATGCATCTGAGATACCTTCACGCACAGTCATGCAAGCCGTGTACAAGTCAACACCAGACATCCAAAATCGTGGATATAGTGCTGATGATCTTCTGGTCGATATCACAGCGAGTAGTTCATCAACCTCTCCCACGGTGAGTATCATTGCATCAACCTCGAAAGCCAGTGACTCTGCCGCCTTAGCTAATGATGTTGCTACTGGGTTTGAAGCCTATATTCTGGCACAGAATCAGCAGAGGCTTAAAGCAATGCGTGATAACCTGCAAGGTCAGTTGGCCACGTATCAAAAGCAGAAACTCGCGAACGAGGCATCCCTGGAAACAGTTCCCAATAATACAGATCCGCATTATGCCGTCTATCAAGCCGAGTTGAACGACACTATCCATAACATTGACGCAATTCAATCGCAGTTGGTGACACTGCCTACAACAGCAACGAGTAACGTCACCGTTATCCAACTGGCAACTGCGAAAGACGCAACATCTGCTGTGAAAGCAAACCTTGTCCTCGCTGCCACTGCAGGCGTCGGGCTGTTGGTAGGAATTCTTGTGATGTTGTTGCTTATCTTTCTGGATAACCGCTTGCATAGTGAAGAAGAAATCAAGGAAAAGCTAGGAGTAGCTTATCTAGGTAGTCTTTCCAACAACAAAGAGCAGGCTACGAAGCCTGCGAATCTTCAAGGGTTAAATATGCGCCAATTCGCAGATATCTGTGCTAATCTGCGCCTCACTGGTGTTTTGCCCGATCAGTGGGCTATGCCACACGCAGCAACATTACTCGTCACCAGTGTTCGATCTGCGGAAGGGAAAACGAGTACGGCTATTGGTTTGGCAGCGTCTCTCGCACATGCTGGCTACTCAATCGTCATAGTAGATGCCCATTTGGACCAATCTGCCACTCATCTCTTTTTGGGCGTTAAACCTTCTGGTGTTGGCCTAAGTGGATTACTGATGGCTAAGGGTACTACCGTTGATGATGCTGTGCAACGCACAACTGTGCCTAATGTCTGGTTGCTTCCTGGTGGAAATCCAATACAGGATGCCTCTCTTTTCTTGGGAAAAAGGTTACCCACGATATTGGAGCAATTACGTAAAAAGGCAGACGTGATCATCATCGATGGACCTTCCCTGTTAAGCGGTGCAGAAGCAACTGTTGTAGCAAATATGGTTGATGGCGTGCTGATGGTGGTTGATTCTAGCCGCACACGGTTCCCATTGTTATTGCGAGCGAAAGAGATCATAGCATCTCTTGCCCATGCACGTGTCGGTGTTGTTCTCAATCGTCTTTCTCGAAAAGGAAATGACTCCTACTACGCGAGTGCGCTGTCCAAGGATGTTACTTCTGACAAGGGGGAGCCTACTTCACAAGAAAGTTTCAATACACGCGGCAATGGACTGAAACCAAATGTGGGACTTACCAAGACACTTCCTGGGCCCATACAACCTTCACTTTCATTGAAACAGAGCTAGTGGGTAGTTGGGAGTAGGGTCATCGTAACGGCTAAGTTGTAAAGACAGAGATAGTTTACTACTTCCTGGTGGCAGTCCTTCAAGGAACTACCAATAGTAGTTGTAGTCAGAAAGAGATGAGAGCGCTCTATGCATATTCCTGGTATATCCCCCAATAGCGCATTTCCGCCTAACGAGAAGAATATGTCTGGCCGCTTTGAACAGATGCATCTGTATCAACGGCGTCAGAGACGTATTCTCTTATTGCGAACGGTGCAGTTTTGGTGGTATCCTCTTGCGCTCGCTGTTCTCGGCAGCGTTGTGGCCGCAATTCTCGGACAATCAGCCCTTGATGCTCCAAAGGAAATTTTCGGCGGAATAGCGGCCTCTCTTCTCTTCTTCCTCGCTGTCTGGCGCTTAGAAATTGGCTTAGTAGTGTTGACAGCTCTTGTGACGCCGCTCATCCCGACGGCGATAAAGTTTGACTCACTCTACATTTCACCGGCTGAACCTCTACTGCTGTTACTCTTTTTCGTGGCCCTCGTACAGGCAGGACTACGTGCGAAGAAGTTAGTTCTGCCCTCCCTATGGATTATCTGGCCGCTCATTGGCCTGTTCTTCATCGCATGTATTTCGGAGGTTCTCTCTCAGGGAACATGGTTGTATGGTGTATCGCACACCGTTCTTGGGAGTCCAATCATTCTCGATGAGAGCGTGGCTATTGTGGTGTATTGTATCCCGCTCATTACTCTCTTTACTGTCTCTGCTTGTTTGACCAATAAAGGGCAGTGGATAAAGTACGTTCAGCACGCGGACATGGCCATGGCGATAATCGCAGCTTGCGCTATTTTCGTTGTATTCAGGCGTGTCAATGCAAACTTGTACCAGTTTCGCTATTCCTCTCCAAGTATTGGATGGATCCCTTTAGAAGCTCTTGCCCAGCTACTCGCTTTAGGATCCATTATTGCCTATGCTCACGTTCTCTGCACTCGCAGTTGGCGTAAGAAAAGCTTGTATGCCGTCGTTCTGGCACTCTGCTTGCTGGCACTCTACCTTTCGCTAGAAAACAGCTGGTGGCTCGAAACTATTGTTGCGTTAGCGGTGATCACTATCGTGTTCTCGCGCCGCCTCTTTGTATTTTTCTGTATTGCAGGCCTGCCTCTCATTCCTGTGGCCTTTTCATTTTTCAAGAAGCTACAGCAAGTGAAATCTGTCGACTACTACCGACTCATCATCTGGCAAGATATGATCCGCGTCTGGAGTAAGCGACCTATCCTTGGGGTGGGACCAGGGAATGTATGGGTATACGATCGGGTATTCTCCCATCTCCCTCAAGGTTTACGCAATATCGATGTATCAGGTTTAGGAGTGGCGCATAATGGGTATCTTCAGACGCTAGCGGAGCTTGGACCGCTAGGCTTATGCTTCCAGGTAGTGTTCATCATCCTTTTTTTTACTGCCGCTGTACGGCTCTTTCGCCGCTCCACCGTCTCGGAAAAGCTCAACGACCGTATTCTGGCACTCAGTGGTGTAGGACTGATCTGCGGGTCGGCGGCAGGCGATTTTGTGGCAGGCTATTTCTTTTTACCGCCTCGCCAAGCCTTACACTTGGTTTCACTCCCTCAAGCACTCATGGCATGGGTTATTTACGGCTGTGTTATATACAAAGATCAAGTCTGGAAATTAGCTCAGAAGGGAGTGCGCACCGTAGATGAGTAACTACTCCGACCGATCTTCTCCAGACACTTCTGGGTCTCTGACTCCTGTCAAGCACTTACTTCCTGCTGATACTGTCTATGAGTCTCACCAACAGATGCAATTGGAAACGCCAAGGTCTCATAACGTTATACCACCAAAGCTCTCGCTCAAACAGAGGACGCTACCGCATTCGTTGAGAACGCCGAAATTGCAACTCGATGAACCGGGGGCGCACCTAGCTTATAGCGTCGGCGATGGCATCTTTGCCACGTTTGATGAGCGCATTACTGCCCCTATACACAACTCTCATCAACAGGTGCAATTGGAAACGCCAAGGTCTCATAACGTTATACCACCAAAGCTCTCGCTCAAACAGAGGACGCTACCGCATTCGTTGAGAACGCCGAAATTGCAACTCGATGAACCGGGAGCGCACCTATCTTATAACTTCGGCGATGGCATCTTTGACGAACCTACGTTTGACGAGTGCGTCACTGTTCCAGTAGTGGCAATCAGTAAAAGCATCTTTGATGAAGATCCCGAGTTTGACAAGCACGCCACCATCCCCATGATGGTGCTCAAAGGCGTTGCGGAGCGGCAAGGTCAAGTAGCCCCCGTGATGAAATCAGAGATTTCGGGTGCTACCAGCAATGCAGCTCTAATTGGCATCGGCAACCTGGTTGGCAGTGTACTCAAATATTGTAGTAGTTTTCTTATTCAACGTGGTTTTGGTGTAGGGCCCTTCGGCCTCTATTCGCTAGGTATGTCTGTCATATCGCTTTTCCTATCGGTTCTCAATTTAGGGCTTGACGACGCGATGGTGCGTTACGTGGCGATCTATCAGAGTAAGAGGCAGCCAGGGCTGCTACGGGGTCTCACTGTTTTCTGCGCAGCGGCAGCAGCAGCAGCAGGAATACTTGGGGCTGTGTTGGTCTTTCTATTCGCTCCTTACATCGCCGCCCAGATGAAAGCACCAGCGGTGCTGCCTCTTTTGCGGCTGATGGCTTTTATCATTCCAGTGGCAAGTGTACAAGATATATGGAGTAGCGGTTTGAGTGGGTTCAAGGCGTTCAAATGGCGTCTTTTCTCGCAACGCTTCGTGGTGCCCGTAGTCATGGTCTTCGGGTTAATCCTCGTGCTACTTTTCTTCCACTCCCTCCAAGGAATTGTAGTAGTTTCACTTATTACTACTCTCGTTAGCGCGGGACTCTGTCTGTCCTTCTTCCAACGCAAGCTTTCGTCTTTCACAGGTACTAGTACAGAGCCGAGAGAGTATCGTGTACGCGAATGGCTTGGCTTTGCCGTACCGAACTTCATGAGCTCTATTACCGATATGGTGTTGGAGTCGGTAGATACTCTCTTGCTCGCCTTTTATGCGATTTCTTCTGTTGGACTGGGACGGTATGCCGCAGCCAACAAATTGAGCATTTTTATCTCGATGCCCTTGTTCTCTTTTAATGGCATGTTCGCCCCAACTATAGCGGAACTCTACAGCAAAGGGGAGAAACAGAAACTTGCCATTATGTTTAAGATTGTGACGAAATGGACGATCATTTTTAGTTTGCCCATCTTCCTCGTTACAACGCTCTTTTCTAAATCCTTACTTGGAATATCGGGCGATGACTTTGTAGGGGCCTGGCCGTTACTCGTTGCACTCTCTATAGGCAGCTTCATCAATGCGGCAACCGGCTCTGTCGGCTATATGCTTCTTATGACCGGCCATCAGAAGCTCTCTTTCATCAATTCGCTTGTAGCCGTCGTCGTCAACCTCGTATTAGGCATCATTTTGACGCCACGCTACGGTGCAATGGGAACCGCTGTCGCCACTGGCGTGGCCCTCGCCGTCGTTAATCTTATGCGACTACTTCAAGTATGGCTGTTGCTCAAAATTCATCCTTACCAGTGGGATGTGCTTAAGCCAATGGGAGCAGGAGTAATGAGTGCCCTGGTGATTGCTGCACTCCTGTACTTCACGGGACCCTCTCACTGGTCTATCATGGTGTTTAAGAAACAACTCTCTCTTGAACTCGCTCTCGTACCCGTTTTTCTAGCATTCTATGTCGGACTGATTGTGCTATTCAAATTTAATGCTGAAGACACCATTGTTCTAGAGACGCTGCGAAAGAAGATCAAGCGGGGCAAAAAATAAGAAAGAGGTAAATCATGCGTACCATTATTTTCGGTGTAGATGGCCTGACATTTCGCATCTTACACCCACTGATCGAGCGGGGAGAACTTCCCAATTTCAAAAAATTGCGTGAGCAAGGCTGTGAGGCTGTGCTTGAGTCAAAGTATCCACCGCTGACTCCACCTGCCTGGACCTCCCTCTCGACAGGAGTAAAGCCTGCCCGTCACGGTGTCTATGATTTCTGGACATACGAGGACCAGCCGGAAGGTGAATTCGCTCGTAATGCCCATGCGCAGACGAGACGCAAGGGCGGTAAAGCCATCTGGAACCTTCTCAGTGAATACGGAAAACAGGTGCTGGTAGTCAATGTCCCTGTCACCTACCCACCAGAGGTTGTTAACGGAATCATGGTGAGTGGATACATGACCCCCAGTAGCGAGGTAGATTTCACGTATCCCGCCTCTTTTAAGGAAGAACTTTACCGTGTTGTGCCTGACTACCAGATCGACCTGGAGCTACGGGGGGTTTTTAGACAGCCAAACGCACTTGACCGACTGATTGACGCCACGCTCTTCATGACGGAGCGCCGGATTGAGCTCATCACCTATATGCTTAGGGAAAAGCCCTGGGATTTCGCGTACGTCGCCTTTGTCGGCCCCGACCGTTTACAGCACTCCCTTTGGGCGGAGATCAGCGCCTTGGATCAGCGCGCAACCGAGTATTTTCGCCTCTTAGATCATGGCCTTGGGTTGGTTTTAGAACAACTTGGCCCAGATGATGCGCTCTTTGTGGTTTCTGACCACGGTTTTCAGGGAGCGAAACAGTTCTTCAACATCAACGAATACCTGTATACGAAAGGGCTCTTAACGCCATCATCCCTTGACCAACTGCATCGTGCTCATCGTTCTGCTAGCGTGAAGCACTTGTTGAAACAGACGAGGCTCATTACACTGGCACGCAAGGTAAAGCGTGCGCTAAAACATTCCGGTGCCTTAAAGGTTGCTCAAGGCGATGTGTATCATCCTGAGCAGGATCATATCGACCTGGATCATACCTCGGCCTACGTGCCCTCGTTGTCTGGATACCCCGGAAGCTATGTGGATATTGTTTTCAAGGAGGGAGTCGATGCCGAAATCGTTGCAGCGCTTCGTGAGGACCTCAAGCGTCAGGTATCGCCATACAACGGAAAACCTCTCGTCGCTGATATCTACACGAATGAAGTCTTTGGCGAGGGTCCCTACGCTCCACGAGAACCACACCTGCTCCTCCTACCCAATGATGGCATTACGTTTCGCATGGAGCTTGGAAGCAAATGGCTGTGGAGCGAGACAAGTGATGTGCGAGGAACACATCAGAAAGACGGCGTCTTGTATGCCTATGGTGGCGGCATAAAGCAGGGCTTTCAAGCACCACACGCAGAGATATATGACCTCGTGCCTACCGTTCTCCATAGTATGGGCTTGCCATTACCACAGGCATTTGATGGGCGTGTACTGGATGAGTTGTTTACCCAGCAAAAGCCAGTTGAACAAACACAGGATGCGAAGAGTGAAACGGGATTAGTTCAGCGCAAGCTCAAGAAGTTGCTTGAAGCATAGAGAGCATTGGTAGGCGGCTATTGAACAAGAGAACAGAAATTACAAAACCTTCCTCAGAAAAGAAGATGCTTATGGAAGATCATAGACAACAACAAGGTATCCTTATCGAGCAGAGCTCTGGCAAATACGCAAAGGCTCAGGAGCGAGACGCTGTGTCTTTGCCAGAGCACCGACTGCCTCTCATCTCTCCACTGCATGGTGAGAGTGACTGTGACGCCTGGCAAAATTACTGGCGTAAGAAAGGGCAATTTTGGCGCACCGAGCCGGAAATCGATGCCGAGCGTCAAGCCCAGTTACAGCAGTACCTCACATCTAAAAGTGAAGCGGGGCCATTTAAAGGTACCGAGTTAAGTCGTGCCGATATAGAGTGGTTACTGGCGGCATATGGGGAGTCCGACGTGGCTGGCAGCAGTCATCCGCAGCAGGAGCGGTGGCTTCTAGACGTGCGCGGTGCCGACTTGCGTAGGGCACGTCTGAGCGGGTTACCGTTGGCGGGTCTCTGTGGTGGCCTCAATATGGAAGAGTGGGTGCTGGCAGCGGATGAGCAACGCGACGATGCGGCAGTATGGTTAGAGAGAGCAGAGCTATACGAGGCTCACTTAGAAGGAGCCAACCTCTGTGGTGCTCACCTAGAAGAGGCTAACTTACAGGGAGCACACTTAGAAGGAGCAAATTTACGCGGCGCACATCTGGCTGGCACCAATCTCTGTGGTGCTCACTTAGAGGGAGCGGACCTTCGAGATGCACATCTCGAAGGAACAGCGCGTGTGCCAAAACCTGCAAATGTACGCAGGGTTTACCTGGACGGCCAAACCAATCTCGAAGGCATTTTCTTAGGCGACGAATGTTACGGATTTGTTCCTCTTGCTGACGTGCATTGGAACGATGTTAATCTCGCCGTCGTAGATTGGTCTCAGGTAAACAAGTTGGGAGAAGAGTATGAGACACGATGGAGGTTGCCAGGTGAATATGAAGCCGCCATCAGGGCCAATCGCCAGCTTGCTACAGTTCTACGTTCTCAAGGGATGAACGAGCAGGCCGACTATTTCCTTTACCGTGCATGCGTCAATCAGCGGCTCGTGCTCCCCCAACGCACAATGCTTCCTGTTGTCTTGAGGGTATTCGTGCGCGAGCGTATGCCTTTGCCAAAGGTACTGTTACGGCTGGAGGAACGGCGGCAAGGTGAACGGTATCCAGAGCATCCTATCGCTTCTGCTATCCTGCGCATTGTGCCTTTGTGCTTGCTCCTCCTCTTGCTCGCTGTTTTGCAACCGCTTGCCTTTCTGCTCTTGTGTGCAGTCTGCCTGGCCTCGTTCCTCTTTGTGCTTCTCATCCTGCGCAAACGTGCTCAACATCCACCAGAATACAAGCGTGAGCAGCAATTTTTCCCTCCACCAGGGCTTTTGCCGCAGCATCAGCGACGAAGGCAGCAGTGGCTGCTCTTGCTGGGATTTCTCCTGGGAACACCAAAGGCACGTTTATCTCTGTTGCTAGAGTCGCCGGAGGCTGGGTTACAGCGGGGTACGGCATTGCAGCGTTTCGGAAGCCAGCACTATCTATCGTTCCTCTTGATTCTCTTGTTGCTTCTTGACGATACGCTTGTATGTTACGGGTGCTATTTCTTCTCATCGCTTGAGAATCTACTGACCGGCTACGGATATAAACCCGCACGCAGTGTTGCTTGCTATCTACTGGTAGTACTCGGGTTTAGCGCACTGTACTCTACAGTGATGCAGCAGGCTCCATGGAATGCGTTCGTCCTAAGCCTTGCCTCTTTTCACGAACTTCGGCCCTTGCTGAGTGGCGATACTCTGGCAAAGGGCATCCTCGGCATCCTGACCGCCGCTGAGTCGGGACTAGGACTCTTTATTGAAATCATGTTCGTTACGGCATTACTACGCCGATTTTTGAGAAAGTGAATACCGGAATTAATCTATGAGAAAGATACTGCTCTATGTTTGATCCGCGCGACCCATATGAACGGTGCTATTGGCACTATGACTCTCGACATCCACTTTCCATGGCGCAACTCATCGCCCTGGGTAGTGTCGATGTTTGGACTGCAGGACTTGTCTGGCTGTTGCTTGAACGAAAAGTCTCTCTTACGGTTGCAGGCCCTACCGACCCCAAACCGGGCGTAGGCAAGACGACAGTATTAAACGCTCTCTTTCAACTGCTGCCAAAAGAGGTAACGCTTGTGTATACCTCAGGCATGTATGAGAATTTTGCGTTCACTCAGCACTCCGAGCTCGACCCTGCCGACACCTATGTGCTCTGCAACGAGATAAGCGATCACCAACCTTTCTATATGTGGGGGAGAGTAGCAAGGCACTACCTACAACTAGCTGATTATGGCTATCATATTGCGACCAGTGTGCATGCTGACACTATTCGTGATGTAATCTACCTGTATCACCACGAACTACGTTTGAGTTCTGAAACGGTGCGTCGCTTAGGTCTCGTTGTGCATGTCGGAAAAGTGGGATCAGAGTCAGCATCTCGCCGTCGGTGGCTTACCACCCACCTGCTGCGACCAATGGTGAACCCTGAGCGCGCTGAGGCTATCATTCCTGTCCCATTGTCGGTATGGAATGAACATACGGATACATTTGAGCATGCAGATCAATCTATTCTCAATGAGGTTGCGAGATGGGTTCGCCTCACTCCTCAAGCCTTCACCGCTGATCTCAAGCTCTATACCAATTGTTTGCAGGCATTAGCACAACAACCGGAGGTAAGTATGAGTCAAATGTATGTTGCGATTACTGCCTTGCGTGAGCAGCAAAAGCTGACTCGCGTTTGAAAAGAGCCGCTTTCATGAGAAAGTAGGTACGAATAGAAAAGAGATGATGCCTTGAAAAAGCTTCTTCGTAAAATCCTGCGTCCGATCCTCCTGACGGTGATTCGTCTGCTAGGTGCTAGAAGAGCCCGTCTTGCAGCACAACACGCCCGCGAACCAGTTTCAATACGCCCGCGTATTCTCCTCGTACATCCTGGTCCTCTCGGCTCACTGGTGATGGCAACACCAGTGCTTCATGCACTAAAAGAAGCTCTACCCTCTGCATACGTTACGATGATGGTAGGCCCGTGGTCACGTGAAGTCGTAGAGCGTCAGCCAGATATCGACCAACTCCTGATCTGCCCATTTCCGAGTTACCGCAGTGCCTCGGCAAAAGGCGTTCGATCGTATGTCCTCTTGGCAAAAGTTGCCAAACAACTACGCCAAGAGCACTATGATCTTGCCATTAGCCTCCATCGCACTTCCTGGTGGAGCGCAACGCTATTCTACCTGGCTGCCATTCCTAGACGCGTTGGCTACACTGTACAACTAGGTACGTCCTTTCTCACTCATCCTGTGCAATTTCCAGCCGATGAGCATCTCACGATTGCCCGCCTACGACTCATTAGTATTGGCCTACAAACACTGGGGGGTCTACCGCTAGAGGAACCCTACACACCACAGAAATACCCTCTGCACTTTGCGCCAACGACCCAAGAGCGCGAGTGGGTGAGCCAGCGGCTGCTTCATGATGGCATTGAGGAGAACACTCCGATTGTGGTAATTCACCCAGGCACAAGTGTAGAGGTCAAACAGTGGCGTGCCGACGCTTGGGCGCATTGTGCAACTGTTCTGTCCGATGCATCACCTGGAAAACCCGCTCGTCGATTTGTGCTCACGGGCAGCCCTGGAGAACGCACACTGTTAGAAGAGATCGCCGAAGCTACGACGGTTCCAACGACGATCATTACCGATGCAACGGTTGGACAACTGGCCGCACTCCTCGAACGCGCCCACCTAGTGCTGGGAGTTGATAGTGGTCCCTTGCATCTTGCCGTCGCCCAAAGAACACCTACTGTTCGTCTGTTTGGGCCAACGGATCCAGCAAACTACGGTCCGTGGGGAAGTCAGAAGCAACATCGCACTGTTACTTCGCGCCATCGCTGCGCATCATGTCCTGTCATGCCGTGTCGGCGGCTGCATTTTCGCCCTCAAGAGCTGGCATCGCATCCTTGTGTGCGACTCATTTCTGAGCAAGAGGTTTTGGCTTCAATCGCTGAACTCTTTCCTGACTGGTCCTTAACGAGGAAAGAGCCTAATGAGTATCTGGTAGCAGTTCCTAGAGAAGAGAGTATCCTTTGATGAAGAAAAAAGCTCTGCGCAGACTGTTTCTTCTCTTTATTCGTCTCCTGGGCACAAGGAGGGCCTATTTAGCAGCGCAACAGACCAAGAAGCCAATTTCAGCTCGTCCACGTATCCTGCTTGTGCGTCCAGATCATCTCGGCGATCTTGTGGTGACGACACCCGTGCTACATGGCCTGCGAGAGGCGTTGCCTGATGCCTCTATCACTATGATGGTAGGTCCCTGGTCACGCGACGTGGTTGCACACCATCCTGATATTGATCAATTGCTCACCTGTCCAGTTCCAGGAGTGCGTGGAACAGAGAGACAAGCACTCAAGCCATTTCTGCTCATGAAGACGGCGAAACAGTTACGCCAAGAGCACTTTGACCTCGCCGTTAGTCTTCTCGGCAAATCATGGTGGGTTGCAGCCTTACTCTATTTAGCTGCTATTCCACGACGCGTTGGTTATGCAAATAAACTGAGCAAGCCTTTTCTTACTCACTCTTTACCTTTGTCAGGGAATGAACACGCAACTGTTTCCTGTCTGCGTCTTACCAGTACTGGTCTGCAAACGTTGGGCTACCCACCTCTCAAGGAACCTTATACACCAGCGTGCTATCCTTTGCATTTTGTACCTACGGTCCAGGAGCGCGAGTGGATGAGACAGCGGCTGCTCCTTGAGGGCATCGAGGAGGGTACACCCATTGTGGTGATTCATCCAGGGGCGGGTTCGGCAGTGAAGCAGTGGCGTTCTGAAGGATGGGCATACTGTGCAACAGCACTTGATAGGTACTTTCGTGTATCTCATGCCAGATCTTTTCGACTGGTGCTCACGGGCAGCCCTGGAGAACAGATGCTCTTGCAGGAGATTGATCAAGCCACATCTATGCAAACTACACTCATTACTGATGCGACTATTGGACAACTGGCAGCTTTACTGGAACGAGCACAACTCGTGTTGGGAGTCGATAGCGGGCCCATGCATCTAGCAGTTGCTCAAGGTACACCGAGCGTACGCCTCTATGGACCAATCGATACGCGCATTTTTGGCCCTTGGGGAAATCTGGATCAACATCGTGTGATAATCTCGACACATCGCTGTGCTACCTGTCCTGCTATTCCCTGTGGGCACCTCGATTTTAAACCGAGGGAACTCATAGCCCATGCTTGTGTACGACTCATTGCAGAGCAAGAAGTCTTAAAGGAGATTCTAACAGTAGTGAGGAGAGAGGAAATAGCAAGCTAAAATGCGTCTCCACCCTTACCGCAATGATATGCCCTTGCAAGAGCGCGAGTCTCTCCCGTGTACTGAACAGCGAAAGCTCTTGCATACTGATGGTATGAGCAACAAACACTGCTGCTCCCAATTACAAAGGTTTTCGCTTCCCATCAGAAATCGTCAGTCCTATGGTTTGGTTGTATTTTTACTTCTTGCTCAGTTTTCCGTCCGGTTGAAGAGCTTCTCGCAGAGCGGGAGATCGTCGTGGGCAATGAAACTGTTCGACAATGGTGTTTGCGCGTTCGGGCAAACCTAGAAACTTAATTTGAGAGTAGTATACTCCGTAATGGAAAGAGAGAGAATATATTGGATACCTTGTCTACCATATTTCTTGATCGTGATGGAGTGATCAACGAGAACCGCTCGGATTATGTCAAAAGTTGGAGTGAGTTCTCCTTTCTGTCGGGATCAAAAGAGGCTATAGCCAATTTGACAAAGGCGGGTTATCGGATCGTGGTTTGCACGAACCAAGCTGGAATCGCAAGAAGTATTATTCCGAAAGATACGGTAGAGGATATACATCGCCGCATGGCAGCGGAAATCGCTGAAGCGGGAGGCCAAATAGAACGGGTCTATTACTGCCCGCACAGTAAAGATGAGCACTGCTATTGCCGAAAACCGCGACCAGGAATGTTATTACGTGCATGTGATGAGTTGTGCATTGACATCCGTACGTCCATATTTATTGGTGACAGTATCAACGACATAAATGCTGCTCTTGCAGTAGGAGCATATCCAATGCTTGTACTAACTGGCTTGGGTATGGAGCATCTCCGTGAACACCCTCAAGGAGCGAATAGATCTTTTCATATTGCTGTGAACCTGAAGCACGCTACAGAAATGATACTGCAAGGCGGTATGGCTGAAAGCTTTAACCGTGCAAAGCTGAAAGCCAGGATTGCCTGAGCTCGGCTTTATACATTTTTGGAAGAAAGATAAAAGTTGATCAAAACAAAATCTCTGCTCGGAACTGACGTAGGTTTCAGAGACGCGCATTTGAGTGTAGAGTGATACAACTACATTCAAGGCTCGCTCGCGGCCCGTCCTGTTGTCTTTTAGTTCGTTTTACAGCATATGATAGAGGCTAGAGCAGAGTGAGCGTAGAGCATGTGAGCAAAACAGATGCATGAAAGATTGTCCAGAAGTATGTGAAGATCGCAGGTCTATCCACTTATTATTTTGCGCTTTTTAGCTCAGCCACAGAAAACGTTGTGCATCAAACAGGGAAGGTAGGAAGTCACCATGCTAAACGTTCTCAATGCTCTCAGTGAGAGGGGCTATGACCACGTGAGGAATAGTAGCTCTCATTTGGCGAACAATTTCGGGGGCAATATGGGCATCGGTGATCAGTGTGTGAACGACGTTAATGGGCGCAATCAAGCTGGCAAGAGTAATATTGAATTTTGTATGATCGGCGAGAATATAGACTTGGCGTGCGCACTTAATCATCTGACGCTTGACCGGGATCTCTTCTGAAAATGGACTTGTCAGCCCGTGGTGCGAAGAAATGCCACGGAGACCAATAAAGGCCTTGTCCACGTAGAATTGGCTCAGCGCATGTTCAGCGATCAAACCGATAAACGAATAGGAACGCATGAAGAGCGTTCCACCCGAGCAAATAACGGTCATACTGGGATTTATCTCGCTTATCGCTATCAACTCCTTGCTTATATACAGAGAATTGGTGATGACTGTCAAATCCCGCTTTTTTGCAAGAAAAGGAAGTATATAATGGTTTGTCGAGCTGGCATCGAGGATGATGGTTTCTCCATCATGAACATGCTCCGCCGCGCACTGTCCAATGGCCTGCTTTTCTTCTATGTATTCATTCAGTCGCTGTTCATATGACGGTACAGACCTACGCAAGAGCGTTTGAGATGGATAATCGATAGCAATAGCACCTCCGCGGGTACGCGTAATCAACCCTTGCTTATCAAGCCAGGTAAGGTCTCGCCGCACTGTCGCGGGCGACGACTCTAACCATTCCGCGATTTCCGCAACGGTGGCCGATTTATGGGTATTGACGGCTTTCACGATGTTCATACGCCGTTCTATGGCAAGGAATGCACGTCCATCATCGCCTGTCATCTCAGTGCTGAGAACACTTCCGGGTATATCATCCAAAGTGTCTTCCGTCATAGGGAACTCCTGTATGATGCTCACTGTCAAGAGCGTATCAAAGTTGATTATAATTGATTATAACATGTCCACAAGAAAATACAAATATGCATCTATCGCTACCGCTGGTGCTTCTTTTCTGCCATTGACAAAGCTTCTAAAGTTGTTTACAATTACTATTAATCAATTTCAATCAATTTCAATCACATCATCAAAATAGGAGGTGAGCACGCTTTTCTTTTTTGGGTGGTTTGAAGAGTCCTTCAAAGTGGAAGGGAGACGCTAGCGGATAAGCGTTGTAGCATAGCGATCTTAACTCACAAACATCGTTGGTAAACACTATTTTCAAGGAGGTACTTGAGATGGCAGACCCAGAAATCGGGAACTCCCCCCTTAGCCGCCGACAATTTCTCAGTGGCACAGTAGCAGTTCTAGCCGGGAGTAGCTTTCTGGCCGCATGTGGCGGCACACCCTCAACCGGAGGCAGCACTTCATCCTCTGGTACGAGCACCCCAAGCTATACATTCGTACTAATCGTAGGCGTTAAGGGCGACCCATTCTATGTCACCATGCAGAAGGGCGCGCAGGAGATGGCGGATAAACTCGGGGTGAAGCTCCTCGTTGATGGACCAGCCCAGTTCAGCGCGACGCTCCAAGCACCGATTGTTGATGCCTACATCGCCAAGAAGGTTGACGTGATGATCATCGCCGCCTGCGATAAGCAAGCCATGATCGCGCCATTGCAGAACGCGAACAACGCGGGCATCAAGGTTATTTCTGTCGATACTTTTATTGGCGATGGCGACTATGCCAAGGGCCCTGTTACCTTTCCACTATCCTACGTTGGCTCCGATAATGTGCAGGGAGGAATGATCGCGGGGCAGGCTCTTATCAAAGCCATCGGTAATAAAGGCGGGATCTACATTGAGAATGTGACTCCTGGCATCAGCACTACCGATCAGCGGCAACAGGGATGCGTGCAAGCAATTCAAGCGACCAATGGTGCGGTCAAGCTCGTTGGCTCGAATTATGACAACGATAGTGCCGCGACCGCTTCGCAGCAGGTATCGGCATTGTTATCCAGTAATAAGGGCTCACAGGTCAACGGCATCTTCGGCACCAATCTGTTCAGTGCTGAGGGCGCCGCCCAAGCTGTCAAGAATGCTAACAAGCAAGGGCAGATCAAGATCGCTAATTTTGACGCACCTGTAGGGGCAATCACCGATCTCAATAATGGCGCGGTCGACCTCGTCATTGCCCAGAAACCGTCTGAAATGGGCAGCACCGCCGTCCAATATGGCGTGTACGCGCTGACGGGTAAAAGCAGTTCTATTCAGAAGCGCTACGCCACCGGCTATGTTGTCATCGACAAGACCAATGTAAACGACCCGGCTTCACAGGCCGCCATTTATAAGAGTAGCTAGTTAACGTAACGTGTCGGTGGCATAATGCCACCGACATAGGAGAGATCAAGGAGTGATCTATGAAAGTATCCGATGTAGCTACTACTGATACAGATCAAAAACTGTCAGAGAAGACACCTATTAAGCCTCTTGACATTGTCAGTAAGGGATGGTCGTGGCTATTTCTGATCATACTGATTATCTTCTTTGCGATTACGGGTCAGGGTTTTCTCAACCTCTTTAACTTTCAAACTATCGGGGCTGATATGTCCCTCGTGCTGATTATCGCGCTGGGGGAAACGTTTGTTATTCTTTCAGGAGGCATTGATCTCTCCGTCGGCTTTGTGATGGGTCTCGCCTCGGTTGCCGCCGCCCAGGTGATGAGCAGTATAGGCAGTAGCGCGCCACTCCTCGTTGTGGTGCTGGCTGGCCTGGGTGCTGGTCTGGCCGTTGGCATTATTCCTGGCCTCGTGAATGGCCTGATTATAGCTCGACTGCGTGTCCCACCGTTCATTGTTACCCTGGGCATGTACGGCATTGCTCGTGGCGCGGGCTTTATTCTCTCTGGTGGGCAACCTGTGAGCATACAGACGAATGGCGTAGGACAGATTGGCAACAGCTATCTCTTGTATTTCCTGCCCGATGGACGATTTAGCTTTTTCCACCTACCCGCAAATCTGGATGGAGTACGCCCCAGTCAGATTATTCAACTGCTTCCTTTCCCTTTGATCTTCATGGTGATTGTCACCCTCATTTGTGCCTGGTTCCTCTCGCAGACACGTTTTGGCAGACATACCTACGCGGTTGGGGGAAGTGAAGAGGCTTCACGGCGTGCTGGTATCCCCGTCGTTCGCCACACAATTTTCATTTACATGCTCTCGGCGCTCTTGGCTTCCCTGGCGGGTGTGCTGTATACGTTGCGCTTCAGCAACGGGGCAGCGGACGTGGGTGATCCACTTCTCCTCACCTCTATCGCGGCGGTAATCATCGGTGGTGCCTCGCTCTTTGGTGGAGAGGGAACCGTCATCGGCACGGTGATTGGCGCGCTCATCATTGCCATCATCCAGAATGGCCTGATCTTTCTGGGCATTAATCCCTTCTGGCAGTTCATCGCCGTGGGTGCTGTCATTATCCTAGCTGTTCTGGTCGATCAGGCCAAGAAGAATCTGGCCTAGAGCAGTTAGTGGGAACAGGAGAAACACATCATGGCCGATGTACAACCGATCTTACAAATCAAAGATCTCTATAAACGCTTTGGTGGCCTGATTGCGGTAGATCATGTCAGCTTGAACATTCACCCCGGCGAAGTGGTAGGGCTGCTCGGTGACAACGGGGCGGGAAAATCAACGCTCATCAAAATGATCTCCGGTGCCTATAAACCCGATGGTGGCCAAATTCTTCTGAATGGTGAAGCCGTGTCATTCGCCACCCCGTTAGAAGCGCGGCGGCGCGGGATCGAAACGATCTACCAGGACCTAGCGTTGTGCGAAAATCTCGATGCCAGCGCAAACATCTTTCTGGGCCGCGAGAAAATGCGCCATCAACTTGGTCTTCTTAGAGTGCTTGATCGTCCCTATATGCTGCGCGAGGCACGTCAAGTACTCGATCAATTAGATATCCGCATCCCCGAGTTGCGCAGTCCGATTCGCCAACTTTCCGGCGGTCAGCGTCAGGCTGTCTCAATTGCCCGCGCTGTCTACTGGAAGGCCCATTTAATGATTATGGACGAACCAACTGCCGCGCTCGGTGTGCCAGAGCA
The DNA here is from genome assembly GCA_038199755.1 of Ktedonobacterales bacterium. GTDB lineage: Bacteria > Chloroflexota > Ktedonobacteria > Ktedonobacterales > Ktedonobacteraceae > JBBPYR01. The sequence continues at coordinate 21,142 of JBBPYR010000204.1, read as the reverse complement.
ACTCAAAGTGCTCGAACTGATCCGCACACTGCGCAATCAAGGCGTTCCCGTTCTCCTGATTAGTCACAACATGCAGGATGTTTTTGCCGTAGCAGACCGCGTGATTGTGATGCGCCGTGGCAGCAAAGCTGGTGAGGTACGGGTCAGCGACACCAATGAGAATGAAGTCGTGGGCATGATGGTTGGAGCTGAATACAAACAGGTGTTGAAGCAGATGCAAAACGCCCCGGAAGAGATTCATATTATCACACATGATGAGAACGAAAAGGAATTCAGTTAGCGCGGACAGCAACTTGAGGAGATTTCAGCTATGTTAACTCACAGTCAGATACGACAAATGCAAGAGCGGTCGACGCAGATGCTGGCTCAAGCTGGTATTGTATTGACAGCGCAAGAGCAGGAGCAAATTGAGGTAGTTGATTTTAATCTGAACGAATTAGAGCGTACAGGCCTAGAGCTTGTCATTTATATCAACAACGATCGGTACTGTGCGAAAGAGTTGGTCATGACGCCCCGGCAGACCTGCGCGCAGCATCGCCATCCCCCGCTGAGTGCGATGAATCCGGGCAAGCAGGAGACGTTTCGTTGTCGTTGGGGCATCGTCTGGCTCTATGTTGAAGGCGAGCCGAGTCAAACTATCCAGGCACACGTGCCGCAGGGCAGCGAAGCGTATTACACAGCCTTTCACGAGATTGAATTGCACCCCGGCGACCAGTACACGATCCCGCCGAACACCTGGCATTGGTTCCAGTCGGGAGATGAAGGGGCCATCGTCTCCGAATTTTCGAGTCCCAGTTATGATGAGTTTGACCAGTTTGTTGATCCCCGTATCTCTCGTTTTACGAAGGTCTCGGAATAGAGATGCTGTGCTGAGGTATATTGTAGATACTACGAATTTGATTGGCTGCAAAGAAAGCGAGCGAACATACAGGTGACTGAAAATAAAATATCTCTACCCAAAAGAGTAACTTCTGGGAAATACCAACATCTGATGGCCTTATCTGACGAACAAGGCGTCATTGCTGCACTGGCCATCGACCAGCGAGGCTCAATCAAGAAGGCTCTCAACGCCCTTATGGGGCGAGATGTGACCGCACCCGAAATTGTGGAGTTCAAGACTCTGGTATCTGAAGTCCTAACACCCTACGCCAGTGCCATACTCCTCGATCCTGAATATGGTATAGCGGCAGCCAAACAACGCGCCGCCAAGACTGGTCTGCTCCTCGCCTATGAATTAACAGGCTATGACACCACGACGAAGGGACGCTTCCCCGATCTAGAGCCAGAGTTGTCTGTCATGCGCATTGTCGAGGCAGGTGCAAATGCCGTTAAAGTGTTGATCTACTATGATCCCGACGATGATACGGCCATCAACACGGTAAAACACGTCTTTATAGAACGTATCGGCGCGGAATGCCAGGCCAATGATATTCCTTTTTTCCTGGAGATCGTCAGCTACAGCGATAGTATCGGTGATGAGAAGAGCCTAGCCTTCGCACAGGTAAAGCCTCAGAAGGTCACAAAAATAGCGCAAGAGTTCTCTAAAGCACGCTATGGTGTTGATGTCCTCAAGCTGGAAATTCCCGTGAACATGAAATATGTAGCAGGCCCTGACCAAAGTGGGCCTTCTGCCTACACGCGTGACGAGGCCATGCAGCACTTCCGCGCAGTGGCGGCGGAAGCGCGTGTGCCTTTCATCTTCCTCAGTGCTGGCGTGACCAACGCGCTTTTCCTCTCCTCCCTCGCGCTAGCGAATGAAGCGGGGGTTCCCTACGCAGGTGTCCTCTGTGGCCGTGCAACCTGGCAGGATGGTCTACCAGTCTATGTGCATGATGGCGCGCAAGGACTACGCACCTGGTTAGAACACGAGGGAAAGCAGAATATCCAGGCATTGAATAGCGTCTTAAGCCATGGAGCAAAACCGTGGTGGACCATTTATGGCAGCCAAGCGAACCCGAATGTAGAAGCAGCCAGTTCATAGTCGGGTCATAAGTCAGAGGAATTGTCTATGTTGATTGCTATGGCTGGTTTGCCCGGAACGGGAAAAAGCACGCTAAGCCGCCCGCTGGCAGACGCGTGTGCCGCCATAGTACTCGACAAGGATGTTATACGGGCCGCGCTCTTTCCCATGCACATGATCGAGTATTCCACGCGGCAAGATGATTTTTGCATGGCGATTATGTTTCAGGTTGCCTCTTACATGATAGGCAATAATCCCACGCTGAATGTCATTCTTGACGGGCGAACGTTTTCACGCAGGTATCAGATCGCTGCTCTGGAACAATTAGCAAGGGAACTCGATACACCACTCAAAATCATTGAGTGCAGGTGTTCTGATGAGACAGCACAGCAACGGCTAGAACACAAGGGAACGGTGGGAGAGCAGCACGTGGCGGCTAATCGTGACTATGCACTTTACCTTTCGATCAAAGCGAGCTTCGAGCCAATACGCGAGCCAAAGCTGGTAGTCAATACAGACGATGATCTGGCGCAGTGCCTGGCGTTGTGCCTTATCTACCTATCCACTTGAAATAGGAAGGTTCATGAAGATAGCAACAGTGACGCTTAACCCGGCAATTGATCAGACAGTGATGGTAGATCATTTTCAGCCAAATAGAGTCAATCGAGCGCAGGAACTTCGATTTGACGCCAGTGGAAAGGGTGTCAATGTTGCCTCATTTCTGGCCGACTACGGGTATGATATTGCTGTGACAGGGTATCTTGGTCAGGCGAATGTCGATATCTTCGAGCAATTTTTTACAGCCAAGGGTATAGACGATGGTTTCGTGCGCATCCCAGGCAATACTCGTATCAATGTGAAGGTCGTTGATGTCATCAACCAGCAGACAACGGATATTAACATGCCGGGCCAGCCGCCACCTCCAGAAGCGCTGCAAACCCTCTTTCAGGCAATTGAAACACTGACGCACTCTTGCGATTGGTTCGTCTTATCTGGCTCCTTGCCGCCACGCGTGCCTATCACGATCTATGCTACTATCATCGCGCAACTCAAGCAGCAAAAAAAGCGTATCATCCTGGATACCAGCGATGAGGCCTTGCGTGCGGGTATCTCAGCTGGCCCAACGATCTTGAAGCCCAATATAGAGGAGCTACAGTATCTCGTCGGCCATGCTTTGACATCCGAAGCCGAGATTCAGCAAGCGGCGCATCGACTCCTGAATGCAGATATTGAATTGGTCGTTGTCTCTATGGGAAAATTGGGCGCGATGCTGGTTGAGCAAACCACCACGCTGATCGCCACCCCTCCAACCGTCGTGGTGAAGAAGACCTTTGGCGCAGGAGATGCCATGGTCGCGGGTCTCGTGACAGCGCAAATACAAGGGTTAAGCCTAACTGATTGCGCGCGTCTGGCGACCGCCTTTTCAGTGGGAACAATTGTGCATATTGATTATAATCTGCCTTCGCTTGATACACTGCACCACTATTTTCAGCAGGTGCAAATCAGGAATTATTAGACATACTTGGTGTTTTTTGTGCAGAAAGAAGGATTGTGATGAGTGATATTACAGGCAGACGCTTTGAGCGTCTTTTTGGTGCGGACGGGCGCTCTGTGGTGGTGGCAATGGATCATGGTACTACTGATGGTGCTGTTGCGGGTTTTGAAAACCCTGGGAAAGTACTTGAGCAGGTCATCGCTGGTGGTGCTGACGCCATCCTGACCAGTATTGGCATTGCCCGTCATTTTAGCAGGCAACTCAAAGATGTTGGCTTGCTGATACGCTGTGATGGAGCCACATCACCTCTGCTGGAGCGGCCACGAGAACTCGTTCTGGGCATTGAAGATATTCTCAGCAGCGGGGCTGATGCCGCCGCCGCTATGTATATGCCGGGCAGCGTGAATGGCCATGGTTCGACAATCTATTTCCCGCGCCTGGCTTCAGAAGCGCACCGTTGGAACATTCCGGTTATGGCTGAGGCTCTCCCCTATGGCTTCGAGGATCATCCCTCTGCCCGTGCCGTAGATGCTGTGGCAGATGCATGCCGCATGGCCGCCGAAAACGGCGCTGATATCAACAAAACCTTCTTTACCGGCGAGCGTGAAAGCTTCAAGAAGATCATTCGCTCCTGCTATGTGCCAGTTCTGGTTTTAGGGGGACCCAAAACGCGCAGTGACCGTGAATTTTTGGCCTCTATTCGTGATGCCCTCGACGCTGGTGCAGCCGGTGTTGTCATTGGTCGCAATGTCTGGCAAGCGGCCTCCCCCACCGCTATGACACAGGCTCTGGTGGCTCTCGTCCACCGTGATGTCAGTGTGGATGATGCGCTGCATATTTTGCAGGGAAGCAGGTAATATGTATCTCGTTGGCATCGATGTTGGCACAACGAATACCAAAACCGTCATTTTCGACGTAGAAACTGGGCAGATTAATGCGCTTGGAAGCTGTCGCAGCATAACACGCCATCCAGTGCCGGAATGGAGCGAATTTGACGCGGAAGATGTATGGGGAGCGGTTCTGCAGAGTATGCAAGCAGCGATTGTGCGCTGCGATCGACCTGAACGAATTCGTGCTCTCTCTGTTGCTAGCATGGGGGAGTCGGCTTTCCCCCTCGATGCGAATGGCAATGTCTTGCACGCTGCCATTGCTTGGTATGACCAGCGTACAGCGGCGGAGGCCCAGTGGTGGGAAGATACGGTTGGGCGCGACCGCATTTTTACCATCACTGGACATGTTCCAGACCCGATGTTTGGTGTAAACAAACTGCTCTGGTTACGGAAGCACGTTCCGCAGGTGTTTGAACGGATTTGTCACTGGTTAAGTATTGAAGATTTTGTGCTCTGGAAGCTGAGTGGATGCTTCGCGACCGATTATAGCATTGCCTCACGCACTATGCTTTTCGACCAGAAGACGCTGGCATGGTCAGAATTCCTGCTCCAGCAGGCGGGTCTGCCTGCCGCGTGGTTTTCGCCAGCGTTTCCTGCTGGCACCGCCATCGGGACGCTGCGGAAAGATGTCGCCGCGATGACGGGTATCCCGCAAGAGGCAATCGTGTGTACAGGTGGCCATGACCATCTCTGTGGAGCCTTAGCCACGGGAGTCACACTCCCCGGCCACCTACTGGAATCGATGGGGACAGCCAGCGTTGTTCTGGCGGTCAGCAACTCTTTTAATCCTGGGCAAGAACTTTTTGAAGCAGGCTGCACCAGTTACGCGTATGTTGTACCGAACACCTATGCAACACTAGGGATGCTCAACTTCGCCGGAGGCGCGCTCGAATGGATTGTGACATTGCTCTACGGTCAAGGAAAACAGGGCGGTGTTTCACCTGAAATGTATGCCCAGGCACTGCAAGAAGCCGCCGAGGTTCCTCCTGGTTCGCGTGGTGCTCTTATTTTGCCGTCCTTCCTTGGTTCCGGCACGCCATACGGACAGCATGGAAAACGTAGCACCCGCGGAGCAATGCTCGGCCTGATCCCTTCTCATAGCCGACCAGAACTTGTGCGTGCGCTTATGGAGGGTCTGGCTTACTGGCTACGTGATAATACAAGGCTATTCTCGCAGTTGGGTATCGCGTCGTCTCAGCCCACAATCACTGTGATTGGTGGGACGACGCAGGCCACCCCATTCTTACAAATCAAGGCGGAAATAACAGGGTGCGCGATCAAAGTACCGCATATCGTCGAGGCAGCAGCGACTGGCGCGGCATTACTCGCTGGTATAGGTGCAGGTATATTTCATTCGAGCGAGGAAGCAGCAGCCTCTATTCGGCACACTGTCCAGATTTTTGAGCCTGATCCGAAGACCGCCGCCATATACGATACACTCTACGAGCAAGCGTATTTACCCGTGCGCCGCTCACTCCTCTAAGGTGTCTCACGGAAATAAGTTGTATAACCTGACATATCTTATCTATAGGGATGTTGCAACTTCCGTAGGGACCAGCTGATGAACATTGCCAGATCATTTCGTCAATGTCCATCAGCTGGTCCCTACGGAATGGTCACGCCACCTTTTTCCGATCTTGCAACAGTTCTGACTCTGTCATGATGGTGCTTCTTTACGCAGCTGGTGTGCAAACACTGGCGTTTTGGCTTATGCTCATAGTGATGAGATTGAGATTGGCAGGAGACTGATCATCGTGGGCTAGCAGATAGAGTCGCGCATCTTGCGGATGAGCCACAAAACTATTCACGGTCGCGAACAGGCGTGTCGACGTATATTGCTGCTCTAAGCTCATGGTGATACTTGCAGAGGTGGGCGTGGAACTGGCGACGCCTCCGCCCGCATTCGCACTATTTGAAGGGGTCGCTATCGGCGTGATGCTCACACTTCCCGCAGACTGACTAGGTATTGTTGTAAAGTCCAGGATGCGATGATAGTAACTATCTGCAACGTACAGATGTGGTTTGTTATCTGCTCCCGATCCTGCAATGAGCAGGGACGCGTTAGGCAGTAAGAGAACTTTTGGTGATGCTGCTGGAATTGAAGGTATTGCCTGTGTAAAGGATGTGTACTCAGTCGCACTAATTGGCAAAGGTGCTCCAATCGGCTGCGCTAGCAACACTGATGATGCTGTTTGCAGCGTCGAATTCTGGGTTCCGTTGCCTGTCGCATGATTTAAGCTCAAAATGGAGCCAGTACTACCAAGCAAAAAGAGCTGATGATCAGGATAAGCTGCCGCACTGACGACCACGCCATCAGAAAAAGAGAACTGCGTCTTAGATGGCTTGTTGAGCGTGTTTTTGTTCGTATCAATGGTGTAGTCAAGTACCAACTCGGTAGAAGATGCCGTTGTGGGGGTAATGATAACGTAGACATCAGGACCCCAGGCGGTGATGGTTGTGGGTGTGTTGCCGCCAGCGGTAGTCTGCGTATCAATCGTCGCGGCGTTACTATCTTTGAGTATACCAGTATTTGTTTTTCCTGGATCCGGTATCAGCAAGTGTAGACTATAGCTGATGGGTGTGGTTTTTGACGCCGTGAGTGCCAGAATACGGACACCATCACTGGCTATCTTTTGGATGGAGCCGTTTAACGTCATAGGAGCGGTAAGACCGCCTTGCGGATTGAGTTGGTATAACGTACCGTTGGCTCCGAGTGCATAGGAAAAAACATTGTTCTTCTGATCTTTAATGGAAGCAATGGTTGTGGCATGGGTTCCGGTGTTGCCATTGTTGCCAGAGCTGCCACTGCCAATCTGCACCTGCGTGGTATTATTGCTACACGGTACTTGCACAATTTTTGATTGCGTGTTGTAGGCGGTAATCGCGGTTTGTGCTGCGCTCACATAACTTGTCTGCAATTTTCTAAAGAGGCTATCCTGTGTGGAGTTACGTGATGCTGTTTGAACGGTGAGCAGATTAGCGCGTGCCCCGGCAAGCTTTTGCAATGCATCAGTGGGATTGATCTGACTGCCTTGCGTCTCGTCGCTGGCCTGGTTTATCATCTTCTGAGCTTGCTGCAAGCGTGTGTCAATGTCGGTAGTTTTGTTATGCAAATAAAGATAGTAGAGGCTCCCGGCAAGGCCAGAGACAAGGATAAGCATAAATAGTGCCAAGGTTGGATAAAAGAGACGACTACGGCGTTTGCGTGGTGTTTGTGCAGGAAAAGCCGTGGCAGAGCCATCGTTGGGTCCCATAATGAGTGGGCCACTACTATAGTGGAATGGTGTGTTGGTGGCATAGACTTCTTCGGGGTGAGCTGCTGCGCCAGGCATTGCCATTGCTTTACCTGGGAGCATGTTCAGGGTCAAGGTATCTTCGTCCTCGATACGATCTCCACCACCAATATAGACGGGTACACGGGTGCCCGGCGGGTCCGTTCCAACCTCTATTACCCGTACCACAATCACCGTGATATTATCAGGTCCGCCGTTTTCATTGGCGCGTTCTACCAGATGATAGACGCTTTCCTGGGGGGGATGCTGCTCTACGATGGCTCGCAGATCGTCATCGCTCACTAAGCCAGAGAGACCGTCGCTACAAAGTAGGAGGGTGTCGCCTTCTTGCAATTGCTCGTAGAAAATATCGACCTCAACATCGGCCTGTGTACCGAGACAACGGGTGATCACGTTGCGCTGGGCGTGAGAGCGGGCCTGGTCCTCGGTAAGCAAACCAGCTCGAACTTGCTCTTCTACCCAGGAGTGATCTTGAGAGACGCGTTTGATATGGCCAGCGCGTACAAGATAGGCCCGGCTATCGCCAACATTGGCAATATAGGCCGAGCTACCTCGCATAATGGCGGCGACACAGGTCGTACCCATACCGCTGCGTAGCATATTTTCAGCGGCACGTTGATGGATAAGTGCATTCGCACGTTTAATGGAACGTAATAGCAGTGTGGGAACTTCGTCACTATCCTCTTGATAGTACACTTTGCTCACGGTATCAACTGCTATTTCGCTAGCAATCTCGCCAGCAGCATGTCCACCCATACCATCTGCTACAATGAATAACGCCCCCTGTTTTCCCATGACCACAGGGTCTTTCGGTATGACATGAGCCATATTATCTTCATTGTGAGGACGTTTCCGACCAACATCTGTGAGTTGTGCTGGATCGAGCCGAAGTTGTTTGGACAACGCGCATCTCTCCCGTAGTTCAGTCTAAATAGAGTCTGATAAAGGCGAATAGCCTCGCGCCCTGGCTATATCTGGTCAAGCACAAGCGCATCATAGAGGGCTTACACCTCTTTTCCGCATCTTGTCCATCCCCTTCTCGGGATACGGTTCCTGACTAGGCAGTTGCTGGGACTTTAGGCTATAATACACCGATGCAGAAAAAAACGCAACGCTCTTTACAAAGGTACGTTGTGCTTTCCCTTCTTCGTGCTTTCATCCTATTGCACATGAGTATACTCTTTCGTATCAACGCATGCAAGATACGTAACACGTGGTACTAATAAATGCGAATGAGAGACATATGATGCCAGCTTCTCTTACACAAACAATTCAGCAATATCTGTCACAGCACTTTTCCACATACATAGAACAGTGGCGGGTGTGGTCTACACAATTGCCCTCTTCTACAAGCTTTGATCAACGAGCACTCGCGGTTCTCTTCGCACCGTTTCAACATGCTGTTACGATTTCGGCTCTTGACGAGGACCAATCCTGTTTTTTTGTTGAGCATTATCATGCGGCAACGGTTACGCTTCGTCTTGTCTTGGCCGATGCTCCTGTTGCACACCAAATTGGTATGATGTTGGCCTCATTTGCGGCATTGGATGCATATGCATGTATGATAGGCTCTTTACCAATAAACGTTCAATGGGTGATGAGTGGGGCGCAAGGAAGAGAAACGCCCGCCCTCGTAGCGTTCCCAACGGTTCATCCTGTCCACTTATGTATATGGGATGGGAGCGGTTGGCCTGACATGGAGGCGTATGGCACGCCTTGTATTGCCGGAGGGTGCAAGGGGCAGCTGGGACTAGAATTAAGCGTTCAGACTGCACGAGCCATGCATAAGACTCATGTCCCCGATGCCCCTAATACTCCCGACACTCCCGATGCCTCCGACACCCTTAATGTGTCCGATGCCTCGTATGAGTCGTTGCCCCCTGCGTATGGGACGATTGTTCCCGATGCTGCCTGGAGATTGCTCTGGGCACTCACCAGCTTGAAAGGTGCTCGCGAAGAAATTTTGATCGATGGCTTTTATGACACTTTGGTTTTTAGCGAGGATGATGAGATTGCATTACTGCATTCCCTTCCCGACAGCAGGCACTATATGGCAGAGCGTTGGGGCGTTGAGGAGATATTGATGGGACTCAGCGGCTTCCAGTTGCAGTATGCCCATTTGCTGACTCCTGCTTGTACGGTGACGAGCATCTTGAGTGGAGAACAGGGAAAAGCTGAGATACCTGTCAACGGCTCGGCACGGGTGGATTTTCAATTGCTGCCCGGTCAAGAGCCAGACGATATTTTTTCAATGGTGCGCCATCATCTGGATGTACAGGGATTTCACGATGTTGAGATGCGCCTGCTCTATGCACGTTCTGCTATCAAGACACCTTTGCATCATCCTTTTGTGCAATGGTTGCAAGCGGCTACCCAACTGGCCTATGGAAAGCCACCAGTCGTGTTGCCGTTAGTGACAAGCACAAGGAAATACAGTATTGTGGCAGAGGGAGAAACGCCCACCGTCATCGTTTCTTCTGACTACACGAACCAAGTAGGAGCGCAACAGGAGCAGCAGTTTATCGCGGTGGCCGCGCAAATTGCTCTCTTGATCGCGTATGTTGAGAGCATAACTGATGCCCGATAGGACTTCTGCCGTAACTGTGCTGAAAGCAGGCATCATTGACGTTCAAACATATGATAAGCCTCTATTCTGTCCGTCTGTGCGCAGACCAGTAAGGCCACAGGAAAGTGATTTGCGGGAAAACTCAATCTATCATCAGGTCGAGGTGGAAGAAAGTAAGAAAGGTATAGATTTGTTACCTCGTGAAAACAAGGGACGTTAATGATAGCAGTGAGGAGTGAGATAGCTACTATGCATATAGGGATTAACGCTCAATTACTGTCATTTGGTCAAAACTATCGTAATGGTGGCGTCAGTCGCTATATTCGGTACCTACTTACTGAAATAGCGAAGCAACCAGGAAATCATGATTACACCGTGTTTGTCAATGGGCCAGAGGTGATTGAACGCCTCAACGCTCGGCATGCACGTATCACCTATATAGCAGCACCCTGGCCCGAAGCGCGTCCGATGATGCGGGTGGCTTGGGAACAGTGGACCCTGCCATCGTTGTTACGGCAAAAAAAGATTGATGTCTTACATTCACCTGTAAATGTGTTGCCTGCCTTGGTGCCACAAACATGTGCTACGGTGATTACCTTGCATGATCTAGCATTTTTACGTTTCCCAGAGGTACTCACCCGTTCAAAACGGCTGTATCATCGCACCTTTACGGTACGCAGCATGCAGCACGCTTCCATGCTTGTGACCGTTTCTGATAGCACTATGCAGGATGCACATGAGCTGGTGGGCATTCCTTATGAGCGTATACGTACTGTCTATACCTGTATCGACCAACGGTTTACAAACGTAATTGAAGAGGAACTGGTGCAAGACTTTCGCATAAAGCAGGGACTCACTGATGGCTTCCTTCTATATCTCGGCACGTTGGAACCGCGCAAAAATATTCCAACTCTGCTTGATGCATATGCACAACTGCGCCAACGCTATGATGTGCGCCAAAAGCTAGTACTAGCAGGCAGCAAGGGCTGGTTGTATGCAGCCATTTTTGAGAAAGTACAACAGCTGGGTTTAGAGAAGGATGTGCTTTTTCCGGGGTTTGTACCTGATAGCGAGCAGGCATTGTGGTATCAGGCCGCGGCAGCATTTGTGTATCCTTCGCTGTATGAAGGGTTTGGCTTGCCTGTGGCAGAGGCACTCGCCTGTGGCACTCCGACAGTCACCTCAAATGTTTCGAGTTTACCAGAAGCAGGGATGAATATTGCATTAACGGTGAGTCCGCATGATGTCGAGGGCTTGACAGAGGCTATATATAAAGCGGTAACAGATGAAGCATATCGTGTAGTGTGCCGAGAGCAGGCACCATTAATTGCTCAACACTTTTCTGCGCAACGAATGGCAGAGGAAACGGTCATGGCATACGAGCAGGCGGCAGTGTTGCATAAGACACGCAAACGTTTTCAACAACCATCGTTTGTTCGATAGTGTAGAATATGGTTTGAAGCAGTGGATACCAGTAAACTATCACAAACAACAAAATTAAATCCTGATACTGATCGGACGGGAGCACTTGAGATGATGCCTGGTGCAACTGGACCCATAACGAGAGCTATCTCGCGACGACGTTCTCATCGTCATCAATGGCTCATTTTTGAGTCAGTTGCCATGATCATTTTAGATGCATGGCTGATCACTACGGCGTTTTGGTTGGCATATCAATTTCGTTATTACTTGCAACAGAGCAGCGAATTGAGTAATATTTTCAATACGTTGCGTAGCCATCTTACCGATGCTGGTCCCACACGGGGCATATTAGCACCCTATGCTACCTTTGTTCCTTTAGAGACGAGTATCGTTATTGGCCTGATACTGATTTTTGCTGTGCGCGGACTGTATGCCATGCGCTTAACTGGGACGCTTTTCCGTCAGGTGTGGGGGATCATTAGCTCTTCTACCCTGGGTGTGGCGTTTATGATTACCTACTTCTTTGTCTTTCAACCGACGGCGAGTTCACGTTTGCTCGTGCCGTTTGTGTGGATAACAACGATTATTGTGCTGTGTATCGGGCGTGTGATTGTATCGGGCGCAATGGGTGCCCTCTATCGGCTGGGACTTGGCGAGACACGATTGCTGGTGGTTGGCTCTGGACGGCTGAGTAAGATGATTATGCAGCATATCGCTGCAAATCCTAGCCTGGGCTATTCTATTGTTGGCTTTTTGCATGATATGAATGAGCAGCCGGGGGATTTCGGGCGTTTCAAGATGTTGGGTACGTTAGATGATATCGGCCTTGTCATTCGCTCAATGCAAATTGATGAGGTAATTATTGCGGTCCCTTCGCACATGAATCAATATGCTATTCGTGCAGTGAAGATGTGTGAACGCCTGGGTGCATCGTTCAAGCTGGTTCCTGACTTGTATGAGTTGAGCTTGTCGCGTATCGATATGGAGTCTATCGAGGGTATTCCACTGATTGGCATCAAACAGGTTTCGCTGAACAAGGTAGGCCAGTTAGTGACACGGGTGATTGATATTGCGGTTGCTTCGTTGGTCGTGCTGCTTGGTTTGCCCATCTGGTTATGTTTGAGCGTTATTATTTACCTATCCTCTCCTGGTCCCGTCTTGTATAAATCGGTCCGTGTTGGTTTGGATGGAGAACCCTTTTTCATGTTTAAGTTCCGCTCTATGTATCAGAATGCAGATGCAGTTTTGGCGAGGCTGATGGCCCAGAACGAGGCCCAGGGACCGCTCTTTAAAATGAAGCATGATCCACGCATTACGCCGATTGGTCGTTTTATTCGGCGCACCAGTATTGATGAATTCCCACAGATGTTGAATGTCCTTAAAGGGGATATGAGTTTAGTGGGGCCACGCCCACCATTGCCACAAGAGGTGGCACAATACGAAGAGTGGCATAAAGGACGCCTGGTAATTAAGCCAGGTTTGACTGGTCTCTGGCAGGTACGAGGCCGTAGTGATCTCAGCTTTGATGAAGGCGTACTGATGGACCTCTATTATATAGAAAACTGGTCCCTTCGCCTGTACTTCCAGATTCTTTTACGCACCATTCCGGCAGTTTTATTCAGACGAGGAGCATATTAACTTGAAAGTTGCGTTGGTTCACGATTATCTCAATCAAATGGGGGGAGCTGAACGTGTTCTCATGGCATTGCACGAGATTTTCCCTGACGCACCAATTTATACATCCATCTATGACCCGAAACTGGTTGATCCTGCCTTCCAAAAAATGGATATTCGCACTTCGTTTATGCAGAAATTTCCGCTAGTGACGACTCATCACCAGCCGTATCTTCCGTTTTACCCGTTCGCGATGGAGAAGCTGGACTTGCGGGGCTATGATCTTGTTGTCAGTAGTTCCAGTGCCTTTGCGAAGGGCGTGATTGTGCGCCCTGAGACAATGCACATTTGTTATTGTCATACACCTATGCGGTGGTGTTGGAATTATGACGAGTATGTTGAGCGCGAACAATTGGGCAAGGCGGCACGGAGCGTGTTACCGTTCCTCATCACGGCTTTGCGGCTCTGGGATCAGATCACGGCGGCACGGGTTGACCATTTCATTGCGAACTCACCCGTGGTTGCTGACCGCATTCAAAAATATTATCGCCGCGAGTCGGTGGTTATTCCGCCACCCGTAGAAGCTGACCGTTTTCCGTTTGATGCCAGCACTACGCCAGCGGAGTATTTCTTGATCGTTAGCCGCTTAATCCCATATAAACGCCTTGATCTTGCTATTGAGGCATGTAACCAGTTACAATTGCCTCTGGTGATTATTGGTGGTGGTCGTGATGAGGAGCGGTTGAAACAAATGGCGGGTCCGACTATTCGCTTTATGGGGCGTCTCTCGGATCAGGATGTATTGCACTACTATGCCCATTGTCGGGCATTGCTATTTCCGGGCGAAGAGGATTTTGGCATTACGCCCTTGGAGGCGCAGGCAGCGGGGCGTCCTGTGATTGCCTATGGAGCCGGTGGAGCACTCGCTTCAGTGGTGGAAGGCGTGACCGGAGAATTTTTTCGTGAGCAAACAGTAGAGAGCTTGGCAACGGTGCTGGCAGCCTTCAATGAACGAATGTATAATGCTCATGTTATTCGCAATCATGCGTTAGAATTTGACAAACCACGATTTCGCCGTCGTATTTTACAGTTTATCGAAGCAAAGATGAACGAGGGAAAAGCGCAAAGGTCGCGTACAGCAGAAACACCCACCAATAATTTAGTATAGTATGTCTTAGCATGTAACATTATGAAGATAATCCGTGAGAAAGGGTTTTTATACGTGGAACTTAGGGCTTATTGGTCAATTATTTTGAGACGGATCTGGGTCATTGCCCTGGTTGTGGGCATTGTGGCAATCTATGTCGGTTATCAATATTATCATTTACGCAAAATACCAGGGGCGTTAAAAACATATCAGTCTTCGGTAGAGTTTCAGATTGGCCTAGAAAGTACTACCAAGGCAACTGATCAAAACTATGGAGATTACACGGGCACGTCTGAGACATTGGCGGATACGCTGATCGCCAGTCCCAGTCCCATACTGAGTTCAAAAGAATTTGATACGCAAGTGATGCAGCAGATAAATGCTGATATGGGTCTGATTACACAACGCTATGGTGCGAATCCTGATCTAGGCCCCTGGAATGATACTGGGTCTATTGGGCAAGCACTTGGGGGTGGGCGCACGCATACGATTGTCACGATTAATGTCACATGGCCGACGGCTGCTGGTGCTTGGGCAATTGCACACGCTGTTGGTGAGGTCAGTGTTGCGCATATTGGCACGTACCTTGACTATGTAGTGACCAATGATCCTGCCCATATGTCGTCTGACCTCAAATATGTGCAACCTGCCGTTGCAGCGAGGCTCATTAGCGATGCTACTAATCCAGGGCTTGTGAATGGCCCTGATGCGAACAAGCCCTCATTATTGCTTGTTTTACTGTTTGTCTCGTTGATTATCGGGCTTGCATTAGCCTTCCTGATAGAATATCTTGATGATCGTATTCGTAAGAAAGAAGATGTAGTGCAGCTACTGCAACTTCCCGTCTATGGTGAAGTTCCTCATGCACCCGCTCTGGGGCAAGGTAAATAGTAGTATACGTTTTTGATGTCTTTCAATATTCTCGCACCGCAAGGGTTAAATTAGAGGAGTCTCTTCATGGCTATTCCATCGCAGGAGCAAGTGTCGTTGCTTACTGATTACGATGCCAACTCAGCTTATACTGCTGCTTATCATGAGTTATATGCCAATATTCGTTTTAATTGGGATACGCAAAAGCAACAACATACTGTCCTGATTACAACGCCTGCATTTTACGCGGGTCATGCTGCCGCTGCCGCTAATATTGGCATTGCCGCTGCACAAAACGGTGTACCAACCATTGTAGTTGATGCCGATGTGCAACATCCAAGCTTACAACAACGCTTCGGCATTGGTGAAATGCTGGGGCTCAGCGATCTTTTGGCAAGTGATACGATTACGGCTGACAGGATTGCCGCCCAATTGTGTCCCACGTTTGTACGTGGCTTACGTCTGTTGTGCGCTGGCAAGACTCCTCTGGCGCCGACAACACTGCTGGCCGAGAGTAAGCTAGAAGAACTGCTGAGCAGTTTACGCAGCTATCTGGCTGAAACAGAAGCTACCCCCAGCCTGATTATTGTGAGTGGCCCCTCCGTGATAGGGGGGACGCACGCGGCGCAGTTGAGCAACATGCTAGACCAGACACTGCTGGTGATCGTCACGGGTCGCACCACACGCAAGCAAGCGAAGCAGGCACAAGAACAACTGGTGCGCGCACACGCGAACCTAGCAGGTGTGATTATGTTGGATGTCTAACAGGGCGCAACGATCATAAAAGACCATCAAGTAACAGGGTTATTGCAAGGAGAGAGCACAATATGGATGGACAAAAGGGCCAGGATGGTGATGCTTGGGACAAGGGGGCGAGCCGACGTATCGCGTCACTCAATGGTACGGGAAAGCATCCTTCAACATCACCTCAGCGTCCTGCTGGCACACCACGTCTTGATACGTCACCGACTCCACGTATAACACGTCCTAAGCAGGAGGCGGCTTCACCGCGTAAGGCGCGGCGCAATTTGTTACTGCTCGGCTGTGTCTTCCTGATCTGTGCTCTTTTTGCTTGCGTACTGGGCTATGCCGCTTTTAGTTACTTGAATGGTCTCAACGCCACTTCTGGTGCCTCGACAACGGCAAGCGATTTTATTACCTCTTTGGCAGGTCCTAAACCAAATTATGATCAGGCGTATAAAGACTTGGGGCCAGGAATTACGTTACAAGCGTCTTCACAGGATTTCGCGAAACAAGCGCAAGGCGATGATCTTTGCTACGGCTCTATTACTGACTTTAAGGAGATTGCTGGTAGTGCTAAAGTACAGGGTGATAGCCAGATGTATAGCTACAATGTCACCAGAAGCAAGCTACAAAAGCCCTATCAGCTTACGCTGACGCTGCAACCCGATCCCGAAAACGCGAATGCCTGGAAAGTGACGAAATACGAGGACAATTTACCTGTATCTACCACCTGCAAGTAGCGTGTGTGCTTTTCTCTGTCAACAGAGCCACAACCAATGTTGTGTTGCTTCGTATAGGCTATGACGATATATAAAAGACTATATAAAGACAGGTAATAACAGGTATGTTGCGTATAATGGGGATATTGGGAGCACTGGTAAATGTGCGTGTATGGAGTCTTGCGTTGGCAAGTCTGCTCCCGGCGATGCCTCTGGCAGCACTCATCTCACTTCAAACCTTGCAACAGGCATTGGCAGTCATTGGTTATCCTGCTGTGACTATTTTTGTGATGATTGAGAGTATGGGTGTGCCCTTTCCCGGTGAAACTATGCTCTTATTGGCCTCGTTTTATGCCGCCGTCGATCACAGCTTACAAATCCCTATCGTCATTGCCTGTGCCGCTCTAGGGGCGATTGTGGGCGATAACATTGGCTACGCCGTTGGGCGCACTGGTGGACGCGCCTTTATACTGCGTTTTGGGCGGTATTTCTTCTTCAAGCCAGAATATCTCGATCAGGCTGAACGCTTCTTTGTGCGGCACGGCAACAAAACCGTCTTTTTTGGTCGCTTTACGACTATTCTGCGCCTGTGGTCGGCTTTCCTCGCTGGGGTAAATCATATGCCTTGGCGCACGTTCCTGTTTTATAATGCGCTCGGCGGCATCATCTGGTCCATCATTTATGGCTTATTAGGCTATTTCGCGGGTCGCCTCTTTCATGATAACTTCGATCAGGTGCAGCAGCTTGCCAATATTTTTGGTTGGGCCGCTGGCGGCGCGATTGTCGCGGTTGTGCTGGGTATCGTGCTGTTTATCTGGCTATATCGTAAGCGTAAGCAGCGCAAGGCACTGATTTCCGACGAGCCGGAAGAGGCACCAAAGGTGGGTTCGGGACACCTCTAGAAAGAGCACCGCGTATGCTCGCTCTTGTATGGGAATTGACGCGGGCTCAGCTATTCGCTATACTGCATTTGACCTTGCACAGGTAACTATTTTATGTAATTTGGATGTGTAGATGAATAAAGTTTTGCTTTTTATTGTTCTGTTTTGCCTTCTGATCTTTGCCATTTTTGCCTATAATGTCTCAAACAATGTAACTGTTTCGGCCTCGCCAGCAGATGCCAACTCTCTTTCCTTGCAGCCAGCGCGCTTGCGTATCGATGCGTTGCATGTGGATGCGCCTGTAATCAATGTTGGTACAACGGCTGATGGGAAGATGGATGCACCTGTCTCTAAGGCTGTCAATTCGCCCTATTGGACGAGCGTGTTCTGGTATGCCCCCGGAGCCGTGCCAGGGCAGGCGGGCAACGCGGTGATTGCAGGCCACGTTGACCGCGAGGGTGGCAATCCGGCGGTGTTCTGGTCTTTGAAGTCGCTGAAACTGGGCGATACGATTGTGGTGACGCGACAAGATCAACAGGAATTGCACTTTGTCGTTGAGCGTGTTGTCAATTATCCCGCCAATACGGTGAGTAAAGGCGTGTTAAATGCTATTTTTGGTCCAGCGACGGGGCATCATCTGAATTTGATTACCTGTAGTGGTGCTTGGACGGGAACAGGCTACGATCAACGCCTCGTGGTGTTCACCACGCAGGTCAATCCCTAATTGAGGAAAAAAAAGGACATGCCAGCACTGGCATGTCCTTTTCATTGCCCTCTGTTGACTATTGTGGTTGTTCAGGAAAAGGCACTTTCGCCCGTGATGGCTTGCCCGATGATCAGAGTATGGATGTCGTCGGTCCCTTCATAGGTGAAGACGGACTCGAGGTTGTTGGCGTGCCGGATGATGGGATATTCAAGGGTGATGCCGTTCGCGCCCAGCACGGAGCGGGCTTCTCGTGCCGTTTTGATGGCTTCACGCACGTTGTTGCGTTTGGCTATAGAGATTTGTACGGGATGTAATAGGCCCTCATCTTTTAGGCGGCCTAATTGCAGGGATAACAACTGGGCTTTGACTAACTCCGTCGCCATGATGACCAGTTTTTGTTGGACAAGCTGGAAGCTGGCAATGGGTTTGCTGAACTGAATGCGTGACTTGGCGTAGTCTAGTGCGACCTCATAGCAGGCACGCGCAGCTCCTGTGGCTCCCCAGGCGATGCCATAACGGGCCTCGTTCAGGCATGAGAGCGGGCCACGCATGCCGCGCACGTTCGGGAGCATATTGGCAACTGGCACGCGGCAGTCCGCGAAGTGCAGCTCTGAGGTGACGGAGGCTCGTAAGGATAATTTGTGGTCGATGTTGCTCGTGCTAAAGCCGGGTGTGCCACGCTCAACAATAAAGCCGCGCACTCCATCCTCAGCTTTGGCCCAGACGACGGCAATATTAGCGAATCCGCCATTGGTAATCCACATTTTGCTGCCATTGAGTACATAGGAGTCGCCATCGCGACGGGCTGCTGTCCGCATATTCGCGGCATCGCTGCCAAAATCAGGCTCCGTCAAGCCGAAGCAGCCGATGACTTCGCCCTTGGCCATCGGTGGCAGCCAGCGTTGTTTTTGTTCCTCGGAGCCAAAGGCCCAGATGGGGAACATTGCCAACGATCCCTGCACCGAGACAAATGAACGTATACCGCTATCGCCTGCCTCTAGTTCTTGACATGCCAGCCCATAGTTGACCGCGCTCATGCCAGCACATCCGTAGCCCTCCAGGTGCATGCCCAGCAGACCGAGGTCAGCGATTTCGGGGATAAGCTCGTGTGGAAAGGTGCCTGCCTCAAAGTGAGCACCGATAATAGGATTAATTCGTTCACGCACAAATGTCCGTACGGTATCACGCACCATGCGCTCTTCTTCTGATAAGAGGTGATCAATATTATACAAATCGGTAGCTGGGGGCAGTTGTACTTTCCGTTCAGTCGTCGAATGTGCCATGTATGTTTGCTCTCTTTCGTGTCCCTTGCTTGTGCCACTCTCCCTTGAGTGGCAACATGTCAAACTGTATTATAATACACAGAAACGCCTCGTTGCTTATAATGAAACGTCTTGATAGCTCGTTCGTAATAGTGGTAGTGTTTTGTTATAGAAAAAAAGCAATGACAATAGAGCGGTTTTTGTACTAGCATAAGGATGGTTATGCCCAAATCACACACTACATCGACACGACGATCCTATACCCGATCAATGCGTAGCAGAACAATACGCTCGCGTACTAACAAGATGGGCAGGCGTTTTCTTTACCTGGCCTTGGCGGGTTTATTGGTAGGTCTATTGAGTGCCTGTGTTTTGTCGAATGTTACCTCGCGTCTCCGTGCTGCTTTCTATACGGCTGGTGACTATAGTGTGGTGGGTAAGCCGACGCTGAGTGTGCAGTTGATTGATGAGGTGTTAGAGAGAAACCATTCACCTGCGCGAGGGAAGGGGCAGGCACTGTATAACTATGGCGTGCAGTATAATATTGATCCTGCCTATGCGCTGGCCTTTTTCATGCATGAGAGCTCGTTTGGCACTCAAGGTGTGGCAACTGTGACCCACTCGCTCGGTAACATCCGTTCCTCGGCGGGCTATCCTGATTATCATGGCTATCGTCGCTATTCCACATGGGAGGCAGGTTTTGAGGACTGGTATAAGCTGATTGCGCAGCAATATGTAGGGCAGTGGGGGTTGTATACCGTCGATCAAATTATTCCGGTGTACGCGCCCGCTGCTGATAATAATGATGAGACAGCCTATATCCAGTCCATTAAAGACGCGGTGGATGCCTGGCGCAATGGTGGCTAGCCTGTCGCAAGGGCTATTTTTGGGCTTTGCCCAAAAATGTGCGCTAATCAGCACTAGAAAGTGTCGATTCTTGGAAAGAATGTTCGTCTTAATGATGAGGCGACAATGGGTTGCCGCTAGAGATTACACATCTTAGGAAGGATGTTTACGATGCGTTACATGATGCTTATTTACGGGACTGAGGAAACTATTCAGCCAAGCGAGGCTGAGCAAGCCGCTGTCATGGCAGCCTACAATGCTTTTGGTGAGGCAGCAAGTGCTCGTGGTGCCTTATTGAGCGGCGAGGCACTCTATCCTGTCAGTTCGGCTACCACTGTACGCCTGCGCGAAGGCAAGGTGCTGACCACGGATGGCCCATTTGCCGAGACGAAGGAGCAACTCGGCGGCTTCTATATGCTGCAATGCAAAAATCTGGACGAGGCAATCGAACTCGCCGCCAAGATTCCCGGCGCGAGTGTTGGCTCCGTTGAGATTCGCCCCATCTTTGAATGGCAGTAAAAATATGATGATGCGCTTAAAAATGAAATGCGGTAATAATGCAAACCGCCGCTGTAGGGACCAGCTTATGCATTTTGACAATTTAATCTGGTAATCGCGTGAGCAGCAGCGAAGCGCGCTGCAGGCTCCGTAGGGGCCAGATTGATCGCGCCCTCCGCTCAATTTATTGAGCGAAATCCTGAATCATAGGCGATAAATCGCCCTGGGG
>JBBPYR010000203.1:0-16227 GCA_038199755.1 Ktedonobacterales bacterium | reverse complement strand
GTGGAAGCCGCTGGCTTCCACTTCCCTGCTCTTGTGCTTATGCTTTTATTGATGTTTCTTCAAGAAACGCTCCATGCGTACCAAGGCTTCTTCCAGCTTATCATAGGCCGTGCAATAGGCGCAGCGCAGATACCCAGTACCAGCGGCCCCAAACGCACTGCCGGGGACAGCGGCAACCTGCTCTTCAAAGAGCAATTTTTCGGCAAACTCTTCATCGGTCATGCCTGTGTTCCCGATATAAGGAAACGCGTAGAAGGCACCACGCGGTAGACAGGTGGGTAGGCCAATAGTATTGAGCCCTGCAACAAACATGCGCCCACGACGTTGATAATCGTCATGCATCACACGCACATCCTCTTCACCGTGACGCAACGCCTCTATCGCCGCCTCTTGCGCGGAAGTACCTGCACACATAATAGTATACTGATGTATCTTAAGCATTGCCTCTAGAATAGCTGCTGGTGCCGCCACATAACCCACGCGCCACCCCGTCATGGCATACGCCTTCGAGAAACCATCAAGCAAGACAGTGCGTTCCTGCATACCGGGGAAGGTCGCGATACTGACAAACTCAGTATCATACACCAAGCGACTATACACCTCATCAGCGACGATGATCAAATCATGCTCAACTGCCAAGCGCGCAATGCCTTCCAGCTCGGAGCGCGGAATAACTGCACCCGTGGGATTATTCGGACTGCCCAGCAGGATCATCTTTGTGCGCGGCGTAATTGCAGCGGCGATTTCTGCGGCTCGTACGCCAAAATCAAACTCAGCATAGGTAGGAACAGGCACTGGTACTCCGCCGGAGATGATGATATCCGCCTCATATGCCACATAGCCAGGATCGGGTGAAATAACCTCGTCACCCGGATCTATCAGTGTACGCATCGCCAAGTCTACGCCCTCACTCACCCCGACCGTCACTAGTAACTGCTTCACGGGATCATACGAGAGGCCATAGCGACGCTGCAACATGGCCGCGATTTCCTGGCGCAATTCCAACATACCAAAGTTCGATGTATAGCGCGTATGTCCCTGCTCAATAGAACGAATACCAGCTTGCCGAATATGTTCGGGTGTCACAAAATCAGGCTCACCCACTCCCAACGAGATCACATTGGGCATCGTATTAATAATATCAAAAAACTTACGAATTCCCGAAGGTTTGACCAGCTGTACACGTTGCGAAAGTAACTCCCGTTTTACCATATCCATAAAAATGTATTTCCTCTCAACGATACCCCTCCGTGGGCATCTTCGCACCCTCTATGTGGTACATTTGATAAAGAAAAGTGCCAAAAACACTTTTCATCGCCATCATACAAGCAAAGAGTAACATAAAAGAGGGCTAGTGACAATGTACCAATCGCTCCCAACATCCGCCTCGCAAGTAAGCCAATTCCATACAAAACATGCGCTATTCATCGATACAGATATCGGCGACGACATTGACGACGCATTTGCTGTAGCTCTCACACTTAGCTCTCCAGAGATCGAGCTAAAAGGCATCAGCACCGTCTTTGGCGACACGGGACTACGGGCACGGCTGGCCACTCACTTGCTCGCCACCTATGGGTGCAACGACATCCCCGTCGCGGCGGGCATCGGCACACCACTGCAACCACGCGGTAGAGCTTCCGGCGTGCCGCAGGCCGCCATTCTTGATCCACGCGCCTCATTAAGAGCACTTTCTCCCCTCTCCGGTCCCGACTTGCTCATACAAACAGCACAACAACACTATAGGCAACTCACTGTGCTCTGCCTTGGTCCACTCACCAATATTGCAGCCGCACTCTCCCGTGAGCCCAGTCTGTTCATGGCTATACGAAGAATCATCCTCATGGGCGGCACAAGTAGCATTCCATTTCCCGAATGGAATGTGCGCAACGATGCGCAAGCGGCGAGTATTGTGCTGGGTTCGGGTATTCCTGTGACGCTGTTGGGCTGGAACATCACGACACGCTGCCAGCTACGTGCCAATGATGTGGCACAACTTCGTGAGCATAACACAGCACAAACACAGCTTTTGTACAAATTGCTACAGGTGTGGCAGCGGCACCGTCCTCGTTGGCAGCCTGCCCTGCCCTTTTTGCATGACCCGCTCACAATAGCGGTACTATGTGAGCCAACTATCTTTTCGTTTGAGGAGATGAATGTGCGTGTGTTCACTCATGGCCCACTGCAAGGATTGATGGTGCCTCGCATGATCGATGGTCCACTGGTCCATGCAGCGATAGACATACAAGCGGAAAAGGCACGCACTTGGATTATGTCCAGGCTACTCTCTCATGCGCGTTCTTTGCAAGGGTAACACATAGACTACAAAGCCAATCCTCGTAGTTTCTCGACGATTGGGGGCAACGCGGACAGGATCGTTTCTACATCGTCCTCGTTATTATCTTTTCCCAGCGTCAAGCGCAGACTGCCGTGCGACCACTCTGGCGGCAAGCCCAACGCGATCAGCACGTGTGAGGGGTCAACCGAGCCAGAGGTGCAGGCAGAGCCAGTAGAAGCCGCCACGCCGAGCAGGTCAAGATTGAGCAGAATCGACTCACCCTCAACGCCCTCGAAACAGAAGCTGGCATTATTGGGCAGGCGATGCGTTGGATGGCCCGTTAAACGACTCCTGGGAATGGTCAAAATTCCTGTAATCAGCTTATCGCGTAAGACAATGATGCGCGGTGTCACGACAGATAATTCGTCCTGTGCTAATTGGAGCGCGGTCGTCGTGCCCACAATACCCGCCACGTTTTCTGTGCCAGCGCGTCGGCCACGCTCCTGCGAGCCGCCTTGCATTTGCGGCAGGATACGCATGCCCTGACGCACATAGAGAATGCCCATCCCCTTTGGGCCATAAAACTTGTGGGCAGAGAGTGAGAGCAGATCAACATTTAATGCGGCGACATCTATTGGGAGCGCACCACCGGCCTGGACCGCATCCACATGGAATGGCACCTTCTTAGCGCGGCAGATACGCCCGATCTCAGCGATTGGCTCTATAGTGCCAATCTCATTGTTCGCGAACATAATCGACACTAACACCGTTTTGTCTGTGATCGCCTGTGCCACATCGTCTGGATTGACACAGCCATACGCATCAACGGGCAGATATGTTGTCTTGAAGCCAAAGCGTTCCAGGTACTGACAGGTGTGTAGGACCGCGTGATGCTCAATTGAGGAGGTGATAATATGGTTGCCTTTTTTCTGCGAGGCAAACGCCATACCTTTAATCGCTAGATTGTCGCTTTCTGAGCCACAGCCCACAAACGCCATCTCAGTGGGACGACAATGTAACAGGTCCGCGACCTGCTCACGGGAGCGATCAATCGCCTGCATAGCGTGACGCCCCAGCGTGTAAATGCTGCTGGCATTGCCATATTCTGTTGTCAAGTAAGGAAGCATCGACTCCAATACACGCGAGTCGAGAGCCGTAGTTGCGGCATGATCGAGATAGATGAGACGCTCTGCCATATTCTTTTCCTGGTTATTACAGATACAAAACTTGCATTAGCACGCTCATTATAGCATAGAACAGCATGAGATAGTGTACCCTAAACACCATTAATTTAGAGGCAAAGGCGTATCAAGCAAGCTTGATAGTACCCACCGTTTGCAGATAGGTATAGAGTTGGGCGACCGAAGCCTCACCTGGGATGGGGTCTATGCTGCCATCGCCATCACGATCTGAGCCGTTGAGCAAGGCGTCACTTTGCGCACCGAGCAGCGTAAAAGAAGTACGTGTTGCAGCATCCAGTGTGGGAGCACCAATAAGCTGGAGTACATGGTGCAGTATCGTTTTCGTCAATTGCTCTGCCGTCGTTAGTGCCGTTAATGCCTGTTGCACATCTTGAGTAGAGATAGCATTGGTTGCAACCAGCGATTGTAATACACTGCGAATAGCCTCAAAATAGCCACAACTAGCTTGCCTCGGCTGACAATTTGGCGTTGCCGCAAGTAAGCCAAAGCCATCGCCTTCATTTTGTATATTGGACATCGTAGACACCTGCAACGAGACGCTGTCAACACCCTGGCTCCCTTCGATCACATACACGAGACGGAGCAAGTCAGCTTGTACAGCACCGCTATCACCATGAGGTGCAGAGTCGAGCATATTCGCGACCCAACGTACCACCTCGCGCAGCTGTGAACGCATACCAGCGATCAACGAAGACTTGCCAGGAAGGTACGTCGTGCTCACAAACAACGGCGTAAGCGCATCCAAGGCTTGTATCTGCATCATTCCCCGCAAAACCGTTGGCCCCAACGGGCGTTGGGTGGGTAGGAGAGACAGGGGAGAAGACTCCAGCGTCACCGCTACGCGTGTGAACGCTAAACGCAGGTTTTGTCGGCTCAGATTAAACGTGGGAAGTTGGCTACTATCAAAGGACACGACGCCATTTTTATCAGGTGTCAGCGGCCCTAGTGCGAACAATAGATCCGGTCGGTAGGCATTCAGGAGCCAGCCCGCGTAGATATGACCCTTTGTCAACGGTGGTAGATTGCTCAGGTGCATCACAACACCGTCACCCTGCGCATAGACATCGGTAAACCACACGCTGCCTCGTGGTGCATGGGTCAGGACAGGCGCAGGCGTGCTGCGCTGTGATGGCGTTGCTACTGGCCGCGCTTTCACCTGGCTCAAGAACGTAAAGAGTCCTGCGAACAGAACACAACAGGCAAGTAACGTCACGAAACCATATATCACCCGTGGCGTCCTCTTGCCAGTAACGTGCTTAGCGTGCTGAGCGTGCTCTTTTTCACGCGTTACCAGCGCAGGTACAGGCGTTTGCTTGGGCAACTCCAAACTCACCGTAGTAGCTGCACCGCGCAAACGCTGTCCACAACGGCCACAAAAGTTCAGCGATGCATCATCCCAGGTGGCACGACAGTTGCGGCATTGCATGATTGTCACATTGACAGGTGAAGTATCTGTAGCCACCCTTACAGACCACCCCAGTTGTACGTGGTATCAGGTTGTATGCCCGGCGACTGATATCCCATCGTGATCAGCATATGTGCGGTCAGCGTCAAAGAGTAAAAATCACCTGTATAGGGTTGTCCATTGACATACACGGTCCAGCCAGAGCTTGAGTCCAGTTGGAGTGGGTATTGCAATTGTGCAAACTGCTGATGCCAGATATGCAAAAAGTTACCCAATGTATAATCGCGTTGGATCGGCGACTCAATATGAATGACACCGCTTGTGTCATGGGTATGCAACCAGTAGAGGCAAGTTGAGGTTTGTGGAATACCAATCTGTGCCGGAATTGCTACCGCCTTGCCATCGATGTAGACAGAGACATGCACATGAATGTGCGAAACGCTACCCTCATTGGCATAACACCCGATATTATCAACGACAGGAGCGAGTGAGTCAGTAGGCGCACTCGTATTCGTGTTCGTACCACTTCCTGTCTGCCCATTGGCAGCGTTGTTGGGCGCGATCACAAAGAAATAGACAGACAGCACCACGGCGACAAGGACGACGCCACCAACGATCAGTCCTATCAAAGAGGTTCGTCTATTTTTCGCTGCCCGTAGACGCGCCTCCGCTTGTTTGCGTTGCTCGTCACGGCGTTCCTTTTTGCGCACTTGTTTCGTTGGTGGGCGATTTAGTTGTTTGCTCATGCATACACCAGTTTCTTAGTGTGTTTCTTGGGCCTTCTTTTTCTTAAAAAAGCCCTCGTTCATACTTCCTGTACGATACCCTAGCAGATCAACCGTTACATAGGTATACCCTATTTTTCGCAGGCCATCCGTGACCACACGGCTCATCTCTTCTTCTAGCAAGCGGAAAAGCTCCGAACGTTCAACCTCAATACGCGCGATTGTGTCATGATGGCGCACCCGTAACTGATGAAAACCCAGTTCGCGTAGCAGTTTCTCTGCTTTATAAATCTTTTGCAGCGAAGCCACATCCACCTTGTTCCCATAAGGAATGCGCGATGAGAAGCAAGCCATGGCTGGTTTATCCCATACGGGAACCCCCAGCATACGGGCTATCGCCCGAATATCTTGTTTTCCCAGCCCCGCTTCTTTTAACGGGCCGCGCACACCAAATTCGCGGGCCGCACGTTGGCCAGGGCGAAAATCACCATCGTCATCCTTGTTGACACCATAAGCAATAGCCTGTAATTGATACTTTTTTGCTAGAGGTTCTAAATGACTAAACAATTCATTCTTACAAAAGTAACATCGATTCAGATCATTGGCTATATAACGCTCATCTTCGAGCTCATGCGTTTCTATAGTCAACAAGGTGATGCCCATTTGTTGTGCCGTCGCAAGCGCTTCTTCTGTCTCCTCCGCTGCATAGGCCGCGGACGATGCGATTACGCCCATCGCACGCTCTCCCAGCACATCATGGGCCACCTTCAGTAATAGAGCACTATCGACCCCACCAGAGTATGCCACCAGCACCGACTCCATTTCACGCAGAATCGCTTGCAAGCGTTCATACTTCGCCTGTGTCTCAACGTCCAGCACCTCAACACGCTCATCTTGTATTTGTGGGGTATTTGCCATTCTGTTCTCCTATAGTAGGGATGCTCCTTGTGGGCATCCAAACCTGCCGCGTTTCACGGTTAATTGCACTTTCGTACATACAGGATGCCCACAAAGGGCATCCCTACTGAGTTTCATCAACGCTCGCACTTACTTACATAACAGGATGCCCACAAGGGGCATCCCTTGAGTATAATGTTCAAAGAATATTATAGCACTTGCTCTTTTGTTTGTAGGGATAAAGGACTACCTAATGCAAAATCAACCATCAACAGCTGCGCTCATCCTAGCGGCTGGCCGCTCTAGCCGTATGGGTGAGGGGCGTCACAAGCTCTTGTTACCACTCGGAGATCGCCCCGTGCTGGCCCATGTTCTGCAAGCAGCACTTGACTCACAGGCACAACCTATCATGCTCGTCGTCGGCTATCAAAGCACACAAATACGCAGCCAATTGGCTCAATATATACAGCACCCACGTATTATGCTCGTCGAAAATTCCGATTTTCAGCAGGGTATGAGCACATCCTTACGAGCAGGGATACAAGCACTTATGGACCTTAACACGCCGTCTACTCACAACTATTCCGTCGATAGCGTCATTGTACTACCAGGAGACCAGCCACTGCTCACCTCAGCTATCATTGATCGGCTCATTGTGCAGCGACAAGCTACGGGAAAGCGCGTCATTGCCTCCTTGTATGATGGCAAACGAAGAAATCCCACCCTCTTCGCGGCAGACCTGTTCGCAGAACTTCTACAAGTCACAGGTGATGAAGGCGGGCGCAGCGTTATGGAACAGCACCGCCAGGAGATAGTGAAGGTCGAGCACGACGATATTGCGGCTAGTTATGATGTCGATACCTGGGAAGCCTATCAACAGGTCGTCGCCGAATGGGAACGCAGACACCCATAAAACATGTATATATGGATATAGACTGAAGTGAGGATCACTAAGCATGGAAAACACGCAAGAGCAGGAGCAACGAAAGCAGCAAGCAGCTTTCTGGATATCCTATAGCGAACAACTTGCGACAGCGATTCGTTACGCTGAAGCACTCACAGCCGTAGAACGAGCCATCGCGCTCGAGCCAAGCAACGCCCATGCATGGTATGCGCGTGGCACCTGCCAAGCCATGCTCGCCCACTATGGCGAAGCACTCGCCGACTTTGAGCAGGCCCTAGCACGCAATCCGCACTATGCGCCAGCGTGGGATGGCAAAGCCTGGGTGTACGGCATCATGGGCAAGAAAGATGAAGCCCTGACAGCCGTTAACACGGCATTAGAGCTAGATCCGGAGTACTTCGATGCGCAAAAACGTAAAAGACGCCTTGAGGCAATGTAGGAAGGAAGTGCGAACGTGCTGAGCCTTTTCTTTGGCCGCCGTACCATACTGGGTATCCGTTCTAGGCGCAACCAACCTCGTCAAAATGCCGAAAACGAAATACTTCCACGCACAAACCATCGTCTTGTGCGTCTCATCAACTTTGCTCGCCCCTACTGGTGGCAAATCGCGGGCATCATTCTCGCTACATTTATCACCAGCACCCTTTCGCTGGCCTATCCCGCGTTTGCCGGAAAAATCATCGATAGCGTCATTCAAAAAAACATAGACGCGTTACATAGCATCATCTATTTCCTGATTGGCCTTGCCATCGCACAAGCCATCATCAGCTTTGTGAGCAGCTTTTGGACTACCATTGTTGGCGAACGCATTCTGATCGATCTACGCACACAAGTATACAGTCATCTGCAACAACTTCCTCTCGGTTTTTTCTTAGATAACCGCACTGGCGAGCTATTGAGTCGCCTCACCAATGATGTCACAATTGTACGCGGAGCCATCGTTGGCAACGTGATTACGCTGATCCAGAATGTGATTACACTGATCGTTGGCATCACCATCGTGATTGCAGGTCCAGACACGCTTTTAGCCAAACTGGGTCAGTTCAACCTGCACGTTCCACCGTCACACACGACGGTCAACTTCGGGCTCACACTCATAGACATCGCACTCGTTCTGATTCCCATTATGATTTTACCCCTGATTACTAGTGGCTATCTGCGCAGCTACGTACAAAAAGAGTTAAAGACGCTTAGTGAGGCCACCAACGCCTCTGAAGAAGCAATTAGTAATGCCAAAATCGTCAAAGCCTTCACGCGTGAGGAGCACGAGATTGCGCGTTATAATAACTTGGCATGGCAACAATTCGCCATTTCACGAAAACGCGCAAGGTTGGCTGCAGTAATTCAGGCGTCAACCTCACTCATCTCGCTCAGCGGATTGGCGATATTCCTATGGTATGGTGGTGGTGCGGTCCTCAATGGCAGCTTATCTATCGGCACGCTTACCACTATTATTGTTTATATTGCCTTCCTCTCGCAGCCATTCATCTCGTTAGGCAATCTGTACAGCCAGTTCCAGATTGCATTGGGAGCGGCGGAACGTATCTTCGATCTGCTCGATCAACCCATCAGCCTGAATGATGCCCCTAATGCGCAGCCTCTGCCACCAGTGAAAGGTGAGCTTCGTTTCGAGCAGGTGGACTTTGGCTACGATGATGTAACCCAGATACTACATGGTGTCAGCTTCGAGGCTAAACGTGGGCAAGTGGTCGCGCTGGTCGGGCCAAGTGGAGCTGGTAAAACCACGATAGCGAACCTGCTTCCACGCTTCTTCGATGTCAAAGCGGGTCGCATCACCGTTGATGGCTTTGATATTCGTACCGTGCAGGTCAAAAGCCTGCGTGAACAAATCGGCATCGTGCTGCAAGAGCCTGTCTTGTTCAGTGCCACGGTACGCGAAAATATCGCCTATGGGAAACTGGACGCAAGCCAGATCGAGGTAGAGACCGTTGCACGCGCCGCCAATGCACACGAATTTATCTCACAACTACCACAGGGCTACGACTCGCTTGTGGGGGAGCGCGGCGTCAAACTATCAGTCGGCCAGCGACAACGCATCGCCATCGCACGCGCCTTGCTACGCGACCCGCGCATCCTCATATTGGACGAGGCCACGAGTTCACTCGACAATGAAAGTGAAAGCCTGGTGCAGGAAGCCCTTGAACGCATGATGCATAACCGCACCACCCTCGTCATCGCGCACCGCCTGAGCACCATTCAAAACGCCGATAGTATCGTCGTGCTTGATAAAGGCCACATCATCGAGCAAGGCACCCATAACGACCTGCTCGCTCGCCAAGGAGCCTATTATCGCCTATACACGCGCAATTTCCGCGACATCACCCAGTAGGGATGTCCCTTGTGGGCATCCAGCGAATAGCGAGGTCGTCTCGAAAAGAACTCTATTGCAAGATAGGTTTCACTAACTCAACAATCTGCTCATGTATGTGTTCTGGCGCTTGTGACGCATCGACGACCTTGATGCGTGCGGGGTGATTACGGGCAAGTGTGAGAAACGCCTGCCGCAGCGTGGAGTGAAACGTATCAGACTCCGTGTCAAAGCGGCTCTGCTGCTCGCGTGTGCCGCTTTGATCTTGCGCTACATCGGTACGTCGCCGCACAAGCAGCGGATCGAGATCGAGAAGAATGGTCAGATCGGGAACGTGCCCCTGTGTCGCGATGAGTGATAGATGCTCGACCAATTCGGTGCCAACGCCACGTGCCGCCCCTTGATAGGCGATGCTGGAATCAAAACAGCGATCCGTGATGACATGTGTTCCCTCGGCTAGCGCGGGCAAGATCAGCGTCGTGAAGTGCTGGGCGCGATCAGCCTGAAACAGAAAGGCCTCGGCCAGTGGCGTAATCACCAGATCGGGACGATGAAACAACAGTTGGCGTATCTCGACACCTAGCGGCGTTCCCCCCGCCTCACGTGTACTCACATACGCAACACGCTGCGCTTGTAGCCAATGCTCTAACAGGTGTATTTGAGTCGTTTTGCCCGCACCATCAAGACCCTCAAAAGAAATTAAACGCCCTTTGCCCACTGCCTACTCCTACTTTTCTCTGTCGGTACGATACCTGTCATAATCCCAATCAAGTTGTGGTTTGGGTAGCATATCCTCCGGTGTCCATTGACGCTCGCCCATTTTGCCATATTTGCCGTGATACTCTTTCAGCGTCTCCCCTACATACTCGAATGTAAGCTGGCAAATGCGAAAGCCAACGGGCACCCAGATCGCTGTCTGCGTATGATTGCTAATTTCCATCGTCCAGCGACTGATATAGCCCACGTCGCCGACGCCCGCGCAACGACACACCGACAGGCCAGAGCGTGCCACGGTGCTACGCGAATACATCTTGGCCAGAAAACCATTATGCCCGCCGATAATCTCCTGTGTATGTGCAAGAATCGTTGTCCCGGGCCGAATAGCAATCTTGCCATTTTGTGCCTTGCGCGCCTCTCCCCAATAGCGGCGAATCTCGCCTGGATTATCCAGGTGCATCACCTCAATATTGGCATCACCCTGAAAGTACCATTCTCCCAGGCGGCAATCATAGGAGTTCGTTCCCAGATGGCGTTGATCAAACGGCTCAATAAGAATGTTGCCGTGCTCCATCTCTTCCATAATACGCTTGTCAGATAATAGCATCGTTGCGAAGTCCCTTTATCAAAATAGTACACTACAGGAAGGTCACACAGACACTTCCCTCTTTAGTATAAGAAAACTGGCATAATAACCGATATTATAGCGTACTTCGTCAAAAATCTCTCTCATTTCTTCCCCAATCTATCCTCCTTTTGGGTATTTCTGTTATTCAAACTTTTTCCCTACGTCATGATGAATGAGGGGATTTAAATTTACAAATATATACTTTGTTTTACCATGGAAGAGAATGACATCTTAAACGCAATAGCGTCAAGATGTTTGCCTGCCATCTTCTCTGCAAAGAAAGAAGGTACTGCACATGACGAATTTTCAAAACGAACCACAACGAAAGAAACAATTTCTGGGACTGACTCCTTCTTTTCGTGCTGGAGACCAACAAGATAGTAGGTTATCTCCATCATCCGAAACGAATCCCCAAGACATGCCATCCATCCAGCCATACACACGCCTTTCGCAGTTTCGCCCGCCGCAACCATCACAAACGCCGCAAACGGGCCAGTATGACGTTCCATTTACGCCACCTTCCCTTTTTCAACCATCTTTCACGCCAAATACAGGGGGACAACGCCTTTCACAGTTTCGACCTCCGCAAATTGGCCAGAATAGCGGTCCATCTACGCCTCCACTCTTTCAACCGCCTATCACACCAACTACAGGACAACGCCTTGCGCAGTTTCGGCCACCACAAGTAGTTCGCTACACCGCTCCCGCTGCACCTGCGCTCTTTCAGTTACCAGCAGTAGAGGAGCAGGAAGTCACTCCGTTTGGCATAGCGGAAACAGATTGGCAAGTTGTTCCACCCTTAGACTCTCCCTATCCAACAGCTCATATACCAAGCATGCCCTCTGCACCACCGTTTGGAAGTGCAGAATACGGCCTATTACCCTTTCAGGTGACTGCTCGGCATAACTCTTTCCCCGCAGAGTTTCTGCCTCCACAGACAGACCTCGCGCAGATGCCATTATACCCTTACCCATCTCCTGCAAAGAAACGATCAGGCAGCCAACTGCGCGGCAAGAGAGGGCTCGTGATGGTGGGGATACTTATGCTGATACTTGCCCTCCCGGTTCTGTATCTGGGACATGGGAAGCTTTTTTCACCCATTCTCACACAACAAGTGGCAACTACCCCCTCTAAAGGGATGCCGACCGCGACCGTGTTGAAGCCGGGCTTGAACTCGATTACTAACAACAAGACCATTTCGCCGCTCCTCTTTGGCACCAATATGGCCTTGTTCCATGATAATGATGAGCCCATTCTACAATCGGCAGCGACACGCCAACAGCTCAAAGATATCGGTGTGCGTGTCATTCGCATGCCCACGCGTGCTACCCTCAAGGACAGTACGATGGTTGCAGCAGCCCAGGCCATCAAAGAGATTGGAGCCGTTCCGCTCGTAGTCATCAACGGCCCCGAATATAAGGATGGACTGCTACAGCAAAGTGATCAGCACCTACTCAGTCTGCTAACGCCAGTCTTTGGCAAGCAACCCATGTACTTTGAATTTGGTAACGAATCAGACCTGAATGGCATTAGCGCAGATGTCTATGTACAATCCTGGAACGCCGTCATTCCCGCGCTAAAACAGCAGTTTCCTACTGCTCGCTTTATTGGTGCGGATAACTACCAGTTTACGCGCCGCTACCTCAAAACCTTCTTAGAAAAGGCCATCGTGCGGCCAGATGGCGTAAGTTGGCACGAATATACCTGTAGCGTGCATTGGACCGCCGCTTTTTGTCTGGCCAACATTGATACGTGGTCTATTCATGTCACCCAGGCACGTGCCGCCATGCAAGAAGCCATTCACACCACCTTGCCCATCTGGATTACTGAGTGGAATTACGTATCCGATCAGGCCGTGACCAATGGTCAGCCGATTGACGATGGGAAGTACAACAATCCCACCTTTATGCACGATTGGACGACGAAGGCCATGCAGACCCTGGTGGCCAACCGCGTCTTCGCGGCAATGCAATACTACGCGACGAATCAGCCGATGCCACTGGTTTTCAATAATCACATTGGCAATGAAGGCCTGATTTTCCAGCAGGAATATCAAGCAGTCATGGTCAAAGGGACAACTCCTCCTCCGGTTACGTTCACCTACCCAACGCCAAATCCCGCAGTGAATCCTAACGAGGCGTTTTCCTTCGAGAATGGCGCGGTCTCCGGTTGGACCTCTGTTGGCGAGGGCATCACACAGCCAACCATCACAACGGCTCAAGCTTTTGATGGCACACGTGCGTTACAAATAACGCTAAGCAATACCACTGAAGATGCGACTCCCTTCCTGGCGATAGACGCGGATCGCCTGCCATCGGCACCCAAGGCAGGGCAGATGATCTCCCTCTATATGTACGTAGAGAATAAGGCGGCACTGGTCAATGCCAAGATATTCGTTGCGAATCCGCAACATGCCTGGGTCTTTGCCAATAGCATCACGCTGACCCCTGGCCATTGGAATCGGATCTGGTATGCACTGCCAAGCGACTTTTCAATGCAGGTTTCGCAGATAGGTCTTCAGTTCTTTACCTCCACCCCAGGGGTGAGTAGCAATGTAGACATTGATGCAATCAATTGGCAATAGGAGAGGCCAAGGAAACGAACGACTAAAAGAGAGGGCAAAGAGGCAGTGATGTGGTGATTAGGCATCTAGCTCGCCATCATCATCACTGTCTTCTTGCACAAGAGCCAGCTGGCGTGCCGCCTCAACCTCGCTCCAGATGCGTTGCGCCAGCTCTTGCGCCTCCTGCTCACTCGCCAAGGCATGGTGAAAGGGGAAAAACGCCCGATCATCGCTATGGCGGTGTATCCAGCGACTAATAATGTTGATCTGGTCCACCTCGGCCTTGCCGACAATACTTGGCGGGTCGCCCAACGCGGCTGCACGTGTAAGCAACTCAGATATGGCCTGTTGCATCTCTGCTAGCTCATGGCGTATTGGTCGCTTTTCCACCAAACGGCCATGACGTATCAGAAATAGCTCGTTGCAGCCCTCCTCGGCAGAGGGGTAGACAATAAACAGGTTATTGGCCTCAACCGCTCCGGTGATCAGCCGTTGCCCGATGAGCACCTCGTCAGCACTACGAATGGCGTCGCGATACCACGCGGCACGTTCAAAATTGAGCTTCTGCGCCGCTTCGTGCATCTGTCTGCGCAAACGTTCCAGCAGGTCTTCACTCTCACCACCCAAGAACGCGCACACCTGCTCAATGATCTTCTGATATTCGGCAGCATCAACGCCGCCACGACAAGGACCGGGGCAACGGTCTAAATGTAAACGCAAACAGGGGTCAGAAGGCTTTGCCTCCGGTGGTAGGCTTTTCACACAGGTGCGCACGGGAAAGATTTTTTGCACGAGTTCTATCGTCAGATCAACCACATGCCGACTACGAAATGGCCCAAAATAGCGGGCACCGTCCGCTGCCACCTCTCTTGTGGCGTAGACACGCGGAAACGTATGCTGCATATCGATCTTGATGAAGGGATACAGTTCATAGTTGCGTAACTGCACATTATAAATAGGTTGGAGTTGCTTAATCATCTGCGACTCGACGAGCAGGGCCTCTAGCTCGGAGCCCAGCACAATCGTCTCGATCTCCTTCACGCTCTGTAACAGTCCATCCATTTTGCGCGTATAGCCCAGCGGCTGATTATAGTATGAGGCCAGCCGCTTTTTCAAGCACTTTGCCTTGCCAACATAGATCACCTGCCCATACACATCCTTCATCAGGTATACGCCGGGCTTGAGCGAGAAATCGTGTTTCCACGCTGGATTGAGAAATAGGCTGCCTGTTGGCCGCGCCATGACTGCCGCTTGCACTGCGGTCATCTCCTCATTCAGCTTGCCACTGCGCTCTCGCGTCAGGGTATCTGCGGTGGACATCTTGCCATCGGCACGTGCCTTGCCCACCTTTTCGGCTGAGGTTACTTGTGTAATATCGCCAATCCAGGTAACAGGTAGTTGCAAACGTAGCCGCAAATGTCCAAGCGTCTCGATCCCTTGTTGCTGTGCCCGTTTGAGCAGGTGTAAGAAAATATCTGCCGTCACCTCTGTATCGCCCATAGCGCGGTGACGATTGGCGGTGGGAATGTTCAAATGAGCGGCCACAGCATCCAGTTTGAAGCGTTTCAAAGGGGGCAGCATGCGCCGTGCCAGCATAATAGTATCGATGCCATCAATGGGAAAGCTTCGCCCGAGCAGTTGCGCCTCATGCGAAAGGAAACCAATGTCAAACCCAACGTTATGCCCAACGATAGTCGCACCCTCAAGGAAGCGCAAAAATGCAGGTATCACCTCGCGGGCAGAGGGCGCATCATTGACCATCTCCTGTGTGATGCCCGTGAACTGCACAATAAAGGGTGGCACACGACGACCTGGGTTGAGAATACTTTGAAACCTATCGATAATTTCGCCACCGCGCACGCGCACACCTGCCACCTCGATTACGCGATCTGGCCCAGGACGTAAGCCCGTCGTTTCCGTATCCAACACCACAAAATCGACCATGTCCAATGTTTGGCGGGTACTGCGCCACGCGCTCAGCGACCAGCACAACGCACCATCAACGGCTACCTCGTTCGCCACGCTCGTCTCCTCGAAGAGCGTCGAGCTTCGCAGTGTCTGCCGCAGCAACACCGTCCAGAAGGCATGCTTGCCGGTCGCCCCGCTCGCGCCAAACAGGTGCGCTATTAGCACATCCTCTGACGTGGGCTGGCCCAGGCTCTCCAGCAATTCGTGGGCGCGGCGCAGCAGCATCCCCCTCTGCGGCACATTGCCTACATCTTCCTGTTCCTGCACCATACTGAAATAAACCTTCTCTGCTAACCTGTTACCACCGACTCCGTAGGGACCAGCTTCAGCGCGTCCCATACCCGTTGAGATGCGATTCGCCCACAGGCTGCGGACGCGCTGAAGCTGGTCCCTACACAGGTGTCATGCATGCAACAGCCATGGCCTGCTCTCCCAAAGACAAAAATAGATCATCTGTACCAGAAGCATAACACGAGGGTAGAGGTTTGGCAAGAGAACAGGATTTCTGGGAACGAGAAGGAGCGCGCGAGGCGTTGTGGCGACTAGCGCGCGCCATCTCCGTCCCCGAACAAAAACCTTTTTTTTAACTAACCTCCAATAGCCAACTGTTT
>JBBPYR010000202.1:0-3942 GCA_038199755.1 Ktedonobacterales bacterium | reverse complement strand
GTCCATCTGCGCGGCTCCGGTGATCATGTTCTTGATGTAGTCGGCATGACCGGGGCAGTCCACGTGGGCGTAGTGGCGCTTCTCCGTCTCGTACTCCAGATGGGCGATGGCGATGGTGATCCCACGCTCACGCTCTTCGGGGGCTTTG
Organism: Ktedonobacterales bacterium; assembly: GCA_038199755.1. Lineage (GTDB taxonomy): Bacteria > Chloroflexota > Ktedonobacteria > Ktedonobacterales > Ktedonobacteraceae > JBBPYR01. The sequence goes on along the minus strand of JBBPYR010000202.1, from coordinate 3,794 downwards.
TCGATCTGGTCGAAGGCGGTATATTTGTTATTTTTGGACGCGGTGGCCAGCACCTTGGTGATCGCGGCGGTCAAGGTCGTCTTGCCGTGGTCGATGTGTCCAATCGTCCCCACGTTGACGTGAGGCTTCGTTCGCTCGAATTTCTTCTTTGCCATTTGCTAATCGAGGCTCCTTTACTTGCAATCAGATGGCAACAGGTATAAGACATGCAGCAGCCGTCCCCTGAAGGTCTGATCATCACAAAGAGATAGAATTACGTTGTTTGCATTTAAAAAGACAGAAGGATGTGACGATCTATTCAGAAGACGGCAGCAAAAGCTAGCTTTTTACTTCCTGCGTGGATATTTGCCAAGAGGTGACTCATGCCAAAGCGAAGAGGGCATGAGTCTCACCTCTATACAACAAAAACCACTGGAGCCCGTGATGGGAATTGAACCCATGACCCCAGTCTTACCAAGACTGTGCGCTGCCGCTGCGCCACACGGGCCAACCTTAACCTGTGAATGGGTGGGCAGTGGAGGATTCGAACCTCCGAAGCTCTCGCAACTGATTTACAGTCAGTCCCATTTGACCGCTTTGGTAACTGCCCAGGTTGAGGAACACACCAGTTTTCTGAGTGATCGACGAAGCCATTATAGCCGACCCTTTGTGCCATGTCAAGTATTTTTTGCCTTTCATTTCTAGAGCTACTTGATGAGCTATTTTCATAAGCGGAGCAGGGATAGCGTAAGCTAGCTAGCAAGCGTGTCAATGATACATGCAAAACATCAGTTTTGCTACAGGGTGTATGATAGTAATAAATACGTGGCTAAAAGCATTGCGTCTTGCGAAAATTGCTGGTATAATCTCCAACGTTGGAGAAATTAGTAACCCCGTTCATCTCTATGCGGTTTTTCCGCTACCTGGCGATTTGGATTGATTTGGACTAGGAATTATAAAGAGGTAGCTTTCTATGGCAACGAATTATGACTTCAGCCGTTCTTCCCTACTTAACGAGCAATATCAGCGCGACATGGATATTATAGCTGTAGCTCTTCAAGAGGAAAGTCAGGACGAACGCGAAGATCGTCTTAGTCTGGTTGAGTGTTCCAAGTCACTCACGTCTGCCTGTTTCCAGGTGCAACTGGAGTATAGCGAAACTCCCGTTTATGCATCACCTGTTTACGCTCGTCAGTAATAGAAGATTAGATATGTGAATAAGAAGTAACCATGCCTCATCCACCAGAACTTGCACCCGATGATCTCACCTATCAAACATCTGTGCAATTTGGTATGGTCTACTGGGTCAACTTTGGCTATCAATCGCTCCCCCCTGGTATTGAGGAGAAGCGCATTCTCGATTGGCATCCCGCACTTGTCGTTTCGGGCGAACCGTTTTGTCGTCACGCGGGGGCCATCAACGTAGTTGCTCTCACCTCGTATCGTGGCAAACTGCGTCCCTATCATCACCTCCTCCTCAAGCGTGACTATCCGCTCCTCGACACCGATAGCTTGGTAAAAACCGAGTTGATGTATCCAGTGCTGCGCACACTGCTTGCCGATCAATATGCCATTTGCAAACTCAATGATGCCGATCTGCGTGCAGTCATGGGCAAGATTGCCAACAGTCTGGCAATCACCATGTACTATTCGCTCCATTGATGTAGCGGAGAGGGTGTTTTTATGACCGTTGATGAGAACAAACTACGCCTTTTACCCTCAGTCGATGAGCTTCTACAATCTCCCCATGGTCAGCAGCTTAGCGCGCTGTACTCGCACGCACTTGTTCGCGACGCGATTCGCAGCACCCTTGCACAGGCCAGAACAGCCATCCGTGCGGGAGCGGCCTTACCCGCCAGCGACGAATTATTCCTTACAGCACAAGCAACGTTAGAGCTGGAACAACAGCCATATCTACGCCCTCTAATCAATGCAACGGGCGTGATTATCAATACTAATTTGGGCCGCGCCCCACTGAGCAGGGAAGCACTGCTGGCAGTGCAGCAGGTCGCGGGCGGCTATGCGAATTTAGAGTATGACCTGCAACAGGGAGAACGCGGCTCACGTCATCAGCATGTCTCCGCCCTGCTGTGTGCATTGACAGGAGCCGAGGCCGCCATCGTCACCAATAATACCGCAGCCGCGGTACTTTTGGGTCTAAGCACATTGGCGATGGAGCGCGAGGTGATTATCTCACGTGGACAATTAGTCGAGATTGGCGGCGGCTTTCGCGTCCCCGATGTAATGCGGCAAAGCGGATGTCACCTGATAGAGGTCGGAACCACCAATCGCACCCGCTTGAGCGATTACGAGGCGGCAGTGAGCGAACGCACGGCATTATTGCTCGCCGTTCATCCTAGTAACTTTCTGATCACCGGCTTCACCGAGACGACAGCACTTGACGAACTCGCGCAGCTGGCTCACAAACGGCACCTACTGCTCATGAACGATCTCGGTAGTGGTTGCCTACTGCACAGTGAGGACTATGGGCTGGCACACGAACCAACGCCCCAGGAAAGCATAGCCGCGGGAGCTGATCTCGTCTGCTTCTCCGGTGATAAGCTGCTGGGCGGGCCACAGGCAGGCATCTTGCTTGGCAAGGCGGCAGTGATCGCACGTCTGGCGAAGCATCCACTGATGCGAGCCGTGCGTATCGATAAAATGACGCTGGCCGCTTTAGAGGCCACACTACGCCACTACCAGCGTGGGCAGGCGGCAACACACATTCCCATCTGGCGCATGATGGCAGCTCGACCGGAGCATATCGCTAGCCGCGCTCGTGCATGGGTAGCTCAGTTACAGGCACAAGGCTTGCAAGCACACACGCAACGGGGAGAGTCAACCGTTGGCGGTGGCTCATTGCCCGGCGAAACGCTACCAACTACGCTGGTTGCCCTTGATGCCACCCAGAGCAAACTTCCCCTTGACGAACTAGCAAAACGCCTGCGTGGACGACCTATACCTATTATCGTGCGCATTACACACGGCTCCCTCTTGCTTGACCCACGCACCGTCTTTGCAGAGCAGGATAACGAGGTAATACAAGCCCTGCTCGAAGTTTCACAAGCATAATGATCAAAAATTGGCGACAGGGCACCCGCAAGGGGATGCCTTGCTGATCATTTTGATGGACAGGTTATTCGTGAACGGTTTCGCTTTGCCACTGACAGGTCGCGGGAAGAGTGGCTTTGAGGGCAGCGGCCAGACCATCGATGTCTGTCACATCATCGCGATAGACGGCCCAAGCTTTGGCTTTTTGCTGCGGCTGACTTACCTGCCGATAGACGATCACACTGATGCGTTTTCCATTGGGGAAAAACTCTTCTTTGATACGGGTAAGCTCTTGCCAGTCCAACGCGATCTCTTCGCCATCACGGCTCTGTTTGATGAGCTTTTCGGGTGTGAGGGTAATTGTGAAGGGCACGGGTGAGATGATGCGCAAATACAGCACGAAGCCCAAAATAAAGACAATCGCGGCAATGGTGCTGCCAACGGCAGATGCACCTTGATGTATGGCAATCCATAAGACCAAGGCTGTGACAGCCAGAACACCCACGACCGTCATAATGCGTTTAAAGGGGCTGAGTCCCGGCCCGATGAATACCTGTTCCTGCATTGCTGAAGATGAAGCCATGACCTCTCCAATAGTTTGCTATGTATCCTGCAATAGACCCCTGCGCCGTATTGTAGCAGGAAGGGAGTCCACCCGCAAGACTTCCTATAAGTAGACTCTCTTTGTAATTGTGCTAGAGTCCTAGCAGGCTATGCTTCTGTGTATGCATATGATATACTAACCACGCTGTCACAATGAGTGT
>JBBPYR010000201.1:0-20239 GCA_038199755.1 Ktedonobacterales bacterium | reverse complement strand
GGCTTCAATGAAGCATTCGTGATAGACCGCAGCACCCGCGACAAACTAATATCCGCAGATCCCAACAGCGCGGAGATCATCAAACCTTTCGTCGTAGGCAAGGACGTGAAACGCTATAGCATCAACTCTAGGGATACCTACATCATTCTGACCAAAATTGGCACGCCTATTGAACGCTATCCCGCCATCTTCGCCCACCTACAACGCTATCAAGAACAACTAGAAAAGCGTTGGGACAAAGGCAGCCACTGGTGGGAACTACGCTCCTGCGACTACTACAGCGCGTTCGAGCAACCCAAGATTATTTATCCTGATATAGCAGCTCATTGCAATTTTGCACTTGACACCGATGGCATTTATAGCACGAATACCACATACATGATACCTGTTGATCCTAGCCAACGCTATCTCGTGCCCATCCTTAACTCCTCACTCATCGAATTTTTCTACAAAACGATCTCAGCCTTCATCAGAGGAGACTATCTCCGTTTCTTCACGCAATACGTAATACAGATTCCCATTCGCCGCATTGCCTTTACCACGCAAGAACAGGAGCGTGTGGCACTCACTCAGGAAGCTCTTGCACTCTTCAATTCGCAGCAACATGCAGAGCTGCTGCACTTCATCGAGGCACGCCTTACCAGTCAGGCGGAACAGAGTGATGTGGTGCAGGAGATTCTGACCTATCTCGCCGAACAGCAGCTTACGAATAACCAGCAGCGGAAAGCAGCACTAGAAGACTTGCTGCTCGACCTGGAAAGTGGGCTGTCAGAGACCGATCTGAAGAGGTTAGATAGGCTATGGACGCCGCCCGATCAGGAAAAGATCAAGGCAGATGAGGAGGCACAAAAGAAATTCGCGGAGGCGCAAGAACACCTGGGCGTGCTAGCCACGCGCATCCTCAGCCTCGACGAAGACATCAGCTTCCTCAATGAAGAACAATGGAAGTGGTTGCTCAAGAAACGCCTCGGCAAGCCCGATCTCGTCGCCCTCACCAAGACGTATCGCAAGTATCAGCCAGCCATTGCCAGCCTCGATCAGCGCATCAGCAGCACCGACCGCTTGATTGATCAGATTGTGTATAGGCTATACGGGCTGACAGAGGAGGAGATTAGGGTAGTGGAAGGGGTATGAGATAAAAAGCACTAGGGTCCACCCGCCTGATGAATCAGGCCAGTGAACCCTAGTGCTTTTTGTTCCTAAGTGCCTCCTACACTAACAAACAAGCGGTCGATTGTTCTTCTGTAATAGTACTGAGGGCGTAAACGTCGCTGTCGGAGTCATTGTTGGCGTGGATGTTGGGGTCAGCGTCGGTGTGGATGTTGCCGTCAGCGTCGCTGTCGGTGACGGTGTTGGCACTATTCCTGACTGACCAAAGAAGCCAATCACATCAGTTCCACCTTCAATGCTGCCAGTGTGGAAGTACATCGGGCGTTCAGCTACGAACGCCGCGCATCCTACGCCTTTCACACTCATCGACACCTGATGAGCACGATAATCCTCACCCGGCTGCAGCAGGTGTTGTCTCACCATCTCGGTGATATCCACCGTCACCCGGCTTTTGGCCTCGATAGTGATCGTTTTCGTGTAGGAATGCCCGTATTCATTCAGCAGGGTAGCCGTCACCTGTTCCTGCTCTATGGTCGGATTTTGCAGCGTGAGCCACTCGTTATAGGTTATGTTGGTATAGCCCTCTGCAAAGTTCGACACTAAGAAGGCAACATCCAGTGCCCCTAGCACATCTGAGCCACCCATTGTCGTCACATTAATGTTTGTGCCGGGCAAGGTATGGTTATAACGGAAGAACATCTGCCGTTCCGCCACTAGACTCATGCCAGGTGATGAGACTTCCGCCGAGACCTGTGGTGTGGTAATACAAGGCGATACATCACACGAGCCCGTAGGATGAGCGTTCAAAGCATTGACATTCACAATCACCTGCATATACGCTCCCACAGGTATGAACACGTTCTGATAATGCCCATGCTCGTACTCCAGCGTGACCAGTGACATCGTTGCTATCGAGGTCAGATTGGTGAGAAGCAAGTTCTCCTGCGTCTGGCCACCCGTATAGCCCTCAGCAAAGAGCCAATCATCGGAGAGTCTTGGTGCTCCCACGATGGCAGCGGCACTCGATATCACACCGGCGATGCCCTCCTGCACCTTATACAGGTAGCTAGATCGCTCCACTACCACGGGCTGATCTGAGGTCACAATGGCGGCGACATGGCTCGCCATATGGAGGTCACCTGGCAGAATGGTGCCGCGTGCCCCGGACGCCACCGAGATCGTCTGCATACCCACCTGATGCCCTGCGGCATAATAGGTGGCCGTCACAGAGGCAGGGTTAACCGATGGATTGAGCACGCTGAGATATGATGTCATAAAGGATGCAGACCCACTGGCCGTAGACACATCCGCGAAAAAGAAGCTCGTCCCTAAGCTGGTCGCGCCAAGCACATCGCTACCGCTCTGCACGCCATGATAGCTGAAGTACATCGGTCGCTCCGCCACAACGCCACCGCACGCCGGGGTCGTAACTGTCACTAAAGTTGAGAGCAATAAGGCTGGCGTGTCTTGCTGCCTAATCCCGAGATCGGTATTCACCACCGTGGTGAAGCGGCTGGTATGGGGAATGGAGACCGTCTTCACCAGCAAGGGTTTACGAGCATTAAAGGTAGAAGTGGTCCCCTCCGGCAAATATTCGATTTGTACAGAGCAATCAATGCTGGGGCTAGGATTGCCCAGCGTAATATACTCGCGAAAGCCGCCACCCACGCGGCCTTCAGCGAAATACCAGATTTTGCTCACTCCATAAGCAACAGGCGCAGCATGTACGGGCACGTCCGACTTCGCCAGGAGAGCAAAGGCCGCAATGCCAGCCATGAGCAGCAAGGCAACCAAGCTAAACCGCACAATCGCTCCGCGCTTCCGCTCGTCGCCATTTGCACCTTTTACACTAGAATCCACTTTCAACATAAAACCTTCCCATCATCCACAAAACCATTTTCATACATACCACTACCAGAAAAGAAGCCTGCGCAGAGAAGATATTGCTTCCCATTGCAGGCTTCTCACTACCTCCAAAGCACTAGGGGAGGGGACTAAAGGCTAGGGAATAGCATGCATATTAGCGATACCAATCTCGTTGCCATCATACTCGGTAAACCACAGGTTGCCATCCGGTCCTTGGACAATACTATCAGGATTATGACTCGGTGTGATTCCCTGACTAAACTCCGTTATCACCCCTTGTGGTGTGATGCGGCCAATCTGATCTGAGTTTTCTTCGGTAAACCACAGGTTGCCATCCGACCCCACTGTGAGCATATAGACACCACTATTGGGTGTGATGCCTGTGCCGAACTCCGTCACCACGCCTGCTGGTGTGATGCGTCCAATCCGGCTGCCATTATGATCATCAGCAAACCACAGATTGCCATCAGGTCCTTTGACAATTCCTTGCAGGTCACTGTGTGCATTAATGCCTGCGCTGAACTCCGTCACCACACCTGTCGTCGTGATGCGTCCGATCTGGTCCGCATTGTTCTCAGTAAACCACAGGTTGCCATCCGGCCCATTCTCAATAAAGTTAGGGTCACTATTAGTGGTAAGACCTGCACTAAACTCAGTTATTACCCCTTGTGGTGTGATGCGGCCAATGCGGTTGCCATAGTACTCAGTAAACCACAGGTTGCCATCGGCTCCCGCTACGATACCAGCAGGATCAGCACCATCGTGAAGGCCTGAGCTAAACTCGGTGACCACTCCATCTGGTGTGATGCTCCCAATACGGTTTGCATTTTCTTCGGTAAACCAGACATTGCCGTCAGGTCCAGCGGTAATGCCACCAAATTCCGCATCGCCCGAAATTCCTGCGCTAAACTCCGTCACCACATGATCGGGTGTGATACGTCCAATGCGATTGCCATCGTACTCCGTAAACCAGACATTACCATCGGGTCCTGTCGTGATGTAATCAGGAGAACTACCAGTAGTAATACCACTGCCATGTTCCGTGATGAAGGGGGGCACGATTGGCGTCAGGCCATTATAGCCGATGACCCCTGTGCCACCTTGAATGCCGCTACCGTTGTGGAAGTACATAGGACGTTCCGCCACAAACACAACATTGTTGCCAACCGCTTTCACACTCATGGAGACTTGATAGGCACGCGCATCGTCGCCGCTCTGCACCAGATGCTGTTTGACCAGCATGGTGATGTCTGCCGTTGAACGACTCTTGGCCCTGATCGTAATTATCTGCGTATAGGAACGACCATACTCGTTAAGCAGTGTGACGCGCACCTGCTCGGAACTCATGGTTGGGTTTTGCAGCGTGAGCCACTCGTTGTAGCCCGTGTTGGTATAGCCCTCGGCAAAGTTCGCCGTGTCGGTGGTGGCAACCATTGCCCCCGTGACCGCCGAACCGCCCGTGGCCATGACGGTCGATGAGGTGCCTGAGACGGTATGAGTATAGTGGAAGAACATGTCTCGTTCGACCACCAGACTGGTGCTCGTAGCTGTCACCTCTGCCGAGACTTCCGGCGTAACTGAACAGGGACTGACGTCACAACTGCCCGTTGGATGCATGTTGGCGGCGTTCACATCGAACACCACCTGCGAATATGCTCCCACTTGCATCGTCAAGCTCTGATGATGCCCATTCTGATATTCCAGCACAATGGTAGCAGTCGTGTCTATTGGTTTGAGATTGGAGAGGATCAAGTCCTCTTGCGTCTGGCCACCGGTGTAGCCCTCAGCAAAGAGCCAGTTGTTATAGAGCATCGGTGCGCCAAGCAATGAGTTGGCACTCGAAACCATGCCTGCGATTCCTGCATGCATATTGTACAGGTAGCTGGACCGCTCCACCACCACGGGCTGATCCGAGCTGATAACTGCTGCGACATGGCTTGGCAGATGCAAGGTATCAGGCAGAATGGTGCCGCGTGATCCTGCCGCCACCGAGATCTGCTGCATCCCCACCTGATGCCCTGCGGCATAATAGGTAGCCGTCACGGTTGCAAGACTGCCGGTTGGTGGATTGAGAATACTCAAGTAGGAAGTCATAAAGGAGGACGAACCACCCATTGTGGGCACATCAGCAAAGTAGAAGTTCGAACCTAAATGCGATGCCCCCATAATATCGCTACCACTCTGCACGCCCCGATAGTTGAAGTACATCGGTCGCTCCGCCACGATGCCTGTACAGGCCGACGTAGGAACCGTTACTAAGGCAGACAGTAACAGCGCAGACTGCTGTTCCGTCACACCGAGATCGGTGTTCACCGACGCGGTATAGCGGCTTGCATGTGGGATGACGACCGTCTTCACCAGCATAGGTTTGCGTGCGCTAAAGGAGGTCGCGCTCCCCTGTGCCAGGTACTCGATTTGCACCGTGCAATCGATGGTCGGATCAGGATTGCCTAGCGTGAGATACTCACGAAAGCCACCACCCACACGCCCCTCGGCGAAATACCAGCTCGTGCTCACTGGCATCGCCGGAGGATCACCAGCATGAGCACCTTTGGAGGGTCTATTGAGCAGCGCAAACGTCACGCTGCCAGCCAACAAAATCAGTGCAACCAGGCTCACACGCCAGGCCACGGTTCGCCCTCGCGGAGCACCATTTGCGCCCACAAAAGCTTCTTTCACTTTCAACATACCACCACCCATAAATTTATAATCATATTTCATATCTAAAGAGCAATAAGACCGAGCCGAGGAGGAGAAACCTGCGCCGAGATGATTTCTCATCGCAGGCTTCTTGCTTCCTCCAAAGCACCAGGGGTACTAAGGACTAGTTGCTAGGAATTGCACTCATATTAGCGCGACCAAGCTGATCGACATTGTACTCCGTAAACCACATATTCCCATCGGGTCCTAGCGCAATCCCATCTGGATCACTATTTGGTTTTGTGATACCCGCGCCGAACTCTGTCACGATACCTGAGGTCGTGATGCGTCCAATCCGATTGCCATTGCCTTCGGTAAACCACAGGTTGCCATCGGGTCCCGCTGCTATCATATAGAGACCACTATTAGCAGTGAGACCTGCGCTGAACTCAGTTACTACTCCATCAGTTGTGATACGTCCAATGCGGTTGCCATTGCCTTCGGTAAACCACAGGTTGCCATCAGGTCCCGCTGCAATCCCTTCTGGCCGACTGTTTGCATTAATGCCCGTATTAAACTCCGTCACCACGCCTGCGGTTGTGATGCGTCCAATCCGGTTGCCACTCGATTCGGTAAACCACAGATTGTTATCAGGTCCCGCTGTAATAAAGTTAGGTTCACTACTAGCGGTGATACCTGCACTATACTCGGTGATGACGCCTGCGGTCGTGATGCGGCCAATGCGGTCGCCATCGTACTCGGTAAACCATAGTTTGCCATCGGGTCCCGCTACGATGCCGCTAGGGCCAGCATTATTGCTCAGGCCTGTGTTAAACAGAGTGACCACACCTGCTGTGGTGATACGCCCAATGTAGTTTGAATCGTACTCGGTAAACCATAGGTTGTCGTCAGGACCAGAGGTAAGTCCACTGAGTTCCGCACCATTTGAAATTCCTGTGCTGAACTCGGTCACCACGCCCTCCGGTGTCATACGCGCAATCTTATCGGCTTGGTACTCCGTAAACCAGATATTGCCATCGGGTCCTGTCGTGATAATATCAGGTCCACTAGCAGACGAAATCCCAGTGCCGTATTCAGAGATGAAGGGCACTTGCGCTGGCGTCAGGCCGTTATAGCCGATGACCCCTGTGCCACCTTGAATGCCGCTGCCCGTGTGGAAGTACATGGGTCGTTCCGCCACAAACACGACATTGCTACCAACCGCTTTCACGCTCATGGAGACTTGATAGGCGCGTGCGTCATCGCCACTCTGCACCAGATGCTGTTTAACCAGCATGGTGATGTCCACCGTCGAACGCCCCTGGGCATTGATCGTGATCGTCTGCGTATAGGAACGACCATACTCGTTGAGCAAGGTGGCTGTCACCTGCTCGGAACTCGTGGTCGGGTTTTGCAGCGTGAGCCACTCATTATAGCCCGTGTTGGTGTAGCCCTCAGCAAAGTTCGTTGTGCCAGTCGTGGCAACCATGGCACCCGTGACCGCGGAACCGCCCGCCGCCGTGACCGTGGAGCCGCCTGAGACGGTATGATTATAGTGGAAGAACATATCTCGCTCGACCACCAGACTGCTGCTTGTTGCCGTCACATCTGCCGAAACTTCCGGCGTAACGGAGCAGGGAGTGACATCACAGGTACCGGTCGGATGCGCGTTTGCAGCATTCACATCCAATATATGCTGAGAATGAGCGGGCACCGTTCCCGTAAAGCTCTGACGATGCCCATTCTGATATTCCAGCGTAATGGTGGCAGTCGTGTCGATTGACTGGAGATTGGAGAGAATCAGAATCTCCTGCGTCTGGCCACCGGTGTAGCCTTCAGCGAAGAGCCAATGATTATACAGCATCGGCGCACCAAGCAATGAGTTGGCACTCGAAACCATGCCTGCAACTCCCGACTGCATATTGTACATATAGCTGGACCGCTCCACTACTACTGGCTGGTCCGAGGTCACAACTGCTGCGACACTAGTTGGCAGGTGCAAGGTATCAGGCAGAAGAGTGCTGCGCGTTCCCGCCGCCACCGTGACCGTCTGCATACCGACCTGATGCCCTGCGGCATAGTATTTAGCCGTCACGGTTGCCAGACTGCCTGTCGGAGGATTAAGGATGCTCAAGTAGGAAGTCATAAAGGAGGATGAGCCGGCCTGCGTGGGCACACTAGCGAAGTAGAAGTTCGAGCCTAAATGCGATGCCCCCATGATATCGCTACCACTCTGCACACCACGATAGTTGAAGTACATCGGTCGTTCCGCCACGATGCCGTTACAGGCTGAGGAGGGAACCGTCACTATCGCTGACAGCAATACTGCGGGTGTTTGCTGCTCTGTAATCCCCAGGTCGGTGTTTACCGATGCGGTATAACGACTCGCATGAGGGATGACGACCGTCTTCACCAGCATGGGTTTGCGTGCGCTAAAGGAGGTCGCGCTCCCCTGTGCCAGGTACTCGATTTGCACGGTGCAATCGATAACGGGATCGGGATTGCCTAGCGTGAGATACTCACGGAAGCCCCCACCCACACGCCCCTCGGCAAAATACCAGTTCGTGCTCACTGGCAAAACAGTCGCTGGCTTAGCTGCATGGGCTTTCGTAGCCTTGTTTGATATCAGCGCAAACGTCACGCCGCCAGCCAACAAAATCAGCGCGACTAGGCTTATACGCCAGGCCACGGTTCGCCCTCGCGAAGCACCATCTGCGCCCCCGAAAGCTTCTTTCACTTTCAACATACCACCACCCATAATTCATTTAGAGATATTCTATAGAGAGAGGAAAAATTTAGTAGAGATTTCCCTGATATAGACCGTTGGGAGCATCTTAGATAGTTATAAGTCGCTAAACTGCCCTCTCACTATTCATTGTACAAAGCTACTTCAAGCCATAGATGCCTATTTTTAAGTACTTAGATGCTAAGTTTCCCTGAAATCCACTGATAATTCTTCTGCGGGCCGAAGGCCCGCATGGGGGAAGAGGTTGTGCGAGGACACCTCGCGCTCCGGCAAGGGACTACGTCCCCTGCACCCCTTGTATGAGTGGATTTCAGAAGATTCCCTCTTTACAATGTATGAAGAGTATGCTATTATCATCTACGTCAGCAAGGGGATGTAGCTCAGCTGGGAGAGCGCGACAATCGCACTGTCGAGGTCAGGGGTTCGAGCCCCCTCATCTCCACCCTTGCATCATCTATTTCATATGCCTTGCAAATCGCAAACATCTGTGGTATAGTAACTACTACACTACCGCATAAACGCGACGAGCAGGAGTAGTAAGTCTTATCGTAGGGCCTGGTTATGGCGATTAACAAGTTAACATGGTAATAACGTGTGCAGCAGCGAAGCACGCTCCGTAGGGACCAGATGTATCGCGTCCCACGCTCAATTTATTGAGCGAGATCTGAATCTCGGGCGATAAATCGCCACGGGACGCGATACATCTGGTCCCTACGGAATTTACAGAGATCTGAATCTCGGGCGATAAATCGCCACGGGACGCGATACATCTGGTCCCTACGGAATTTACAGCTATTACCGAGTTGATTAGTTAATATCCATTAGCGCGCCCCCAGAGAGTAGCCGGATGGTGCGAGACTACACACACAAGACTGAACTCGCCTGCGAGCAACAAGCGCAAACATGACATTACCGTACCGTATCCGTAGGGGCCAGATGTATCGCGCCCCCTCGTTGCACCTCACCGCAAATGTCATCTAACCTTGTCGGGACGCCCGTTACAGCGTACAATGAGAAAAGATCTCAGATCGTTCGTACCAGCACGTAATTCCCTCTATGGGCCTGTAGCGCAGCTGGGAGAGCGCCTCCATGGCATGGAGGAGGTCAGGGGTTCGAATCCCCTCAGGTCCACTTCCCTACTGCTTCGTTGAGCAGTACATATGAATGGTCTGAGATCAAAAAATCAGGGTGGTACCACGAAATAGCCTTTCGTCCCTTACGGATGAAAGGTTTTTTTATTGTCTATTGTTTGTTTTTGAAGTTGGGATCAAGGGAAAAATTGGGAATACCCCAAAGGGAGGGCGCGCAATGATTACACGCACCAAATATAGTCCTAAAGAAATAGAAAAAAAGTGGCAAGAACAATGGTCAGCCGAAAAGCTGTATCATGCCAGCGATGACTCACCAAAACCAAAATTTTATCATCTGGTCATGTTCCCCTATCCATCTGGCGACTTACATATGGGCCACTGGTACAACTATTCTGGCCACGACGCCTATGGCCGTTTTATCAGCATGCAAGGCTACAACGTCATGCAACCCATGGGTTTCGACGCCTTCGGCCTGCCCGCGGAAAACGCCGCCATCAAGCGTGGCATTCAGGCACGCACCTGGACGCTGGCAAACATTGAGAAGATGCGCACACAATTCCAGGCCATGGGAGCACGCTGGGATTGGGAACGCCAGGTCGTCACCTGCCTGCCAGACTATTACAAATGGACGCAATGGCTGTTCCTGCAATTTTACAAACATGGACTGGCCTATCGCACCAAAGCACTGGCGAACTGGTGCCCAAGCTGCAACACCACGCTGGCAAACGAGCAGGTGCTGGCCGATGGCACCTGTGAACGCTGCGGTAGCGTCGTCATTCGCAAAGAGATTGATCAGTGGCTGCTAAAAATCACCAACTACGCCGAAGAACTGCTGAAGTTTGATGGCATCGAATGGCCCGAAAAGACGATGACGATGCAGCACAACTGGATTGGCCGCAGCGAGGGCGCGGAGATTCGCTTTAGCGCGGAGATCGACGGGCAACACGAAGAGGTTCCCGTCTTCACGACACGACCAGACACCATTTATGGTGCCACCTTCTTCGTGCTGGCACCAGAGCATCCCTGGGTCGCAAAAATTACCACGCCAGAGCAAAAGGCAGCGGTGGAGGCCTACGTTGAACAGACCCAACGTATGTCTGAAGTCGAGCGTATGAGCGCGGAAAAGGAAAAAACGGGTGTCTTCACCGGTGGCTATGTCAGCAACCCCGTGAACGGCGAAAAAATCCCCGTGTGGATCGCTGATTACGTGCTGTTGGGCTATGGTGCTGGTGCCATCATGGGCGTACCCGCCCACGATCAGCGCGACTTCGAGTTTGCGCGTAAGTTTGGCATCGCCATTAAAGAGGTTATTCGCCCACAGGGTGAGGAGCCGAGCGATCCCGCCACCTGGACAGAGGCGCGGCATCACTCCGGCGTGGTGGTCAACTCGGGTCCCTTCGATGGCACACCGTCAGAGGAGGCCATCGCGAAGGTCACTAAATACATCGAGGAAAAGGGCGTTGGCAAGTTCATGGTCACCTATCGCCTGCGCGACTGGCTGATTAGCCGTCAACGCTATTGGGGCTCGCCCATCCCGATTGTGTATTGCCCAACCCATGGCACGGTACCCGTTCCCGAAGATCAGCTGCCCGTCTGGCTGCCAGACAATGTGCAGTTCAAATCAACTGGCGAGTCGCCGCTGCGCTACGAGCCAGATTTCCTGAACACCACCTGCCCCATCTGCGATGGTCCGGCCACACGCGAGGTTGATACCATGGACACTTTCATCTGCTCCTCCTGGTACTTCCTGCGCTATGCCGACCCGCATAACAGCGAGCAGGCATGGAGCCAAGAGAAGGTGGCGCAATGGCTGCCCGTTGACCAGTACATCGGTGGGGCCGAACACGCCACACTGCACCTGATGTATGCCCGTTTCTTCGTCAAGGCACTGCGCGACATGGGATACCTGCACTTTGATGAGCCATTCAAACGGCTGTACCACCAGGGGACCGTGCTGGGACCCGACGGACAAAAGATGTCGAAGTCACGCGGCAACGTCGTGGCACCCGATGAGTATGTGGACAAATATGGTGCCGATACCGTTCGTAGCTACATGATGTTCATTGGCCCCTTCGACGCAGGCGGCGTCTTCAAGGCCGAAAACCTGGAAGGCGTGTGGCGTTTCCTGAACCGCTTCTGGAATCTGGTGACCGAGAATTGGACCGAAAACCCCGTAGGGGCGAGATGTATCGCGCCCTCCGCGCCCGTAGGGGCCAGATTTATCGCGCCCGAAGACCAGGCCGTTGAACGTCTGCGCAACAAGACCATCAAGCGTGTCACCGAGGATATCAGTGGCTTCCGCTTCAATACGGCCCTGGCCGCATTGATGGAATGCAACAATACGATGATTAAGCTGCAAAACACGCCCGTTGCACACAGCGCGGCCTATCGCCAGACGCTGGAAACCATGATGCAACTCCTGGCTCCCATGGCTCCGCACATCACCGAGGAACTGTGGCACCAGACGGGGCACCATGAAAGCATTCATACCACAGCATGGCCGAGCTATGACGAGGCCCTGACAAAAGAGGCAACCTTCACACTGGTTATGCAGATCAACGGCAAGGTCCGTGAGCGCGTCGAGGTGGATGCGGGCATCAGCGAAGAAGAGGTACGCCGTTTGGTGCTGGGCAACCCCAAAGTCTCTGCCCTGATCGGCGAGGCCACTGTACAAAAAGTGATTTATGTGCCTGGCCGCCTGGTCAACATCGTGGTGCGTACCGCATAAGCATTACACACGCATGCATTAAGGCCGTTCGCTTTCCCAGCAGATGCGCGAACGGCCTTAATGCATGCACCTTTTTTCCCCCTGGCTGGCGTTTATATAAATAGAAGCGGTTCCAGAATTTGCCTGTGCTCGATGGAACCAATGGGGGGGACCAAACGTATATAGTAGAGTGCAGGTAGCTGAGATGTGTAACCTCCGCTCATAGAGCTACATAACAGCCAACAGGCAAAAAAAACAACTGAATAGTGACGTATTTCACATATTCCGTGTAATATAGTAGATAGCTATTACGCCCCTTTCCGTTTACACTAGAGGCAAGAGGAATTAGTAGATGAGGAATTGGAATAAACAGTAGCGTAAAATGTTATCAATCTTAGCGGAAGACAGAGGCGGAGGAACGAACGCCATTTCAAGGCGGGAGGACAATACTTATATGAATACACGACCACTAGAGCTCATAACACAGGTTGAGGACACCACAACGGAAACAGACAAGTTGGAACAGAGCGGTTTCACCTCGGAAGAGATTATTTCGCTGCTCTGGCTTCGACAGTGGTACCAAAATGGTGGTAGCGATCGCATGGAAATCGTGCGTCACCTGGAGTTTGTAAAACTTCTGCGTGGCATCGGCAAAATCGAGTCGTAATGCAGCCCCTTATTTTCACCAGCACTATACGATATAGCGTGTAATAAATAGAGGTCGCCCTGAATACAATCAAGGGCGACCTCTTTTGTTTGCATGATGACACGGATTATCTCATCATATTATACACTGTATAATTCCTTAACCAACTCATACTGCTGAAGAAACCAGAATTGCGAGGCTGCAGCCAACTTCGTCTTCAATGGCACACTCGCTCGCTTTGTGAAGACATTATAGTTATTGAGGCGAATACGATCGAGAATATGCCGATATAAGGTGCCACTCAGGTTGACCGCCAGACGACAATCGGCATTGAGCAGACAAATGCCCGCCTGTGAACGCTGATAATACTCATCAGTGCGCGCAATCTGAAAGCGCACCAATTCACAAAAGGCGTCATTGATTGTCCCTGCCATCAAATCGCACTCGCTATAGCCAAAGCGTGCCATCTCATCTAGAGGCAGATAAATACGATTTCGCCGCGCATCCTCACCAATATCGCGAAGAATATTCGTTAACTGCAATGCTACCCCAAGGTCAACCGCATACTGCAAAGCCGTCTCATCGCGATAGCCAAAAATTGGGCTGGTCAAGAGCCCTACAGTGCCAGCGACGCGGTAGCAATACAAGTAGAGTTCGTCAAAGGTCTGGTAGCGTTTGTGCGTCAAATCCATCTCGACGCCAGCAAGCAAATCGAGGACGGGCTGTAGTGGCACGTCATAGTGTGTCAGCATATCGCGCCACGCCACCTGTATGAGATTACTCTCGTCACATATGCCACCTTGATAGAGCTGCTCAAGCGCACGCCGCCAGTTATCAAGTTCAGCTTGAGGATTCGACGAGCCACTCAGATGTCCCACCCGTGGCGCATCGGGTGTTACCTCCTCGTCAACGATATCATCGACCACGCGACACAGAGCATAAACCGCCCAGATAGCAGAACGCTTAGGTGGTGGCAAGAACATAGACCCCCAATAAAAGGTTTTTGATGCTCGCCGTGCCACCAACTGGCAATAGCGATACGCATCCTGTAGCTGCACCTGTTCTTGTCGCATCGTTGAGATTCCTCCTCGCAATACATAGCCCTGTTACAATGCTATTTCTGGATTGTATCGATATGTACGTAACAATTCACACAGGGGGATGACATGGCATAGTGACATATTATGTGCCTTTTATACGAGACGCTCGAAATGAGCAAAGTTAGTACCATTACTAAAAAATAAAACTAAAATGGTGCAGTTTACGTACATGCAAATGGTAGGGGACGCCCAACAGCGATGATGGAATTGAGTAAAAGAAGCGATCACTCCCCCCCCTACATGTGAAAACAACCCATTTTTCTCAAGAATTAGGAATGCTTATATGCGTATTATACTCTACCTTGGAAAAGGTGGCGTTGGGAAAACGACAGTCTCAGCGGCCACCGCAGTTCGCTCGGCCCGCCTTGGCAAGCGCACGCTGGTCGTGAGCACCGATCTTGCGCACAGCCTGGCCGATTGCCTGCGTGTCCCTCTCACCTCTGAACCACAGGAATTAGAGACGAACCTATGGGCGCAAGAGGTCAACGTTCTGGATGAAATGCGACGCGGCTGGAGCAAGCTCCAGAATTCCATGAGCAAGACCCTGCGTCAGCGCGGCGTCAACGCAGTGATGGCGGAAGAATTGGCTCTCATCCCCGGCATGGATGAAATTGTGAGCTTGGTCAACATTTACCGCAACGCGAAAGAAGGCAATTTCGAGGTCGTGATCATTGATGCCGCCCCCACCGGCGAAACCGTGCGCCTGCTCAGCATGCCCGACACGTTTCAGTGGTATGCCAGTCGCCTCAACGCCTTACAGGGAAGCACCCTGAATCTCGCTCGCCCGCTGCTCAAAGCCTTCTTGCCAAACGCCGATGTGCTCGAATCGGTCAAGGCCCTCGGTGAGCGCGTCAAAGTACTACGTGAAGTGCTTGGCGATCCCGCCATCAGTTCCTATCGACCCGTGGTCAATCCTGAGCGCATGGTCATAAAAGAGGCACTACGCGCCGAAACGTACCTGGCCCTCTTCGGCTATCCCATCGATGGCGTCGTTTGTAACCGCGTCATTCAAGCCGGGGAGTATCAGGACGCCTTCATGCAAGACCTGTACCGCAATCAGGAGAAGCTGCGCCGCCAAATTCACCAGACCTTTGCGCCACTCCCCATCTGGGAAGCACCTTATAGATCGCAGGAAATTCTCGGCGTCGATGCCCTCGGCGCACTCGCAGAGACCATTTTCGGCACGCAGGACCCAACCCAGGTGTTTTACCGTGGACCCATTCAGGAAATCACGCGTCAGGGCAATGAGTACATCTTGCGCCTACCGCTCCCACACGTTGAGATGGACAAGGTGCTCATGACCAAAAAGGGCGACGAGATGATTATCGAGATCGGGAATTTCAAGCGCGATATCACCCTTCCCTCTGTTCTGGCACATCAGGAAGCGAAAGTCGCCCGCTTTGTCAATAAGGCGTTGGAAATTCATTTCGATGCCCCGCCCGAAGAGCAACACAAATCAGCTTGAGTTAGTGATACCTGTCCAGTTGCAATATCGCCCGTGCCTGCTCCGCTGTCGCGACCGGGCGATCTAGCTCGGCGGCAAGACGTACCATGCGCGCAACGAGTTGGGCATTGCTGCTGGCAAGCTGCCCCCTACGATAATAAATGTTATCCTCAAAGCCAACACGCACATTGCCACCGAGAGCTAGCGCAAGCACACCGAGCGTCAACTGATGCCGTCCCATACCCGCGACACTCCAGCTGCTCCCCGGTGGCAGGAAGCGCACCATGTGCAAGAGATGGGCAGGGTCCGCGCCAATGGCACCAGGGACACCCATCACAAAATCAAACTGTATCGGGTCGGTGATCAACCCCAACTGCCGCAGACGCAGTGCCTCATCAAGCATGCCCATATCGAATAGCTCGATCTCTGGCACAATCTGTGCGGCACGCAAACGACGGGCAAACGTCTCTACCAGCCCGCGATCATTCATAAAAACGCCAGCACCGAAATTGACGGTTCCGGTGGTGAGTGTCGCCATATCAGGTTGGCAGGCAATGCTTTGTAAGCGTTCCTCTGCGCTCATCCCAACGGCACCGCCGGTAGAGACCTGCGTAATCACATTGCAGCGGGCGCGTATGCCCTCTACCACCGTGCGGAACGTCACACCGTCCTGCGTCGCCTGCCCCTGACTATCACGCACATGCAGATGAATGATTGCCGCACCCGCCTCGTGGCATGCTACTGCCGCTTGGATAATCTCCTGGGGCGTCACAGGCACATAGGGCTGCTGCTCTCTTGTCACCTCTGCCCCTACAATAGCGGCAGTAATAATCACTGGTTGTTGTTCCATCTCATTCCTACTATTTCTTTTTGTAACTAATATGATATGATAGTTTTGACGACTTTATTAGTAGAGCCATTGCTATTACACAATCTATTCGTTACGAAAAAGTGTGTTTTGTATTGTATAGTAAAAGATATCTTGAGACCACATGCAAATAACAGCCACCAACGATCTTACCTTAGCCTATACACAAAAACTGGGCCGCTATAACTTTATTGCCGGTGCAATCGGTATAGTATTTTTCACGGGCAGTTTTCTCTGGATGCTCTTTCAGATTGGGGGTGTTCGTGGGAATATCATTTTCGGCGATGCGACCTATCCCGCCACAGCACTCATTGGAGCGGTCTGGGCCTACCGCACCACGTTTCTAGCCCGTTTTGGACCAGTACGCCTGAGTGAACGCCACCAATTGGCGTGGGCATTGATTGGCACAGGCCTGGTAGCAGAAGTTATCGGTGGCACGTATTACCTCTACCTCGAATATAGCAAGCAAAAACCGTTTCCATCTTACTCCGATTTTTTCTTTAATCTCGCTTATACGCTGCTGTTCCTCGGCATTCTTTGTATGCCTACCCTGCTACGCTTTCGTTCCCGCATGGGGCTTGATGCACTCATCAGCACCCTTTCTATCTTCAGTGTGAGCTGGTTTTTCCTGATTGGTCCTTCTTACATGCTACAGCACGATAAGATTTCGCAGTTGGAGCTGTTCACGGCCCTTTCGTATCCTGTCTGGGATGTTGTGATGATTCTGGCAATTGCACTCTTAATTCAACGACGCACCGCTCCCATTCTCCGTTCATCGCTGATGATCCTGGGCATGGGTATTCTTTCCAATATCTGGGCTGACTCCAGCTATGCCTATCAGAATTTGTTCAGTAGCTATACAACAGGCACATTCTATATAGACTCGTTCTGGTGTAGCAGCTTTTTACTGATCGGCTATTCCAGCCTGCATCAATATGCAGTCTTGGCGCGACGTGCCTTTCTCGAACGCACACCCCCCTATGCCCAAACCATAAACTATGAAAACGAACAAGCAAAAAAGCGGCAGGATGCCTATACAAGTACATGGAGCAGCATACAAAGCCTGATTGTCTATATCCCACTGATAATTCTCTTTGGCCTCACGGTCTATGGAGAAATCTTTAGAGAGAACGAGGTCGCACGTGACCTCGTTATTATCACTGCCATCGTCGGCATCCTTGTCGCTATGCGCTATCTCGTTGCCACTCGTGAGAATGAGCGGTTCTTGCAAGAACGACAGCAACAACAGGGAGAAGCGGAGCAGTTACGCTACTTGAACACGCAACTTACCGATATTTTAGAGGTCGAGCAATTACAAGAACTGGTTGTGAGCCAGGTTGTGTCGGAATTAGAGTTTGATGCCGCTATGCTCGTACTGCTTGAAGAACACGATCAACCCATTAGTGTACATTCCCATCTGCTGGTGCATACCGCCACGGTAAGCGGGCCACGCTACCAGCAAGATGAACTCCCTACACCTCTCCAGCACACACATTGGCAATTTCACGGAGCAAGTGTCCTTTTAGATACCGTCAAAGCCGGAAAAATTACTGAGATCGCTTGGATGCAGCATGTGCATACAACTCCACAAGAGGTATATTCGTGGCAACAGGAGCAGCATGTACCAAATCTGCTTTTTTTTCCCCTTTTCTATCATGAGAAGCTTTTGGGTTGTCTGGGGGTCGCACGACGCAGTAGCGATCCTAGCGTATTGCACGATATCACCCTCATTAAAATGTATGCAGAACAGGTAGCGGCAGCAGTTGAGCATGCCCATCTCTATCAGGAACGCGGTGAGCATGCAGCCTTTGCCCGCGCTATCGCAAATCTTGCCGCTCGCCTCAATGCAGCGGTAGTAGAGCCAGACGAAATTCGTCGATTGATTTGTAGCGAAGCCGCCTATGCGCTCCGTGCGGACTACGTACTCCTGTATGTGGAAGACGAAAAAGAACTACTGATACCTACAGCTAATTTTGTAAGCCCTCAAGCACCTCCACTACAGAACGAATGGCCATCTATTCATATGCATGAATATGAGGCACAGGTGCTACAGTCGCTACAACCGCTGCTAGTCCCTCTACGGGCACCACTCGTAGTAACATCATCCCATTCTGCCATGGGAACAACTTCTCAGCATTCAGCACCACTACCAATAGTGCGCTTAAACTCCATGCGAGAGCAAAGCAAGCCACAGTCGCTGCGTGACCATTTGATGCGTCACGCTGTTTCTACCGTCATCTTTGCTCCGCTGATCGCGGGCGGAAACGCGGTTGGACTCCTTATACTTGCACGCACTTTTTCAAATACTATCCGCAACAAAAAGATGTTCGATGAGAATGATCTTTCCTATGTACAAGATTTTGCGGAGCAGGCCGCGATCGCTTTTACCAACGCTCAGCTCTATCAAAACATTCGTAATGCCCACCAGCAGTTGCAAGAACTCGATCAGCTCAAAGACCAGTTCATGACCACCGCCTCCCATGAGCTACGCACTCCCCTGACAGCCGTGCAGGGCTATATAGAACTGTTGGCACAATATGGGGATATGTTGCCACAAGAGCAACGGCAAGAGTTTCTACAAAAGGCACGCCGTAGCTGCGATGAATTAGTTGTTATGCTCGGCAACGTAATGGATGCGAGCCGCCTGGAAATAGAGTCTGGTATTCGCCCATCTCTCTTCGCGCACGTTCCCGTGCAAGAGATACTTGAGAGCGTGCTCGATTTGATTGGGCCGCAACTGACAAAGGACCAGCGTGAAGTGCAGATGCACATTCCACCGCAGCTGGAAGTGATTGCCGACCCTGCCCGTTTACGACAAGTCCTCATGAATATCAGTGTCAATGCCTTAAAATACTCTCCCCCCCGCACACCGTTGATCTATACAGCCCGCGTGGCAACCACCACCAATTTGACCAACAGCACGCCTTGGGTAATCATCGGCATCACCGATAAGGGAAACGGTATCCCACCACAAGAGCAGAAAAAACTCTTTCGGCGTTTCTCACGCCTGGAACGCGACATCAATAGTCCCGTACGCGGCTCTGGGCTCGGTCTCTTCATTTCTCAAAGCCTGATCAACGCCATGGGCGGCAAGGTAACGGTGGAAAGCCGTGGCATAGCAGGAGAAGGCTCGACATTCTACGTACAATTACCAATGGCACCAAGCGAATAATACGATGAGCACGGCCCGTTGTGTGCTGAGATAGCACACAACGGGCCGTGCCCATCGTATTATTCGCTACTTCTTGGCATCATCTTTGCTGGTCGCGTTGGCTGCATCAGCCTGCTTTCTCACCAGCAGAGGAGCATGTTGCTCACAATAAAGAAAACGGCGACCACCCGCCAATAACTGTGCGTATGCCGCGGGCTCACCACATGTATCGCAGCGTCCCACATGCGTTTTTACTGCTTTCACCGAAAAAAGAGACCTCCTCATTCAGCATGTATGTCACGGGCAACGTGTGCCCGATCTTATCTCGTGCGTTCTACACCCCCTATCATACCACATTTGCCTTACGGAGGTACCCTGAAAGGTTTTGCCAGCTCAGCAACAACTCTGCCTTCCCTGTCTTATGTAAGACCTTGTAATTTCTTCTCTAAAGAGATGCATACGATAAAAACACTTCTTGCATGAAGTACTCTTTTTAGCTGTAAAAAGAGTGCTACACAAGAAATGAAAGAAACTGCAACTATGAAGCGAAAGAAAAGAGTGGGCAAAGGCGCAGCATGTATACTAGGTGTAGTGATATGTAATGAGTGTAGGGTGCCAACGTACTCTGCACACAATACTCCGGAGCCGCTACAACAAAAGACGTGGCTACTAGCATGATTGTGTCGAGCTACAGAGTTCCACTGACATGTTGGTGAGTCTCTTCTCGTTGCTGCTGTTTCGTTGCAGTGCTATGTGCAGAGCAGATACACTCATTACCGTCACAAAAAGATCACCCACCGTTTCCCTTAAAACCGTTTCTCCCCTTCTCCTGTGAGAGGCGAGGCAATTGGGGCGCAGCCCAATTGCCTC